>NZ_CP025025.1:3529352-3899352 GCF_002874535.1 Mesobacillus jeotgali
CTTAAGGAACCGCCTGCGCGCGCTTTACGCCCAATAATTCCGGACAACGCTTGCCACCTACGTATTACCGCGGCTGCTGGCACGTAGTTAGCCGTGGCTTTCTGGTCAGGTACCGTCAAGGTACCGGCAGTTACTCCGATACTTGTTCTTCCCTGACAACAGAACTTTACGACCCGAAGGCCTTCATCGTTCACGCGGCGTTGCTCCGTCAGACTTTCGTCCATTGCGGAAGATTCCCTACTGCTGCCTCCCGTAGGAGTCTGGGCCGTGTCTCAGTCCCAGTGTGGCCGATCACCCTCTCAGGTCGGCTACGCATCGTTGCCTTGGTGAGCCGTTACCTCACCAACTAGCTAATGCGCCGCGGGCCCATCTGTAAGTGACAGCCGAAACCGTCTTTCAGCTTTCCCTCATGTGAGAGAAAGGATTATCCGGTATTAGCTCCGGTTTCCCGAAGTTATCCCAGTCTTACAGGCAGGTTGCCCACGTGTTACTCACCCGTCCGCCGCTGATCTTCAAAAGCAAGCTAATGAAGATCCGCTCGACTTGCATGTATTAGGCACGCCGCCAGCGTTCGTCCTGAGCCAGGATCAAACTCTCCAAGAAAGAGTTATGAGTTAGCTCATAAAGTTAAAACGTTGGCTCATGTTCTTCTATAATAGAAGCCATGAAAATTTATTGTTTGTTGACGCTTGTTTGTTTAGTTTTCAAAGAGCAAGTTATTCAGCTTGTCGCCCAGAAGCGACTTTATTAATATAACACGCTGATTTGTTATTGTCAACATCATTTTTGTTTTTCTTTTTCGTAAAAACTGATGTTTGTTTTTTAATTCAACGTTGTTTTCCTGAAGCGAGATTAAATATACCATGGATAAAATATGTTTGCAATATAATTTTAAAAGAATTTTTCACAATGAGAGAATTCTTTTTGGTTTTCCGAGTTTCTTCTTATTATTACTTTTATTAATAATTTCTCACTTGTGCTCATATAATTCTTTGGACAAACTAATTTACTGAGGTGACCGTATTTGCTGCAATCAATCGCACTTTATCTCTCACTAATCATGGCGATACTATTATTCAGCATTGCCTACATTGAAGCCATTAAAATCGCAAACACTGAAGGAAAGGTTCACGGAGGAACTCTTATTTTCAGCTCTGTCTGTGCATTATTGTTTTCAAGGTTCACTTACCTATTCATTTAATAAATCCCCTCTTTAAAGGGGATTTTTTGTTTGTACCTTACAGATTGATTTGCACCTATATTCTTACAGTTTTTCTATAGTAGTCTGATGCAGCAACTTTAAATCTCTCCATATATGAGCTACTTCGATATATTCCTTGCCCGCAATTTTCACAACTTCTTCCCCAGCTTTTTGTGACTGAAGGCTTTCATAAAATCTTCGACTTTCATTATCAGCTAACACCCAAACGAGCAAGGATTCATAACCCTGCTTCAGCAAATCATCCAAACCTGCTAAAAGCAGCCTCAGGCCCAGTTTTCCTCTTTGGTACTCTTTAAGGATATAAATCGCGTACAATTCTCCATCGGCTTTAAAGTTCCCTGATCTTTCTTTTCCGAAAGATGCAAAGCCAACTATTTCTCCCTCTGGATTAACAGCGACGAAAACCGGCGATGTATCAGCACTTTCTGACAAGCTTTTTTCCCATAAAGGTTTCCTGTCCTCTACCTTTAAAGAATTCAAGTAATCCCGGCTTATCATTCCCTGGTAAGTTTCTTGCCAACTTCTAACGTGAACCTTGGCAATACCGCTCGCGTCATTTTTCGTAGCTTTTCTAATTTGCACGTTCATCCCCTACCCCGAGATTGATTTGATTTCGGCTTGATTTTTCAGCTTCATCTTTCTTTCATCTACTAAAAACAATGTTATCCCAGCAATAACAACTATTCCTCCAATCACCTGTGTCAAAATTACTTTTTCACCGAGCAGGTAGAAGGCAAGTACGGTTGCGCCCACTGGTTCAAATAGTATCGCCATAGAAATGACCGAGGCGCTAATCCATTTTATAGACCAATTAAACAATGTATGCCCAAGCAAAGTTGGGATCAAAGCAAGAAGGATGAAGTAAACCCAATCGCTTGCTGGATATGGATAGAACGAATCACCCACTGCAATTACATAGAAGAACAAAGTAATTGAACTGATGCTATAGACGATAAAAGTATAGGTTATTAAAGACATTCTCTTCCTGACGGTTTGGCCAAATAAAAGGTATACGGTTACCAGGGCGCATGCAACAATCGCCAGAAAGTCTCCATATAGTGCGCTTCCACTGATTTTAAAGTCACCCCAGCTGATGATGACACTGCCGCCGATCGCAATTATCCCACTTAAAATTGCTTTAGCTGATACTCGTTCTTTAAAAAATAGGTAGGCCCCAACAAATGCAAATAGCGGTTGAAGGGTGACCAGCACAGTTGAACTTGCTACTGAGGTATAGTTTAGTGATTCAAACCAGAGGATAAAATGAAAAGCCAGAAAAATTCCGGCTATCCCAGTGAATACCCAATCCCGTTTCGTAATAAGACGAAGTTCAGAAACATACTTTATTAGAAACACCGGCAGCATTAATAGTACAGAAAAGAATAATCGGTAAAAAGCTATGACTCCGGACGGTGCAGATGAAACTTTAACAAGTATCGCAGAAGTCGAGACTGCCACAACACCTATTGCTACCGCCACATAAGGATTTACTTTTGGTGATTCCATTTCCATTCTCCTTTAGTAACACAATGTGAATAATATGTATTTTACAATGAAATCGAACTTTTATCTTGAATTAAATTTTATTTTTATTGGAAAAGTTTAGTCCGTCATTTTTAGGGAAATTAAATACATCTTATCAGGGGCAGGAGAAACGACATGGTATTTTCAATTGATATGGAAATTTTACTTAAGTTAGGGATTTCCGCTTTCTTGGGCCTGGTCATCGGGCTTGAAAGGGAGATTAAAAGAAAACCAGTTGGTCTTAAAACGAGCCTTGTTATATCAATCGTCAGCTGTCTTTTGACCATTGTCTCAAGTGAATCAGCTTATATGTTCCCAGGGGATGAAGACGTGAATATCACGATGGACCCTCTCCGTCTGGCAGCCCAGATCGTATCGGGTATCGGCTTCCTTGGTGCCGGGGTTATTTTACGAAGAGGAAATGACACAATTTCGGGCCTTACCACGGCAGCGATGATTTGGGGTGCTGCTGGTATTGGAATAACAGTTGGGGCCGGATTTTACTGGGAAGCCATTGCAGGTGTTGCGCTGCTTATCGTAAGCGTGGAATTCATACCATTCCTAATGACTTTCATAGGTCCAAGACAATTAAGGGAGAAAGAGATCCGCCTTCAGTTCAATGTCAATGGCCGGGAAAGCATAGCTGAAATTATCACGAAGATTAAGACAGAAAAAATTGCACTTAAAAACGTCCGGATTAAGGACCTTGCAGAAGGAAATCAGCTGGTGCAATTGATTGTAACAGTGGACTTCCGCAGAAAGACTACAGATGTTTATGAGACGGTGTCTGAAATCGAGGGCATTAACAGGGTTGAGATTGAAGGATTATGAGAAAAGCCGCTGAGTTGCGGCTTTTTTAGTTTACTTATAAAATTTTGTCTTGCATGTCCAGCAAGATGGTTATATAATCTTTCTTGTACCTTATCTATTAGATACGGGGGATTAGCTCAGCTGGGAGAGCGCAACGCTGGCAGCGTTGAGGTCAGGGGTTCGAGCCCCCTATTCTCCACTTACTAAAGAAGCTGCAAAACCAATTGGTTTTGCAGCTTTTTTCGTTATGAATTACGTTTTTGATAATAAACTAACGTTTCATATGCCCTTAATTTACCGTGTTCTACTTCTTTATAATTCTGTACAATCAATTCTGCTTGAGCAATTTCGGTTAATAATGCTGCTTCTTCAATTACAATTTTTTCATTACTAAAGTTACATAACACAACAACCTTTTCATTCTCACTTCTCCGCTCATATGCAAAAATCTTTGGATGATCCTCCAATAATAGGTTGAAGTCACCGGTTGTGATGACATCTAATTTCTTTCTAAGAGCAATTAAATGTTTATAGTAATAAAAAATAGACTCTTTATCTGCTAAAGTGGCTTCTACATTAATTTCTTTATAGCGTGGATTTACTTCGATCCATGGAGTTCCTTTCGTGAACCCGCTATGAATTTGTTCGTTCCACTGCATAGGAGTCCTGGCGTTGTCCCTGCCTTTTACATAAATCGAGTTCATGATATCTTCTGTTGGAACTCCAAGAGAACGTTTTTCTCTGAACATATTTAATGTCTCGACGTCTTGATATTGTTCGATCGATTCAAACTTCACATTTGTCATGCCGATCTCTTCACCCTGATAAATATAAGGTGTCCCCTGCATCATGTGAAGGCAAGTCGCAAGCATTTTGGCAGATTCCACTCGGTACTCTTGGTCATCACCAAACCGGGAAACAATCCTTGGCTGGTCATGGTTATTCCAATACAAGCTATTCCAACCTGTGCCATGCAATTCACTTTGCCATTTAGTCAGATTCTCCTTTAAATCAACCAGATTCAAAGGTTTGAGATCCCATTTTTCAGTAGGACCACTATCTAAGCCCATGTGTTCAAAGGTGAAAATCATGTTAATTTCCTTATTTTCAGGATTTGTGTACATCACCGCATCTGCTGTACTCGCTCCCGGCATCTCACCAACAGTCAAAATATCGTAGTGGGATAGAACTTTTTCATTCATCTCTCTCAAGTATTCATGAATCTTTGGTCCGTTTACGAAGTATGGACCTCCATCCCCATATATAACACCTTCTTTAACCTCCCCATCCGGAAGACCAGGGACCTTAGAAATAAAGTTAATGACGTCCATACGAAAACCGTCTATGCCTTTATCAAGCCAAAATTTCATCATGGTGTAAATTTCATTTCTTAGAGCTGGATTTTCCCAATTCAAATCAGGCTGTTTTTTTGAAAAAAGATGCAGATAATATTCATTTGTATTTTCGTCATAATCCCAGGCCGGCCCACTAAAAATCGACCCCCAATTGTTCGGCTCTTTTCCGTTCTTTCCTGGCTTCCAAACATAATAGTCTCGATACGGATTATCCAGGCCTTTCTTCGATTCTACAAACCAGGAGTGTTCGTCAGAAGTATGATTCACTACTAAATCCATGATGATTTTCAATCCTCGCTGATGAGCAGCATCAAGAAGATGATCCAAATCCTCCATCGTCCCAAATTCCTTCATTATTTGGTAGTAATCCCTTATGTCATAACCATTGTCGTCATTTGGAGAGTCATAGATTGGACTTAGCCAGATCACATCAACGCCAAGCTCCTTTAAGTAATCCAACTTTTGAATAATCCCTTGCAGATCCCCAATACCATCCCCATTGGAATCATAAAAACTTCTAGGATAGATTTGATACACAATACTTTTTTTCCACCATTCTTGGTCATTCTTTACCTTTTCCACTACAGTATCTCGATTTTCCATTTCTCTGGCTCCCTTACTTCAGATAAATTCTCAACCCTAACGTCTCCCGAGTAGCCATAAACCTTCATTCCTTTTACTTGGCTTTTCCATTGCTTATCTCCGCTTATATTTACATTAACTCTCAGATAACCGTCATTCATTTCAGTTTGGAAATTTGTGATGGAATAATGACCATCTTTATAGCCATGGGAACTTCCATCATCTTCATACAAACTGAACTTCCCTTTATCACCAGCATAAACTTCAATATCAATGATTTGATTTTCAGTTGTATTTTGAACCTCTGACCCCATAGGAAGAATGGTTCCTTCTTTTATAAAGATTGGGAGCTTATCTAATGCGGCCTCTATTAAGACATACTTTCCACCTTGATAGGATTCTTTAGTCCAGTAATCATACCAAACTCCCTCAGGAAGATAGATGGACCGATGGGTGGTACCCGGCCGTAAAATAGGCGCGATCATGACATTGCTCCCCAATAGGAACTGATCGCTGATATTAAATGTATTTTCATCCTCTGGATATTCCATCACAAGAGGACGAACGATTGGAACTCCCGTTTGAGATGACTCATGGAAAAGGGAATATAGATAAGGGAGCCACTTATATCTCAGCTTGATGTATTTTTTTACTATTTCAGTTGTGTCTTCACCAAAAACCCATGGCTCCTGTCGGATACTGTCCTGTACACTATGATTTCTGAAATAAGGCATGAAAGCCCCGACCTGTGTCCATCTGATCAACAATTCAGGTGTACAGTCAGAAGAGAAACCGCCAACATCCGCTCCAGTAAAAGCAACCCCTGATATGCCAAGATTCATGATCATTGGCAGTGACATTTCAAGATGCTCCCAGTGGCTTCGGTTATCTCCCGTCCAGACGGTGGCATATCTTTGGATACCCGCATAACCAGCACGGGTCAAAACGAAAGGACGTTTATCGGGGAGTAGCTCTGAAAGTCCTTCGGCAGTTGCTTTGCTCATATAGAGTCCGTAGGTGTTGTGCATCTCCAAATGCGGTTTCAGTTCTCCATCCACATCATGCATCACATCGAGATCCATGGTCTTGCTTTCATTGAAGACAGACGGTTCATTCATATCATTCCAAATTCCTTCAATGCCGAGATCGGTATAGAATTTGTGCAAATTTCCCCACCAATTCCTTACCTCAGAATTCATAAAGTCAGGAAATGCACTCGTTCCAGGCCAGACATCCCCATAATAAATCTGTCCATCAAGATACTTACAAAACAAGCCCTTGTTTACCCCTTCTGCGTACACAGGATACTGAACATCCTTTTTAACTCCTGGATCTACAATTGGCACAACCTTAATCCCGGTATTTAATAAGGTAGAGATCAGATTATCAGGTTTCGGAAAATGATCCTTATCAATGGTAAATACTCGATAATCCCTCATATAATGGATGTCGAAAAATATACAATCCAATGGGATACCTTCATTTTTGAAACGATTAGCGACCTCCAGGACCTCTTCTTCTGATCGATAGCTATAGCGAGACTGATGATATCCAATCGCCCATTTGGGTGGCAGACTCATCTTTCCTGTCAGTTCGGTGTACAGGGTGGTGATTTCCTTTAAATCTCCACCAGCAAAAAGGTAGAAGTCGAGTTGGCCACCATTGGCACTCATCCTGAATTTATTTGAGTAAGTCTGGGTATCAAATTCGGTTTTAAATGTATTATCAAAGAAAAGTCCATAAGATCTCTGCTTGTTATGTACAGCAAAATATGGGATGGATTGATACAGCTCGACAGTGTCCTTATTGTGCGGTGCATAAACGTCCGTATTCCACATCGACAGTTTCGAACCTCTCTTATTGAGGAATCCAGTCTTTTCCCCAAATCCGTAAAAGACATCATCAGTCTCCATCAGTGCATCAAAAAAGACTTCTCCACTGTTTTTATAAAAAGCTGACGGACTCCCCGATCGGAAGATTGTTCCTTGGTCATTCGATATCTTTATTGTGAAAGGTTCTTTGGTCACCTCAACTTTTACCGAATCACAGGTAATCATTAATAGGTCATTCGTTTCCTGAAACATTGCCTCATGAGGAACTTGCTTAAGTGAAATAGCAATGCTCGATGCCGACTCTACTTTTCCAAATGGATTTATTATAATTCTAGGAATCTTTTTTTCAGCAAAATAAATCAAAAACTCACCATGCTCATTAGTGCCTGTTAGCATATGATCTTTCCACGCGAAAGATTTGACTGACCCGACATGTAATTTAGGCTCGCCTTCGATCTTTTCCTGGGTTGGAAGGATAGCAAAACTAGTTGTATCTAACACATTCATACCTCCATGAACTCAAGCTTTTTTCTTTCCGTTTATAAAAACAGCTTTTCCTTCAGAGTTAGCTTCTTCAGGTAGATAAACTTCAAATTCTTCTGTTGGTCCACTTACTGAAATCTTCCATCTATCCGATTCTTCTATGACGTCAACAACCCATTGATTATTCAGGTGGTCATTGATTCTTTCGGATAATCCATCCTTTAAATAAATCCTTAATAAAGGTCTGACATAACTGGTAATGTCATTGGAAACCCAAGAACCTATCTGAAGCGTTTGATCTACATTTGTTAAAATTACGGCCCCTTCTTTTACGTAAACAGGAATATGGTCAAGTGGTGAATCAATCAATTCATAGGCAGGACCAATAATTCTTTTTCCATTCCAGAAATCAAACCAAGTTCCTTCAGGGAAATAAACTTTTCTTGAAGTTGCACCTTCTTCTGTTACAGGAGCAACCAATAAAGAAGACCCAAAGTAATATTGGTCGAATACTCCTTCACCACGTTGATCTTCGGGGTTCTCCATAAATAAGGAGCGCATTAATGGAATACCTGTTCCACTAGTTTTTCTTGCTTCGTTCCAAATGTAAGGGAGCAAGTTCATTCGGACATTGGCATAAAATCTATATCCCTCAATAGCAATTTTTTGATTGGTTCTCTCCGCAATATTCCATGGAGTGCGATCCTGATTAAACTCACCTTTGCTTTCAGCGTGATACTGCATGATTGGACAAAAGGCCGCCATAGCCGCAGATCTGACATACAATTCGGCCGTTGGAATATCACCATTGAATCCCGCTAAGTCCCAGCCCCAAAATGGAATTCCTGACATTCCAGAAGTGATACCTGCAGCCAAAGACCGCTTAAAGGCGTCAAAAGTCGATCTTTCATCCCCTGCCCAATGTGCCGGGAAGTTTTGAGCTCCCATATATCCGGCACGGCTAAAGGTCATTGCATCTCCGCTTTTAAAGTCATTAGCAAATTGGTAGTACGCCTCTATATAATCATTTGGGTACAAGTTGCGCATTTCGTCGCCGGTTTTCCCATCAGCAAACAGTAATTCGTCTCCGAACACGAACTCCCCACCATCTGTTTTGAATCCATCCACTCCAATTTCAAGCAAATACTTCCGTTTGCTAAACCACCATTCTTTGGCTCCTTGATTTGAAAAGTCCATCAATAGACTTTCCTTAAACCAGCCTTCAGGCATCCTGTATGGAGATTCGTCTTTCTTTTTGACAACATATCCATTTTCCAGCATATATTTTTCATCCGCATCTTTTTGTGGATGCGTTTGCCTGTTCAAGTATTTTTTAATCGGAATCTGCCACAGAAGAACTTTCAACCCGTTATCATGCAGGTATTCAAACAATCCCTTCGGATCCGGCCATCGTCCCCATTCAGGAAACTCCATTTCGTTGTAGGAATGACTTTCTCCATTACCTTTCACATCATATTGGGCATCATTGAACATGTAGTAAGTGGCTTCATCACTCCACTGTTCCAAGACTAGAACAGTCGCTGGTATCTGATATTTGTTTGTTTTCTCAACTTCTGAACGGGTCAGACTGTCCCTGTCCCAGTTATTGCTCGACATCCAGGGTCCAAACGCCCAAACAGGTGGCAATACTGGTTTGCCAGTTTTCGAAGTAAAGGATTTAATCACTTTTTTAGGTGTTCCTAAGAATGCGGTAATAGAGGTGCTTTGTTCTTTTTCTGACATCCTTATCTTTATAGACATGGCATCCTTCAATGAGTGAGCGATGTCAAAATGAGTGTACCTGTTGGTATTAACCACCAAGCCATATCCCAGTGAACTGATATAAAAAGGAACAGGCATATAAGTCCTTGTACCTTGGTCTCGATACTGATTATAAACATAGCAATCAATGATATTCCCGCGCTGCTCAACAGCGTTATATCTCTCACCGAATCCATAAAAGCTTTCGTTCAACGGTGTATGAAAATTAAGCTTTAAATTCCTTATATACCCATTCTTATCAGTCGTACATTCAATAAAGGAAAGGAAATCATGTGACTCTATCAGTGTTTTGTTGGCATCTCTTATGCAGATAAAAAAAGGATCTAACTTCAGATCAACAGTAAATTCTTGGTTTATGGATTTTAGGGTAAGAGCTTCACATTCTTCCTGGAGGAATTCCTGGTTGATATTAGAATCAATATTTATATAAAACTGGTCTTCATTAAAGCCCAAATTGACCTGTGAAGAAAAACCATCCTCATCTTTCGCTAACAAGACTACTTCACTCTCAGCCTTTTCAAATAGGCGGAATTCATTTAGTACCCGGCGTTTTAGAGGTGTGATTGGAAACCGCTCTGATTGCACCTTAAGGCTCTCGCCTTTATAAGCAGAGAAATGATAACTGAATTCCTCCTGCTTGGTCAGCGGCTCTATAGTTCCAGTCCATATGTACACTTTTTTATCATCAACATATTTCCTGGATAACTCATTTGTCTTTACGATATCACCGCTAGCTGACTCTAGAGTTAATAAAACCGTATCTACTTCGCCTTCAGGCCATACCTGGCATGCTACTGTTATTGGGTCTTCGGTTGTCGGATCATGTGGACTGCGTTCTGTAAGCTGCGGTTCGTAAATGTTATGATTGCCATATGGTGTATGTAAAATTTTGTACTCTTCTATTGGATCAACTTTATAGTGTTCTATCATTTCAAAAATCACTTTACCTAGCTCTGATTCCTCGGTCGACTCTTTTCCAAGCAGGCTTTGTGCCAAGTTTAAATATGTATTCGCTTTTTCATAGTTGCCCTTTTCCAAAAAATATAATGATAATAGCGCGGTTGCTGAAGAAGATTCTTTCTTGCTTTCAATCGTTTTTAGTGCCCCTGTATTATTAACTAACTGTCTTTCGATTTGACTAACTGCTTCGACCACAATTAAGTCCTCCGGAGAAAACAATCCATATGGCATAACTGCAGTAAGCATATCCAATGAGATTTGCCGTTCATTCACTGCATTAAGCAACATCCCCCCAGAAAGTAGAGAGTCAAAGACAAAATCTCTGATTTCTGTGATTGTTTTTTGGATTTCATATTGCTGGAGATTATTTTTGGATTGAGTTAATGCCGCATATACCATTGCAATGTTCGAAACATGAATATCTTTTTTGCCGTCTCCCCAAATACGTTCAAAAGGTTTTCTCCAATTTTCCTGGAGAAACGTTAAGTAAGGTTGAACATTAACTCCTTTCAGGCTCTCACTATTCGTCTCTTTTAAATGGTTCTGCACATTCCATAGCCAGGTAGCAATAAGGTATATACTGTCCTTATCAAGTTGAGGTTTGTAATTAAGAAGAATTCTTTCCGAGGATGGATAATCGTTATTTAACTGGTATACATGAGCTTTAAGCAGCTTGCTGTACATTGCTTTTGAATCCATATGTCTCTCCCCTTATGTTAGAAGAGAAGGATATGAGGATGCCTCGATACCCTTCTCCAGAATTGATTACTTCAGCTTCTCTAATTCTCCCTGCATAACTTTCAATGCTTCTTCAGGGCTCTTTTTACCATTCACCACATTTTCTAGTTCCTTTGTGATCAGGTCACTCATTTTACTCCAATCTTCAATTACTGGAGGTAAAACAAGCGTATCCATAGCTTCAAAAATAACTTCCCTGCTTTCTGGAGGAGTTTGTTCCAGGTAAGGCTTTAAGATCTCTTCATTTGTAATTGCTGGGAGTTCCCATGAACTTGCAATTCGAATTTCTGCCGCTTCGTTACTAGCGCTCATAAAGCGTGCAAATTTATAAGCTGCGTTTTGAGCATCAGAGTCCTTTGAAACTGCTAATCCATTTGCGAAGAAGTGGTGAGCCTTTTGAGTATTGCCTGCTTCAAGTGCAATATCCCATTTGAATGGTGCATCTTTAAAAGCGGATAGCATCCATATTCCAGTATGCAGAATACCGATTTGACCGTTCTTAAACAAATCTTCTGGTGACTGGCCAGAAAGATCACCTACAGAAGGAGTCACTTTATATTTGTTCACCTTATCAACCATGTATTGAAGTGCTTCTGCATTTTCAGGGCTATCGATTGTTACTTCTGATTTATCTTTATTGAATACAGATCCACCATTCTGAGCGATAACCTTATAGAATTCATGGAACTGAATCGGTGCATAAGTACCCCAGATCTTTTCATCCTTGTTGGTGAGTTTTTGAGCTGCTGCTAATTCATCTTCCCATGTCCATTCCGCAGTTGGATAATCCACTTTTGCTTTATCAAACAAGTCTTTATTGTAGAAAGTAACAACGTTTGAGAAGCTTTCCACCATTCCATATTGCTTTCCTTCATATTGATAAGCTTTATATGCTTCTTGATTTAATTTAGATGGATCAAAGTCCTTATCTTCTTCAATATATTTAGACAGATCCGCTAAAGCTCCCTTTGAAGCATAGCTAACGAAGTTTTCATAGTTAAGCTCGAATACATCCGGTGCTTTGCCGCCAGCAATCATGGTTTGCAGTTTTGTAAAATAATCATCATAAGCAGCAATCTCATAATCTACTTTTACATTTGGATTTTGCTTTTCAAAAGCACTGATCATGTCCTGTAGGTCTTTTTCATGGTCAGTACCTGGTGAAAAGGTAAAGTAATTGATGGTTACCTTTTCATCTTTGCTGTCTCCAGAACTCTTTTCCGAATCAGAACATCCTGCCAATACAGTAAAAGTAAGCATAAATAGTAGAACGATAGCCGAAACAAGCTTTTTCTGAGTCATCTTAATTCCCCCTTTTTATTCTTTCATTCCACTCATTGTCATTCCTTGAATAAAGTACTTCTGTGCAAATAGGTAGACTGCAAGTATTGGCAAAACACTAATGACTACGCCTGCCATCATCATGTTCCAATTCGTTTCCCACCTCCCTTGCAGAAGAGATAATCCTAGCGGCAAGGTAGCAAAGCTTTTATCATTAATTACAATAAGTGGCCATAGGTAATTGTTCCAAGATTGCATGAATGAAAAGATGCCTAACGTCGCGAGTGTTGGTTTAGATAACGGCATGATTACACGCCAGAATATTGAAAAATGGTTGGCACCATCCATGAATGCAGCCTCTTCGAGTTCTTTCGGAATCGACAAGAATGCCTGCCTTAACAAAAAGGTTCCAAAAACACTAAACAATCCAGGGACGATCAATGCCTGATATGTATCAAGCCATCCAAAGTTTTTCATTAAAATAAACTGGGGTATCATGGTGACCTGTGCTGGAACCATCATTGTTGCCAGGTATAATAGGAAAAGTTTGTCCCTGCCCCAAAATTGCATCCTGGCAAACGCATAAGCTGCCATAGAACATAAAAGCAGTTGGCCCAAAGTTGTCAGAACCGCAACTAACAAGGAATTCCCCAAAAAGTGAAGCATCGGGAATGCCTCAGTCACATCCTTATAATTTTGGAAGGTTGCATGATCAGGGATAAACTGGGGTGGAAAGACCATTGTTGCTCCTTGATTCTTTAATGAAGTAGAAATCATCCATAGAAAAGGAAGCAGCATTGCGATTGCACCTAAAATCAAAACGATATACAGTAAACCTTTTTTAAATATCCTGAGACTTGTAAGTTCATAATCTTTTTGAATGACAGTTGATTGTTTTGTAACCGTATTCATTTCCATGTTCAATCCGCCCACCTTTTCTGCATTTTCATCTGGATCAAAGTAATCACAAATATGACTATGAATAAAATCCATGACATTGCGGAAGCGTAGCCCATTTCGAAATACCGGAAAGCGTGATTGTATATGTTTTGAACTAGAACATTTGTAGCTCCGCCAGGGCCTCCTTCAGTCATAATCATGACCTGGTCAAAAACTTGGAATGAGTTAATCAAAGAAATGATGGTTACAAAAAAGGTCGTAGGTGTCAAAAGCGGGAGGGTGATATTCCAGAATTTCTTCCAGGAATTTGCCCCATCGATATCTGCGGCTTCGTAGTAGGAGGTTGAAATATTTTGTAGGCCGCCCAAGAAGAGTACCATAACAAATCCAATGTCTTTCCAGACACTTGTGATGATGATCGCTGGCATTGCTAGACTTTCATCTTGGAGCCAATTCAGCCCCTCAATACCAACAAATGATAAGAAGTAATTTATTAATCCATAACTCGGGTTAAACAGCCATTTCCAGACAAGAGATACGGCAACCCAGGATGTCACTACTGGTAAAAAATACGCTGCTCTGAAGAACGCTCTTAATTTTACTTTTCGATTAAGCAGCAAAGCACAAGCTAATCCGAAAATCATCACTAAAGGTAAATATCCAATGATAAAAGTGATTGTGTGGGCAAATGCTGCCCAAAATTCTTTGTCAGCCATCAGCTGTTTGTAATTATCAATACCGACGAATTCCATAGTGGATATTAGGTCCCAGTTCGTAAAGCTAATGGCTAATGAAGATAAAAGCGGGAAAACGATAAAAGTCAAGAATCCTATTAAATTGGGCAAAAGGAACACAGCTATCCAAAAGGCTGTCTTTTTTTTAGTCATTCCAACCATGTTCTCACCTCACTTTAATATAGATTTAGTTTCTTCATAGATTGGCGCTTGGAACAAATGAGTGATTGCAAGCAAAGCTGCTCCTTTTAACCATGAATCATCTCCCAGTTCTGTTGGCCTGATTTCTGTTTGAATATTTGCTGCAGAGAAAAAGTTCACCCTTGCAATATCTACAGCGGCATCCAGGAATAAGTGCTTGTATTTCATCCCTTCTCCAATAAGCAAAATTGTATGGGGATTAAGTGCGTTAATTGCATTTAGTATTCCGTATCCCAAATTTTCACCAAATGATTTCATCAATTCGATTGCAAGAACGTCCCCTTGTTCTGCTGCAGTGGATACTTCTTCGAATGAAAAATCTTCAATGATTGTTTCAGGATAGCTTTCTTTTATTTCACTGCCATGGTTAAATAGAAAGAATTCAGATGCATACATTTCAAGGCAACCTTTTTGTCCGCAGTGACATGGATACCCGCCAATTTTCATTACCGTATGGCCAAACTCACCAGCTCCCCCAGATTCTCCGTAATAAATTTTCTTATCGACCACGAGGGACATACCTAATCCGGCACCAACAGAGATACACAGGAAGTTTGACAGCTCTTTTCCTTCTCCGTACCATAATTCAGCCATTGTGTAAGCGTTAACATTTTTATCAATAAATACAGGAATGTTATTAAGCCGCTCGCTTAATAATTGACATAAAGGAACATTTTCCCAACCAAGCATGGATGATCTAACAATCGTCCCTTCCTGGCGGTTAATTAATCCAGAAGCAGCGATTCCAATACCCAAAAGTTGCTCCATTGGCTTATCAGCACTTTGTAAAAGCTCCTTAATTTCATCAGCAATCATCGATACAACATCCTGGATATTATCAAATCTGTTAAACTTCTTTTCTACTAATTTCAAAATATCAGCATTTAAATTGGTTAAAGCAAATAGAACCCTTTTCTCCTCAATCTTCACACCAACCGTATAGCCGTAATCTGCATTAAACTCCAGCAGTACAGGCCTTCTGCCCCCAGTTGAAGTTGCAACACCGACTTCCCTTACCAGTTTAACGGCCATTAGTTCATCCACAATGTAAGTGATTGTAGATAAACTCATCTTGGTGATTTTAGAAACATCAGACCTGCTGATCCTGCCCGACTTCCTGATTAAGTTAATTACTATGGAACGGTTAATTTCTTTGATTAGATCCTTACTTCCTTTTCTAAGTCCATTCATTTACTCCAACTCCATAATTTACTAACTAAAGCGTAACTTACTTTCTTCAATGAAGCAAGTAAGTTTTTTCAATATTTTTCGACAATTTTATAACTTTTTGTATAAGCTTTACCGGTCCCTTATTTTAAGTGTTATTGAACTTAAAAGATTAAAAAAATAGTGCATCAATCCCCTAATTGGATCAACACACCATTTAATAGAAAATAGAAATCATTTTATTTTAATAATTAATTATATTTCAACTATATTTTACTTTTTCACACATCAATATAAAAAGATTTTGTATAATTATGGATAAATAAGCCCCATAGATTAAAGGAGGATTAGAGTGAATTTACTAAATTTAAAAAGTTATTTTGATGAAAAATCCACAAAACTAGAAGTGTTAAATTATAAACAAGACGATGCAATAATAGTAGCACTCCAGTTATTTGAGATGAAATTAAGTAAGTTGAAAAATATTAATTATTTTCATCCTATATGGCAAAGGGAAAGAATTTATGACTTACAGGAATCCTTAGCTCTTATTCTTGAGTGGATTTATAGATATGGGAATCCTAATTGTACACAAACTACTTCTGGTCAGAAAAACTTTTCTATGCTTGAAGAGGCGTTTGACCTTGCATTTGAATATCTAAGCTTGGAAGCATCCATTAAGTCCACCACACAAGGCTTAATGAAGGAAGGCTCATATGAATCCGATAAAAACACCATTCATATTGAATTCTCAGCTCCTGATATTGCTTATTTTGAAGCAGTAAATGAAATTATACTAACCAATTATAATCATCAAAAGTTTAATAAGATGCCAGGTTTTGATGTAGGAAAAATTTCCTCACTTGGAATATATGCTGGTACAACTGTAAAGAGTCGAATGATAAAAAAATTGGATATTGAATTTGAACTTCCCGATGATTACAAAATTGGACCTTATTCGGTCAAACAAATTAAAGAAATTTGGGCAGTAGTAATGACTAAAGCTTTTATGCAAATTATGGAGAATATCAAAGGTAAAAAATATACTCCAAAACTAATGCAACTACTTGAAATGGATAAATTTCACTACAAGTATTCATCAACTGATGTTGTTAATGGATTATTAAAAGATTTAACCTATATTGGAAACTACCAAAAGATGAATATAAAAGGGAAGCCAATATATTCAAATTTTCTCACAGAACCTATTGTTGAGGTAAATGGGAAGAAACTCATTTCTCCTTCCGTAGTATTAAATTATCAAGTTTCTAGAAATATACTTTCAACATTAAATCGTATTTATGGTGATGATTCGCATAAGCAAAAAGGAGAACAATTTACTAACGAACTAAACAAGAACATTGAAGAATATACACATTTACTTTCTGCTCAAGAAGTTCCTATAAAAAAGCCCTCCAAGACTGATGTCGACTTTGCGCTTTTCGACAAAAGATCGGAAACCTTACTTATCTTTGAAATTAAATGGTTTAATGAACCGGTAACTCCTATTGAAATAAAAAGTAAGGACGATGAACTAGAAAAGGCGACTACAAAACAATTACCTAACTGTTATAAGGGTATATTAGACAATCCATCAGACTTTATTTATAAAGCGTTTGGGATAAAGTTGACCGACCCTGGAAACCTCAATCTTCATGGTTATGTCTTAACACGATGCACAGTTGGGAGTGGCAATATTAACCGAAACAATTTTGAAATAATTAACCATAACATGCTTATACACGCTTTAAAAGATTGCAAAGGTGATCTTTTATGCGTTAAGGAACGCTTAAATGAAAGGGCATATTATCCTAAAAAAGATATTGACTTTAATTTCAGTTCAACTAAAAATAAACTAGATAAGTACACTCTCTTAAGAGATGGCTATGCTCTTTTATAATTTTACTGAACTTTCGCTAGATGAGTTATCGAAATGACGGTTTTAGTGTTTCAAAAGTGAATATGAAATTGATGGAGTAGGATATAAAAAACACTTAAAAATCTATCCAATTTGACAATAAAAAAGTTAGTTAAGTGACTTCACTTAACTAACTTTTTTGACCACATGCTTTCTTAAAACTAACCAGTGCACAATACAGTGCACAGACTTATTTTATTTAATTGAACTAGATTCACTTAGATTGCTCACTACAGTCCACAAACCCTTATAAATCAAGACTTAATTGATTTTAATTTAACTTATTTAACTCAGTTTAACTAATGGGTTTCCTCTGGCAGCGTTGAGGTCAGGGGTTCGAGCCCCCTATTCTCCATCATAAAAAGCCCTTGCAAATGCAAGGGCTTTTTTTCGTTTTTAGAAGCATCCTCAAAAGTAACCTAACATGGACTCTTAACAAGTCATGCTACTAAGGTATCCTTCTCTCTTGTGAGAGCAAACAGGGCATTTTCCCTCTTTTTTATGAAGTGTTTTGAATGTTTTCTCACAATCAGTACAGGTTTTAATATAAACACTTAAAGTCACTTCCATGACTTTAGATACCTTTTCATTGACTGTTACTGCCTGCTCAGGACAGCTATCAACACATAACATACATCCTGAACAGGACTGCGGAGCAATTTTAAATCCTTCTTCATTTAATACAAAGCATTGTTTCGGACATAGCCTCTCGCAGGTTCGGCACAGTGTACATTTTTCACTATTAATTTCCACTTGGTTAAACTGAAAGTCTGGATAATAAGGAGCAAGCTCTAGGTTTTTTTGGTTAAAACGCCAGCTGGCAGGAGTAACATCCTTTGCAAGCTTCTTGCTTTCTTTCCCCCACATCGTAAATAGGTCCCGGCGAGACACCGCCTCTTCCTTCTGCTTAATGCTTTTTACATGGAGAACTTCTAATGTGTTTTTTTCCATTTCAAATAGTAGATTATTGGCAGATTCAACTCTTTTTATCCACACTTCATTCAGGGGCTCTTGCGGTAGGATTGAATGAATCCCATTCGATGCATGGATTAATAACTCCTTTATTAAAGGTATTGAACCATTATACGCAAGTAGTTTTCCAGCTTGAACATGCCTTTTTGGAAAGACTCCTTCAATTGCCTGGACCGGACAGGCAGCTATACAATTGCCGCACTCCTTGCAGAGGTCAGGTTGAATGGATGGGATTCTATCCGTGATAACAATCGCACTCGGTTCTGGACATGCCTTAGCGCAATTTGTGCAAGTAGCTTTCTTGCTCTTATCACGCACACATTCATCAGAAATTTTATACTGAAAATCGAGACTTTCCAGCCAAGTTCCAACGACTCCCATACCATTCACCTCTGTCTTTCTTCTTCATTATTTTGTAAATTTAGGATCCTAATACATAGAATACATATCTGCTCATACCTTCTGCGACTACGAATACAAGCAACGCAGCCATCACAAAGGCATAATTGACTTTTTGCTTCCCGCTTAGTGACATATACCCTAGCACTCCAAGAGCAAAGATCTCTATAAACCATCGAGCTCCAATCATTCCAGAATAAGGTGCAAGTTTATCTGCAGCAGTCATACCTGAAATCAATTGCACTTCTGGGCTGTAAGCCGAGAACATAGCTGTGCCAATCAACTGAATTCCTATTCCAAAGATACCGGAAATAAAAGCCCACTGAATCACTTGCTTGACTTGATCACCAGTTAGTTTTGGTAGTAGTAGTGCTGCTCCTAAAACTGGCCCTAAGGCAAATACAGTACCATAAAAAACTAGATACGTATTCGGGTGATCCCAGCCGTTAACCCTGGTAACTGCATATGCACTGCCCATTGCATAAATTGCAACTAACCCAACAATCCCTGTAATTAGCATCAACATTGGATTAATTTTTTTATAAACGATAACCATCCCAGCAATGATACATAGAAGAGCAATGAAAGCACCCGTCAAAATGATCTCATTACTCATCCATGAACGTCCGACGCCCTTGATGGTATGGATAGCATTCATCGGGCTGCCAAGGTGAAAAAATGAACCAGCAAGCCCAATAAGAGAGATGGAGGCAAGGCCCACCACTGGAATTTTCATTAAACTAATTAGATTCTTGCCACTATTCTCGAGTTTCTTAGAGACTAACCAAAGGAAGAGGATCCCTCCGGTAGCCGCTGGAATAGCAACTGTAAATATTAATAACGGCCACTCATGCATGTTAATCCCTCCTTTTATTTGCTTCCTCCAAGAACCAAGTTTGGTTTTGTAATGGATGACTTAGGTAATCCTTTGATATCTGCATTCGCTCCATATTTCTTACGTAATTCATCAATTGGGCCGAATTCGATCGCGCGCATGATACATGATGATACACAGACAGGGTCTTCACCTTTTTCTCGCAAATCGATACAAGTATCACATTTGCTCATCCTACCAAGTTCTTCGTTGAATTGAGGAGCGCCATATGGACAGTTCCACTCGCAATATCTGCATCCTGCACAATGATCCTGATCAATAAGGACCACTCCATCTTTATCTTGCTTGTATAATGCGCCTGTTGGGCAGCCTTGAACACACGCCGGATTGTCGCAGTGATTACATGAGATAGACAGATGCCACATTGAAGGCTTTGGGTAGGATCCTTCCTCGAAATCATAAACCCTTCTGAAGTTCCTGCCGACTTCTAGGTCATTTTTGTCTTTGCATGCGACTGTACAAGTTTTACAGCCTACACATTCAGCAACATTTATATAAAATCCCATTTGCACCATGAATTACACCTTCTTTCTACTAGAATTTGATAATTCTTTGCGGCCATTTGACATCTTCTTCAATTGGCTTTCCTTCCCATTTCTCCATGTTACAACGGGCAAGGTTAAAACCGGATGAACCAAGTCCCTTAGGAATGTGAGGCACGAATAAATTGTCCGCACCAGCACGATCAATGCCAGTCTCTTCATCAATATCAATCCATGCTCCATGTGGAAGCCCGATGGTTCCTGGCATAATCCCTTCTGTGATTTTTGCCGGACGGAGTGACTTGCCAAATTCATTTGACATTAGTACGGTTTCGCCATCTTTAACGCCTATTTCTTTCGCATCGTGGCTGCTGATATACACAGGATTTGACCACGCTTCACGAAGCTGTGGAACGTTATCAAAGGTACTGTGTGAACGTCTGAGATAGTGTGGATTGATAATTTGGTATGGATATTTTCCTTTCTTCTTGGATTCCCAATTTTCAAAGGTAGATTCATAACCATGCACTTTTGGTTCATACACCGGGATTGGCTTGATTTCGGAGTATGCTTTTTTGGAAAGTTCATTAATTGCCTTACAGTAAATTTCGAATTTACCGCTCTCACTCGATACTGGATTAGCTTTGGGATCATCGATAAAATCTTTGTAGGCAATGAATCCAAAATTGTCTCCTAACTTACGAGGCACCTGATAAATTCCTTGCTCAATAAATTGCTTCAAAGGGATGCGACCTTGTTGCGGTTTTCCTTCTACTCCCATTTCCTTGATATCAGCTGCGGTAATGGTACAAAGTGGCTCATAGTCTACTCCGTTTTCTTTGACAACCATACTGCCAGCCAATTGGTTGAAGTATTGTTGTTTTTCAGAAATTGGGAATACTTCTTTAGGGTTTATACCGAGTTTCTCCAAAATACCCTCGGCAATTTGTTGGTCGGTCTTTGATTCATATAACGGATCAATGATTTTTGACCATGTAATAAGAATCTCCCTGTTACCACCAGTTACTGCGCCTTCAGTTTCCCATTGAGTAGCAACAGGAAGGACGACATCTGCATATTTTGCATTGGTTGTGAGTACATACGCATTCGCAGCAACGAATTCCACCTTCCGATGGGCTTCAATTCCTTTGGCAATATTACTTCTCGTTTGAAGTGTATTGTTGTAATTATGGTAAATAAATTGAATATTAGCTTTACGCTCTCCCTCATAGCGCTGAAGGAATTTACCTTTCAGTACCGCATCCCAGATTTCGTTCTCATTGATATTGTTATCTACCTTATTGTCGAGCTTAGCCGTTCCTTTACCTCCGGAAGTTAAGAGCATAGGACCCATGTTGCCTGCATACTCCCAACAACTGACACCAGTCATATTTCCTGGGCTTCCCATATGGCCAGTCATCATCCCAAGTGCTGAAAATGCCTGTACCCATCCTTCGCCATTTGAAATACGTGCCGGTGACCATCCTGTTAACAAAGCTACGCGCTCTGTTCCTCCAATTTGACGAGCTAATTTACGGATATCGGATGGTTTTATCCCACAAAGCTCAGAAGCCCATTCAGGTGTTTTCGGCTGTCCGTCATAAGTTCCAAGTATATAGTCTTTCAAATTCTCTTTTGGATCAGCACCTTTAGGCATATGGTCAGCGTCAAAGCCAATTGTATATTTATCAAGGAAGTCCCACTTTACCAAAGGATTGGTTGGGGAATCTTCATCAAGAAGCGTATACATGATTCCAAAAGCAAGTGCATCGTCCGTACCAGGTCGGATAGGCACCCAATCCGCTTCAAAAACCCTAGCCGATTCTGAATACATCGGGTCGATGGAGATGAATCGCGCACCAACTTTTTTCGCTTGAAGGTAGTTGTAGGTTACACTTCCCATCGTACTCCATGCAGGATTCGCACCCCATAGGACAATCAACTGGGAGTTTCTCAAATCCAGGCGATCATTAATACCGTTTACAATTAGACCTTCTCCTACACCCATCTGTTCCCAAATCCATCTCCATGCTCCCCAGGAAGAACTTCCATAGCAAGCTGTATATCCTCCGGCCGCTTTCATCACGTTTGTGATATTGGCATCTCCTCCAGTGACTAAGACAGATTCATTTCCATATTTCCCTGTAATCCTTTTAATTTCGGAAGCTACAATGCCAAATGCTTCATCCCAGGAGATACGAACCCACTGATCACGGCCACGCAGATCTTTGTTACCCCCTCCAGGCTCCCAATTCTTCCGTTTCATTGGGTATTTCAGTCGGTCTGCACTAAATACTTGCTTCCGCTGGGAACGTCCCCTTAGGCAGCCGCGCTGTTGTGGGAAATCTGGGCTGTCTTCGTGTGTATCATCCGTCTTTTGACGAATGACTACCCCGTCCTTAATAAGGACTTTGTTTAAGCAGCGGCTACCACAGTTATGCCAGCATGCTGCAGTTTTCCATACCTCTCCTTCCGCCTTGTCTGCGGCATTTTTCTCTGCTTTGGCAACTAGGCCTCGCGTTACCGGGATAGCTGCTGTTGCTGCTGTAGCAGATGTCCACCCAATAAAAGATCTTCTGGACATCTTTAAGTCTTTTATTTTTTCTACTAAATCCAACATGGTGTACCCTCCTTTTACTCCTTCATTAATTCTATGTTCAGCAATTCTGATAGAACGCTAGAATCCATATCAATAAAACCTTCAAGAATCATTCCCATTCCTGCATAGAACTCAGTTTCTGCATGCTGTATAACATTCTTGGCGAAAGCTGGAGCAAATTTACCAAGGTGGTTTCGCATAAAGTTGTTTTGTTCTTTTAGTAGATAGACAACTTCAGGTACAGATGTGTCCACTACTGTAGCGCACGACTCTAGACATAAGGAATTTAGTCGGAACATGAAGTCCAATTCCAGCCCTATATGGTCATCAGCTTCCATGTTATAATCAGTCGATTGAAGTCCATACTTTTGATATAGCTTCCTGACATCCATCGTTGTCTTTTGGAAAAGCAGACGATCAGTACGGAGGTAGACTGACTCCCATGGAGGAGCTGGTACTTCGAATGGGCCAATCAAAAGCCTTGTATAATCCCAATGCAAATCATCGTAATCTTTTGAAGAAATAATCGGTTTATATTTTTCCAGATAACCCCTTACAGATCTCACACCTGACGCAATAATATTTGATTCTTTCTGGAAAGGAAACCCATCCAGCATATTCTCTTGTATGAATAACGATAGATATTCCTTCGATGGCTCTTCCATGAAAAACCTTCTTAGTATGTCGTATGCGATTTGTCGCGCATAAAAAAGGTCAACGATTTCTTCCACCTTTAACGCCTTCCTGGTTGCTTGCATATCAATCATCCTTTCTTATCATTTTCTCCAGCTCAGTCGGGTGTACGATTTCTAGATGTACTTCCCTGATTGAACGACCATGTTCATCATTTTCAATGACATTGGATGAGATCATAACCTGAATCTCCTTTTTCCATAAAAACGGAATGCTTTCAACTGGAAACTGCAGAAAATCATAGTCGCTATTCTCTAAATAAGAGACTTTCTTTTTATCAAGCACTTTGCGAACCGTTTTACGGTCCTTTCCAAACACCTTTGCAGTTTTGAAGTAATAGTCCACTGGAGAAAAAGTGTACGTTTCATCAAGTATTTGATTATAATTTTGCTGATATATTTGCCCTGTGAACTTGTTCTCCAGCGAACAGTAATGGACACCCATATTAAATTTTTTCTCTATGGCAAACTGGATAAGTTCCAGGCAAAGCTTCTCACTTTCTGCTACCGCCAGGCCTCCTGCATACCAAAAGTTATAGTAAATATCATAAGGTGGGTTTTTTAGCTTGAATCCTCTTTCTTGAAAAGCTTCAGTATTCCCAAGCGGAAAGCAAAATTCAAGCAGGTTGATACCAAAGATTCCAATGTCTTCAAGAGCTAACAACAGTTCCTTCATTTCTTTTTCAGTGCCTGGAATGACCGGCATCTCAACCAAAACATCGGGAATGAAGTTCTTAGCAAGCTTTATTTTCTCTAGAATGTGCTTTTGTTTTTGTTTCGAATCTTCCATCTTTATACTGAAACGAATTTCATTCAAACCACCTAACTGTAATTCTGTAAGGATATTCTCTGTTAGAAGGTCACCTGCTGTGTATAACCTGGTATGAATGGCAGGTTTATACACATTTGCCTTCCTGAAAAATTCAATTGTCTCTAAGGGGTGCAGGAGCGGCTCACCTCCTGTCAGCGCCAGGTGGGTAACGGAAATTTCACTATTGAACAGTTGGTCAAGTTCCTCCACGGCATTTCGTTGGTTTTCGTGATAAAACTGGTAATTGTCTTGGTTTTTATTGAAGCAGAAATAGCAGTCACGATGACATTTCAACGAAACGAAATTTGTATAACTTCCCACCCCAGTCTGGCATGCCTCACATGCGGTAGAAATCTTGCCATTTGAGACGACACTTTTGCAATTATTACGGAAAGTGGCACCACAGTCTTTAAGATTATTAAGTTGCTGATCTCTCTCACTTTGGTCGGGTCTTCTCTCAAAGGGAAGACCAAATTCCTCAATATGATTGTGTGTTTCTTTTTCGATATCTTTATAAATCCTTGCATACTTATAAAGTGATTGATTTTGGATTTTTTCTAACTCTTGTTCTACTGGTCTAACCATTTGTTTCACCTCTAATCGCCATATTGTGAAACTTTTCACTTATAAATACATTATAGAATCGATTAGTGCCCACACCCATGTACTAAGAGTACGAATATCAGACTCCTTTTTTGTATCTTCGTACAATGTGATAGTGTCGAAATTGTGACTGCAACGTTGAAGCTAACTTTTACGTTTCTGTGAAACCAGTTGTTAAAGCTCAAAGTCTGCAATACCATGAAAGTGTATTACAAAGTATATATTTGAAAGGATTAACCTCATGGAACAATCCGCATGTATACCTGAAATTGCAACAGAATTAACCAAAGCAAGTCACCAAAATCTAACCTATTTCATTCAAAAAGTTTCTGACCTGTCTGGCAAAGATGTTATTTTAACGAATAACCATAATCAACTTATTACGAGTGCTTTAAAAGACCCGAACCATATTATAGGAAGCATTATGGCCATCCAACAGTTAGAACAGCATAAAGATCCATCCTTCTCTCTTTATGAGCTGATAACTGATTCTTATGTTTATCGGGGTTGGGGAACCGTTGTTGCCTATGATAATAAAATTCTTGGGTACCTTTACCTCGTAGATTCAGAGGTTGCTAAACTCGAGGTACAAAATCAAACGTTAATGTCACTTGCATCTCTCCTCATAGCATCCAAGCTACAAATGAAGCTCGAAATACGGCAAGAGAAACTTAAGTTCAAGGAACCGTTCCTTTTTGACCTTCTATATGGGAACCTCAAGCAAAAGGACGATATTCTTGAACACGCAAAAGTTTGGAATTGGGATTTTAGCCTCCAACAATCAGTCCTTGTCTTTACCTTGAAGGATTTCAACCATTATGCGACAGATAAAAAACTATTAAATAAATTGCTATATATAGTGGAAAGAACCGTTGTGGAGAGAAGATGGGAACCTATAGCTATGAAGCGAGGTAATCAAGTTTCCTTAATATTGACCACCAAAAAAGAAGAACAGAAGAGTCTAAAGGACTGCTCTAGGAAAATTGCAGAAATTGTATTAAAGGAAATGCATAGACAAGAACCTGAACGCTTTTTTTCATGTGGAATAGGAAAAACTTACAATGATCCCCGGGATTTATTTCGGAGTTTTCAAGAAGCTAAGGTTGCTCTTGAGATTGGAGAATTACTGGATATCCAAGTTCCCTACTTTGAAGAGCTTGGTCTTGAACGTATTTTATATAAGCATGATACTCAGGACCTGAAGGAGTATTATGAAACGATTCTCGGAAAAATGATTAATTACGATAGCATTCATAATACTGATTTCGCGGAAACGTTGGAAGCGTATGCGAACAATCAATTTGACATGATCACTACAGCTCAAGCACTGTTTTTACACAAAAACACCCTTCGCTATAGACTAAAAAAGATTGAAGATATCTTGGAATACAAACTAGATGATATCAACAACAGGTTGAATGTTACTGCTGCGTTCAAAATCAAGAAGATGAGAAAGATTTAAAAAAGGGAGTGTATGCATGGATGATGGAATATACCGGAATACCTGTCCGCGAAACTGCTATGGTACGTGTGGAATTCTTTCTCATGTGAAAAACAATAAACTAGTTAAGGTAACAGGTGACCCTTCTCATGGTTTTACAAAGGGAAGTCTCTGTGCTAAAGGCTACGCCTATACTCAGTTTGTCTATAATCCTCACCGGCTGAAATATCCTATGCTGCAAACCCCTCGAGGCTCTGGCAACTGGGTGCGGATATCCTGGGATGATGCCTATTCCATTATAGGTAAGAAAATGATCGAACTCCAAGCTCGATACGGATCCAATCTTGCTTCAGGATACAATAAATATTCTGGTAATCTTGGTCTCCTCCACTATGCGACTGAAGGGCTTTTCAACAGCATTGGCACTCATACTAAACCAGTTGGTAACCCGTGTGCCTTAACTGGTTTGAATGCTCTAGAATACTCATTTGGCAAGAAGTTCAGTGCAGTTCCAGAAGATATGACCTACTCTAAAATGATTGTCCTTTGGGGAGCAAACCCTGCCGTTACAAATGTGCATCAAATGAAGTTCATTTACGAGGCACGCAGAAAGGGAGCAATCCTAGTTGTTATTGACCCTGTTCTTACTCAGACAGCAAAAAAAGCAGACTTATACATTCAAATCAAACCTGGCACTGATATGTGGCTCGCCCTTGGAGTCGCAAAGCTTTTATACGAAAATGGCTATGCTTCAAACGACTTTCTTAATGAAAGAGGAGAAGGTTGGAATGAATATATCAATTTCATAACTCACGGGATTACAATGCAAGAGGTTTATGAAATAACTGGTGTCCCCCCAGAAGCTATTGCAGAACTAGCCAGCCTTTATTATTCTATTAAGCCGACCGCTACCTGGGCTGGGTTGGGAATCCAAAGAAACAGCAATGGAAATGACAGCATCGAGGCAATTAACAGTCTTGTGGCTTTGTCCGGGAATTTAACTATTCCCAATGCAGGCTTATATTTTATGCACTTTGATGTAGAAACCTTTCCTAACAAGCTCCTTAATCTTGAAGGTCCACCAAATGAGCTTGTTCTAGAATCAAGGTCTGTTGATATAAGTGACTATGCTAACAATGCCCTTTCCTTCGATAACCCACCATTAAAATTACTTTGGATTGCTTCACGGAATATTTTTACTCAAGATCAAAATCTGGCGGAATGGAAAGAGTTGTTTGACCAACTTGAACTTATTGTTACTGTGGATATGTATCTGACGAAAACGGCTATGCAATCAGATCTGGTTCTTCCCGCAGCTACCCATTTCGAGGAGGAAGATTTAAACATAGGATACTGGCATTATTGGATTTCCTTGAATCAAAAAGCCATTCCTGCTTACTACGAAGCTAAAAGCGACCTTCAGATAGCTAGGGAGCTGACAAGGAAGCTGAATCAACTGTCACCCGGTTTCTCCAGCTTTCCTCACGAGAAGGAACCGATTGACTGGATTTATGAGGAAATAACACCTGAGATAAAGCATCTTTACGGGATTAATAGTTTCGAGGATTTAATGACAAAAGCTTTCCATAAAAAAGAGAAATCAATTTTTCCTGATGACAGACAAATATTCAGGTTTTTCACACCTAATGAGAATAACTGTGTGGCATCAAAAGCACCTGGGCTAGACAGCTTTACCCTGTTAACTCCACAATCTTTACTTAAGATTCATTCTCAATATGAGTGGGTTTCCTGGCTTAATACTAAAAAAGACGAATCCCTAATCGAAATCTCTCTTGCTGCGGCCAAGAAGAAAGGCATCGCAGATCAAGACAAAGTTGAGCTATACAACGAATCCGCCAGCATTATCGGAACTGCCCGAATCTCTAATCATCTACCTGACAACATCGTGCTAACCCATCAGGCGGGAAGCAATCCAATTAATCAGCTGATCAAAAATAAAGACACTGAAAAACCTGACAGCAGCACTTATTTTTATGATAGTATAGTGCGTTTGAGGAAATGGGAGGGTTACAATGTTTAAACATATGGGATTCTGCTTCAATGCAGACGATTGTATAGGATGCAGGGCCTGCGAAATTGCATGCAAAAATGAAAATCAGACACCCTCTGGAATCAACTGGAGGAAAGTAAAGAAAATCAGCTCTGAATTGTTTCTTTCCATTTCCTGCAATCATTGCGAGAACCCGGAATGCTTCAGAGTTTGTCCACAGAGAGCCTTCACTAAACGAAGAGACGGGATTGTGGAAATTGAACAAAGTCTTTGTGACGGTTGTCAACTCTGTGTCACTTCCTGTCCCTACAATGCACCACAATTCGACCCTGAGACCCATAAGGTATCTAAGTGTCAGATGTGTTATCCACGACAGGATGCCGGCCTATTACCCACATGTGTGGAAGCCTGTACAACTAATGCTCTCAGTATTGTTAATCTGGATAAATTCAATAATCCTGATATAGTGAGTTCCCTCCCAGGTTTTCCGGATATTCAAATTACTCGTCCATCAATTGTATTTTTCCCACAGAAGATAAGGAAACGGTACTTTTTATTCTAATGCGGACAGAAAAATATAAAATATTTTTTATAAAAAATATTCAACCTACCATAAAGGGTATGTTTAAAAAAGCCAGCTAAGAATTAGTTTAACTGACTATTTATGACCGCTTTTACTTAGTGCACAAAACAGTGCACAGACTTATTTTATTTAATTGTACTAGATTGGTTTAAATTCTTTACTACAGTCCACAAACCCTAATAAATCAAGACTTAATTGATTTTTATTTTACTTATTCAACTCAGTTTCACTCATGGATTTCCTCTGGCAGCGTTGAGGTCAGGGGTTCGAGCCCCCTATTCTCCACTTACTAAAGAAGCTGCAAAACCAATTGGTTTTGCAGCTTTTTTCATTATTGATTGTCTTTTTGATAATAACTAACGCTTCAAAAGCCCTTAACTCCCTCAGTTCTACTTATATATAATTCCCTTTTTTTCCGTTTCACTTAATCAGGCAACATGCATTTTCCTTAATAAAGTAAGGAAAAATAATCATTGAGTCCTTCTGTCTTTTATACAGTCTTCCTTACCTGATAACAAAGTTAATAGTAATAAGGAATTGAGGTGACAAGTACATGCCAATGTTAAATATGAATAATGCCAGCCTGTATTATACTGTAAAAGGAAGCGGAACTCCGATTGTATTTATCCACCCTCCTGTATTGACTTCAGTAAACTTCAAATATCAATTAGAAGAACTCTCGAAAAGTTTTCAGATCATTACCTTTGATATTAGGGGACATGGAAAAAGCCCATACTCCCCAGAACCATTAACTTATCCACTGATTATTAAGGATATCATTCGACTATTAGACCACCTTAATATAAATAAAGCGTTTTTATGCGGATATTCCACAGGCGGTTCTATTGTTTTAGAATTCATGCTGATGTTTCCTGAGAGAGCTTTGGGGGGAATTTCGGTTGGGGGAATGCCTGATGTAAATGACGATTACTTGAGAAAGAAGATTTCTTTAGGAATCAAGCTTTCAAGCAAAGGGGCTATAAACTTATTGGCCTGGTCTATCTCGTGGAGTAATTCAAACAATATAAAGCTGTTTAAAAATATGTTTTCAGAAGCCAAAAAAGGAGATTATCGCAACATTGAGCAATATTACCGCTATAGTCTAAAATACAATTGTGTCGATCAGCTACAAGAGATTAACCTGCCCATCATGCTGGTTTATGGCAAGAAGGATAATCCCTTTCACGCCTATGCAAGACAATTACATGAAAAATTGCCCCAAAACGAACTGCATTTTATCGAGAACGTTGACCATCGTATTCCGACTAAGGGTGCGAAAGAACTTAACCAGCTAATTTTTAAATTTGTAAACATAAAATGACAGGTATCTGACTATAGGTACCTGTCATCATTCTTGTAAAAAGCAACTTTAAGTCATTCACTATTCTGAAGTTCGTTCACCGTGATGAATCTGTACCCTTCTGCACTCAATGTCTTTAAGATCCCCACAAGTGTTTTAAGCTCTTCACCTGTCTGATCGTACATGGGATGCAATAGGATGATGGATCCAGGTTTTATATTGTTCTTGATGTAATTTATTTTGTCGGATGAATTAGTGTAATAGGAATCTGGTTCCAGATTCCAGGTGATTGTATCGATATTTTGCTGATCCAGGTAATAAGGAAGGGCGAGCAGTTTTTTCCCATTAGGCGGCCGGAAGTCAATTTCACCGTTAAAGCCGGCTTTTACTATCAGTTTATTGGTTTTCTGGATCTCCTCATTGATAAAGGATGGAGATTTTAAGACCATCCGGTTGTGGGAGTATGTGTGGTTCCCAATTTGATGGCCTGCCCTGGCGATCATCTGTGCCGCTTCTGGATTTTTTTCGATTCCATTGCCAATCAGGAAAAATGTTGCCTTAGCATCGTACTTCTCTAAAATTGGCAATATATCTTCAACTTTATTTGTTGGGCCATCATCAAAGGTTAAAGCGACCACTTTTTCGTCGGTATTTACTTGGGCTGTCAGTCCGCCGAATAATTGAAAAGTCCGGGAATTCATTAACTTATAAGTCCCCAGCAAAAGAAGGAATAGAATTGTAATTATAATTCCAAGATAGATGATTCTTTTTTTCATAAGTTACCTCTAAATAAATTAATTTTCTTCAGTTGTGTATTTCCCTGCTTCATATTTAAAGCTTCTCTTTAAACAATCCTATCCGCTTTATTTCTTCAAGATGAATCTCAGACAGGCCCTCAAGGATCTCCATTCCTTTATCGGTTACATCGACAAAAACACTTCGGCCGTCTTCAGGGTTTTTCCTGCGTGAGACCAGTCCTGACTTTTCAGAGCGGTCAATCAGGCCGACACATGAATGATGGGTGATTTGCAGTCGTTCTGCCAGCTCGCTCGGTGTAGCATAATCCCTTTCCGGGTACCCTTTTATGGCCAGCATCAATTGGTGCTGCTGGGCGGTGATGCCCATATTTTCAGCTGCTGTTTCACTGAACTTCTGAAACTTTCTCAGTTGGTACCGAAACTCAGCAAGGTACTCATATACGTCTTTACTAAGCAAAAATTCCACCTTACTTTCTTATTGATAAATACATCTTAACACGATATAATTAAAATACAAAATATCGTAATACGATATTTATACCTAAAAAAAGGGGTGCTTTTTATGGATTTTTTACATTATCTTTCTCCAAATTCTATTCCCGGCGTCATTTTTTTCATTGCTGGAAGTTTGTTTACTATTTATTTGCACTTAAAAGTTTATAAACTTTAATACGGAATTAAATCTATATATAAGAACCGGTCTTTTTGAGTGAAGTAGTCCTTTGTCACTTTTTCCTCGCCTAATGTGTAGTTAATCGGAAATGCAAAGTTAGGACCATCGAATACAAATGAATGGAATTCTCCATTCTCTCCGCAAACATCGTGGTCTTTCGGATATTCCATGATAAACTTCCTGTCATATACTTTGCCTGCATAGGAGGGATTCAGCGCCTCTAAATCAACACATGTTAAAACCGTTTTGAATCCAAGTTCAACAAAATCACGGCTTACTGCCTCCACCGGTTTATCCCAGAGCGGAAAAACAGGGGTTAATCCGGATGCAGAAAACAATTTCTCTCGATATTCCCGAACATCTTGAAGGTGTATATCGCCAAAAGCGATATGGGTAACTCCGTCTTCTGCCATACCAGCAATAGCTTTCTCCATTATTTCCTGATACTTTTCATCCGGACAATCCTGCGGAAGCCAGACCTCTCTTAATGGAATTCCCAATGACTCAGATTGTAGCTTCAACAGCTCATAGCGAACTCCATGAATCGACACACGGTCGTATCCTTCTGTCAGCGTCACAAGCAATGAATCAACCTCAAAATCAGGATTGTTTTGTATTTTATATAATGCTAGTGTGGAGTCCTTCCCGCCACTGAATGAGATTGCTATTTTCATTTTAGTCCTCCTATAGCCTGATCCGCTTTTTCCCCCTGATTATTACATGAGACGATTACGGCTTCAAATAAAATTCCTTCAACTTATTATACCTGATTACGCACCAAGCTGTGACAAGTTGGCAAAATGGTCGCAAGGCTTCAATTCCTACTCATATAATGAAGGATCCACAACAGCCGCATAGACTAAGTAAATCACCATACAGATCGCCATTGTGATGAATCCCCACCCAAGGATCATCTGGTCAACTACTAAATAATTATTGCATAGCTGATCGTTTGCTTGAATATATAACCAGCCCATACCCAGAAAAATCAGTGTAAAAAATGCAATGATATAATTTTTCCGATTCTTGCTGAGTTTTTTCCAGGAATCCCTTAAAGGCACTCCTGCGAGGAATGGCAAACTAATAAACTTGAATAATTCCACATTATTTACAGTCAAGGCTTCATCCATTGTGCGCGGCAGCATCCAATAACCCATTATGATGATAAAAAGAAGGATACCTGGGATACCCTCTTGATTATATTTTGAAAAAAAATGAGGAAAGCGCTGCTGAAAAAAACGCCCCATGAAAAAGCCGGCAATCACCAGCATCGGCATTTGCATATGCATGTGAATGATCATGACGGATTCCATCAAGTTTGCAACAGGAGGGAGCATTAAACCGATTAAAAGGACAAGCCCGATTAGAGACTGATTCATCGTCATTTCCCCCTATCTGCTTCTAGAGTCTCTATCAACTTATCTGCCGCATCATTTACCTTCGTAAAATCCATTACATCCACTAGTGCTCCTTGCCGGTCCACTAAATAAAACGCTGAATTATGAGCGAAGTTCCCATTTCCATCTGGAATCACAATGACGCCAAACTTCTCCAGCAAGGTATCTAACTGATCCTGGTCCGGGATCCTTGCCATTCTCCATGTCTCCCCATCGCTTCCGAATAAATCCCTATACTTGTTCAAAGTAGCAGGATCATCCTTGCCCGGGTCAAAACTTATGCTTAAAAAGACAATATCCTTGCCTATATACTCACTGGGAAGCAAATCGTACACCTGCGACATATTTTCTTCTAATTTAATGCATATCGTGGTGCAGCCTGTATAAATAAAAGTGATGAATACATACTTACCTTCGAATTCAGATATAGAATAGGTCCTACCCTTACTATCCTCAAAGTTTACTTGTGGAAACTGGGGCTGTTCCTCAACCAGCTTTGTCACTCTTGCTGTTTCTGCCGTATAAGCAGTGAATCCGTCTGTTCCTGTATAAAATAAAAGCAGTCCAAACACCAATACAACTATACAAGAAACGGTCGTTTGCCGATTTTTGATCAAATTGATCACATCCCATTTTTTCAGTGATGATTCCTAAAAATCCATAGCAGGCTTATTTGAAAGAGATAGCCCTGAATCAGGAGCTATCTCTTCGTTTACATTTAAAAAGGTAAGAAAGTTTTTGAACTAAGATTAGTGTCCAGCTCCAGCGCCTAGCCCCTCGAGTCGTTTCGGTCCTGCCAATGAAGTCAAAGAACGACTTCACTGTCAAGCCCTCCAACGCTTGTCGGGGCTGACCAAGGCGCTTACGCTTTTCTTTTTACCAAGTTTTAAATGGCGGCGATCCAGGAGGTGCATTCATGATCATGTCTGCGATTGGCAAGACGTAAGCCATTGAAACAACCAACAGCATGAGCACAACCCAGATTCCCCAGCGCTCTGTCCAGTATGGAGTTTTCGCTGCTCCTGCTTCCTCTTCGGCAATTGGGAATTCTGTTACTCCCTTTGGCGCGAAGAACATCAGGTTGAACACCGCATAGACTTGAAGGATGACGGCAATCAGCAATAAGCTTGCTCCAATGCCTACAGCTGCCATATACGGGTTCCATCCGAGCGTTTCTGCAAAATCCCCGTAGGTTGTGAAAGAAGTTCTTCTTGGTGAACCGAAGAGACCTACAACATGCATGGAAATCGACATGATCACCATACCTATGGTCCATATGACGGTTTGAATCACTCCCAATCTATTCATGGCAGGAGTCATCACCCGTTTTGATAGATATGGAACGAGCCAGTAACTGATGCCGAAGAAGGTCATGATGACAGACATACCAAGCGTTAAGTGGAAATGGCCTACCACCCACATCGTATTGTGTACAACCTGGTCCAATTGGTTCGTGCTTTGTGCAATTCCGCCGGCTCCAGCGGGAATGAATGCGACCATGGCGATAAACGGCGACAGGAATCGCACATCGCCCCACGGCATCTTCTTATACCAGCCAACTAAGCCTTTTCCGCCTTTTGCTCTTGCTGTACGTTCAAAAACCCTTAACATTGCGTATGCGGTCATTAAAGAAGGAAAACCGATTGCAAGACTCATGAATACGTGCATATATTTGATTGACTCTGAGATGCCCGGGTCAATGATCTGATGGTGGAAACCCCCGGTAATGTTCATGATCACTAACGGAATGACAACCATGCGAGTTAAAAGGTCATTCCAACGGTTTCCTCCGATTATTTTTGGCACGATTACATACCATGCTGAGACTGCTGTCAGGTACCAGATGTTAACGGCAGTATGGCCAAATGCCCAGAAAAGTGTACGCGCAAGCAATACGTTAATGCCGTCTGTCCAGCCAAGTGTCCATGGAATGATCATGAAAAGGACTTCTACAGCAACAAAAGCTGTTGCGCCGACTAACAGGACAAAGACACCAGTTGCAAAGAAGGCGAGGATTGGGAGATGTTGTCCCTTGTGATTCCTTCTCCAGTTCGCAACCTGTGTAAATGCTCCGACTGAAAGCATCCAGACTCCTAATACAATGAACACTAAGCCAAAGTAAAACATTGGCGATGCAGCCATTGGCGGGTAGAAGGTGTACATGACGGATGCTTCATTCTTTAAAATCGGAATGACGACCAAAACAAATCCGAAAATCTTCATCCAAAAGCCGATCCATGCCATTTTCCTTACCTTAGGAAGCAATCCCCCCAGTGTGTGAGAGAGACCGGCATAAAAATACCCAATCGTGAAAAATGCGGATAATACAACGACTAACAGGATTCCATGGGCCGTCAGCACCTGGTAATAGTTAAGCCATGGCGGCAATTGCAGGACACCAGCTCGATTGAGTCCTTGCAGCAAACCTAGAAGACCCCCGAGCAGCAATGCGATAAATGCGATAGATAAGTATGATTTCGAGATCCTTGCATCTTCCTGGCTGATTCCTAAAATTTGATTTGTTTTTTGTTTAAATGAAGTTGATCTTATTGCAGACTCCACATTCTTTCCCCCCTTTTATTTTACGATGATTTTTGTGCTCATGGCCTGGTGCCCGGCACCGCAATATTCATTGCATAACACCAAATATTCACCTGGTTTATCAAACTTCTGCGATATTTTTTGGATATGTCCAGGCATAACCATGGCGTTCAAATTCGTATTAGCCACCTGGAAACCATGAACAACATCTTTTGACGTTAAAGTGAAGTGGACAGTTGATCCAGCAGGGACTTCGATTTCCATCGGTGTAAAACTAAATACCTGAAGCGTCATGACAACTTCATACTCATTTTCACCAACTTGTTTGATTCCCGGCGCGTCAAACGGAGCGGTTTCATCGACCTTTTGGGGATCAATCGTTTCTTTATGGCTTGGGGGCCCCATACCCAATGCCACTGCCTGGTACCCAGTAAAAATCATGAAACCCATGATCATGCCAAAACTTAAAAACAGCCAGATTTTTTCATCTAAATGCATTTCTTTTCTCCCCCTTCTAAACTCTTGCCATATAGAGCCCAAATAGAATAAAGTACGTTGCCAGAATCACCGCTCCCACCACTCCAACCGATATCCAGGTTCCTACCTTTGTTTTGTCGTGACTGGTAACCTCCACGATTTCACCCTGAACTTCTGCCTGCGCTTTTCTGTCTGTCGCTTTCAACCAAATCCCCTCCTTTGATTTCTTACTTTCATCTTAATTGCGAATGATTATCAATGTAGTGAGTCAAATCACATATAAAACCCCTGGGAGTACTAGAAATTTAACTTTTTTAGAAGTGCTTTTTTGCCAAACAACAAAAACCCCCGCTTCATGCCGCGAGGGTTTTCCATCATTTTCAGTATCATGACTTGACACTCTATTAGTCCGTTTTAAGAATTAATCAATTAATCCCGCTTCCTTAAGGTATTCCCGTGCTGTATCTTCCGCGGATTTCCCTTTTACATTCACCTGGTAATTCATTTTCCGCATTTCGTCATCGGTGATTTTACCGGCTAGCTTGTTGAGGGCGTCGGCGATATCGGGATATTTCTCTGCTGTTTCAGCTCTCATAAGAGGTGCTCCCTGATATGGAGGGAATAAGTCTTTATCATCTTCAAGTACGACTAGTTTATATCGCTGGAGCTCGCTGTCGGTTGAGTATGCATCGACCAAGTTAATTTCACCATTTTTAATCGCTCGATACCTCAGTTTTGGCTCCATCGTGATCAAGCTTGGCAGCTTTAAGCCATAGAGTTTTTTGATGCCTTTGTAGCCATCTTCACGATCGGAAAATTCAAGTGTGAAACCTGCTTTTAGCGAGGATTCTATTGATTTCAGGTCCGAGATGGTCTTTAGATCATTATTTTCAGCGAACTTTTTAGGAACAGCTAAAGCATAGGTATTGTTATAGTCCATTGGCTGAAGCATTTCCATGTTGAATTCTTCTTTCATTCCTTCTTTTGCTTGCTGGTATACTTCTTTCCTGTTTGTGCTGCTGGCTGTTTCTTTTAAAAACTCTGATATGGCCGTTCCAGTAAATTCAGGATAAATGTCAATATCTCCGTTTTCCAATGCGGTGAAAACAAAAGATGTTTTCCCCAATCCGGGTTTCAACTGAACAGAGTGGTCCGTTTCCTCTTCGATCAGAAGCTTGTACATATTAATCAAGATTTCTGGCTCTGAGCCCAACTTCCCAGCAATGACAATCTGGTCGTCATTTTTCCCGCCTAGGAACGGAATGGCCATCATGACAAGGACAGCTAATGAAATAGTACCTATCGTAATGAGCGATTTTTTAAAGGAAACAGTTTCGAACCTTCTAAGCACAAGGTCGAACACAATCGCAAGCAAGGCCGCGGGGATTGCACCAAGGACGATTAATGCCGTATTATTCCGGTCAATCCCGAGCAGGATCAAGTCACCTAACCCTCCTGCTCCAATCAGTGCGGCAATTGTCGCTGTTCCGACGATCAAGACCATAGCCGTCCTGATTCCAGCCATGATGACCGGCATCGCCAAAGGGAGTTCAACCTTCATCAAACGGCGCTTACTGTTCATTCCCATGGCCCGAGCTGCTTCAATTAAGGCTGAATCCACTTCATTGATTCCTGTATATGTATTTCGCAAGATCGGCAGAAGGGCATAAGCCACCAGGGCAATGATTGCAGGGACTTTGCCGATTCCGAATAGTGGAATTAACAGGCCTAGCAATGCAAGGGAAGGAATCGTCTGGAGAACAGCTGTTATCCCAATAATTCCTTCTGATATCGTTTTCCTTCTTGTCAGGAAAATCCCAAGCGGAATGGCGATTAACACTGCGAAGAATAGTGCAATGAAAGAAATCTGGATATGTTCGAGCAGGGCACTTAAAAGTTCGTCTTTTCTATCTATAAAAGTGGAAGTCCAGCCGTTCATTTCATTCCCTCCATCTGCGCGGATAAAATCCGGATCATTCCCTGCCTGTCTAAGGTCCCGATTTTTTCATCCATTTCTTGAACCGCCAGCTGTTCATGCTCACTCAGTAACGAGAGAATTTCATTTATAGACACTGTCGAGGCAATTACAGGCAGATTGTTCGGTTCTTCAGCGGTTAACGGTTTGATAGCTTCCCGCACATCTACCGTTGTTCTGTTGCCCTGATCTATCCCCACAAATTCACGGACAAAATCATTTACAGGTTGTTGGATCAGCTCTTCCGGAGTTCCTGTCTGAACAACTTCTCCATTCTTCATCAGGCAAATCCGTTCTCCTAGCTTTAGTGCTTCACTCATATCATGGGTAACGAATACGATGGTCTTCTTTATGTTCTTTTGCAGTTCGATAAGATCATCCTGAAGCTTCTCCCTGCTCAGTGGATCCAAAGCGCTGAATGGCTCGTCCATTAAAATAATCGGCGGGTTTGCGGCAAGCGCCCGGGCCACGCCAATTCTTTGCTGCTGCCCTCCGGATAATTCATGGGGCAGCCTGCTGCGGTACGTTTCCGGTTCAAGTCCGACCATATGCAGCAATTCATCAATGCGTTGATCAATTTCTTTTTGCTCCCATTTCTTCATTTCCGGAACAACCGCAATGTTTTCTTCGATCGTCATATGCGGAAACAAAGCAATTTGCTGAAGAACGTATCCAATATCCCAGCGCAGCTCGTGAATATCATAGTCACTAATCATCTTATCTTTGATTTTAATGTAGCCTTCCGTAAGAGGAATCAATCGATTGATCATTTTTAATGTTGTTGTTTTTCCAGAGCCGCTTGGCCCAATCAGGACAAGCAATTCCCCTTCTTTAATATGTAAGTTGAAGTTTTTAACCGCATAAGTCTCATCATCATATTTTTTCGATACATTTTCAAAGCTGATCACTTTCTCACCCCTATATTCTCTCGTATTTTACTTATAGATAGTGTTAGCACTTTGAGGGTTTCTTATTTTCAGTTACATCAAGCCTAAGCTTAATACTACCAAAGCAGACCGCTCTGGTAAAAAGAGAACTCCTTATATAAGACCAGATTACTTTTACCCTTAATACAAGAAAATCATGCTAATATACAAGAAAAGCTGTAAAACCAATTGGCTTTACAGCTTTGTTTGAAGATTTTATTTTAAGATGTCCTCGATCATGTTCAATTCTGTTTCACTAAAATCAAGACGGTTCAATGCAGCCACGTTTTCTTCAATCTGGCTGACCTTGCTGGCGCCGATAAGCGCTGAGGTGATTTTTTGTTCCCTGAGTACCCACGCTAATGCCATCTGGGCAAGCGACTGGCCTCGTTCTTGAGCTAGTTCGTTCAATTGCCTCACTTTAGTAAGCACTTCTTCAGAAACATCACCCTCATTAAGGAAGCTGTTCGGCTTTAAAGCTCTTGAATCTTCCGGAATTCCATTTAAGTATCTATTGGTCAACAACCCTTGAGCCAAAGGAACAAATGCGATTGATCCGACTCCTTCTTCTTGAAGCAAATCAGTCAGTCCATTTTCTACCCAGCGGTTAAACATTGAATAGGCAGGCTGGTGGATCAACAATGGAGTTCCGAGTTCTTTTAAAATTCCGATTGCTTGCTTCGTTTCCTCCACGCCATAATTGGACAAGCCTACATACAACGCCTTCCCTTGCCTGACGACATGATCAAGTGCCATCATCGTTTCCTCTAAAGGCGTTTCCGGATCTGGCCTGTGATGGTAAAAGATATCGACATAATCAAGTCCCATTCTTTTCAGGCTTTGGTCAAGACTGGACACGAGGTATTTTCTTGAACCCCAGTCTCCATAAGGTCCCTGCCACATTCCATAGCCAGCTTTAGTCGAAATCACCATCTCATCGCGATAGCCTGCAAAATCCTTGCGCAGGATGCTGCCGAAGCTTTCTTCTGCCGACCCTGGCGGAGGACCATAGTTATTCGCAAGATCAAAATGGGTAATCCCAAGATCAAATGCTCTCCTGATTAACGAACGGCCATTTTCAAAGGCATCCTGGCCTCCGAAATTGTGCCATAGTCCGAGCGAAATGGCTGGCAATTTAAGCCCTGATTTGCCGCATCTGTTATATTTCATCGTTTCATAACGATTGCTGTCTGGTTGATATGCCATTATTTAAAACCTCCATATTGTTTTTTACCATCCCAAAGGATCGGTTTGCAGCTTTTCTTCCCAAACCTTTTCTAACTTCTTAACTTTTTCGATTGAGAGCCTATTACCTGAAGGAGATAAATTCTCATTCAGCTGCTCAAGATTCTTGTTTCCAGGAATGCAGGTTGAGACCTCATCATAATAAAGAATATACCTTAAAGCCAACTGGACCAACGATTCACCAGGTTCCAGCATTTCCTTGAGAACAGGCAGGAGCTCTGCTCTTTTCCTGAGCTGATCCTGGTCCCAACGGCTCCTGATATCTGTAAATATACTGTTTTGATCATACTTACCTGATAGCCACCCAGAATCAAGCGGAACTTTGACGATCAGTCCTACATTTTTTTCTGCAGCGAGCTTGAATGCTCTTCTTGGCTCCTGATGAAAAATGTTGAACATCACTTCTATTACCTGGCTGCCGGTGTTCCGCATCAGCTCATCCATTTCTCCCGAAGAGTCCACTGAAGCTCCGTAAGCCCGAATCTTGCCTTCCTGCTTGAGGGAATCCAACACTTGAAAATGAGCAGTGCTTCCAGACAGGATTTCAAACGGTGGATTATGTAATAAAATCGAATCCAGATAATCCGTTTTTAGCCGGCGTAAGCTCTCTTCAACTGAACTGCGGATTTTCTTCGAATCAAAATCCAGGTTGTTATCTGGATGATGACCAAATTTGCTGTTAATCACTGCCTCACTCCTTCTTCCGGAGAGAGCCTGCCCGAGCAATGTTTCACTATTACCTCCGCCATAATTCGGAGCTGTGTCAAAGAAATTGCAGCCCTGTTCAAGCGCTTCATGCACAAGCCTGATTGCCTGATTGTCCTCCATGCCTTCCCAGTCCCTTGCGTTACCGAGCTGCCAGGCACCAAATCCAACTTCCGATACTTTTATTCCTGTGCTTCCTAGCTGCCTGTATTTCATCTCACTCCTCCTTTCAAAAAATCAATGGTCACGCTGTTTGCACCCTTTCATCAACCAGGACCTTCTTCTCCCAGACACGGCTTCTCCATCTGATATACATGATGATTCCTCTGAACCATTCATCAACTATAAAAGCCATCCAAATCCCAGAAAGGCCAAAGCCCATGTAGATTCCCAGAAAATAGGCGAGCGGCACACTGATTCCCCACATCGAGACAAAGGCCATTTTCACTGGGAATACAGCATCTCCAGCTGCTCTGAGTGAACTGATCACGACGATATTGAAGGTTCTGCCAGGTTCAAGGATTAAGCAAAGAAGCAAAACCTTGCTTCCCTCCCTGATGATCTCCTTATTATCGGTAAAGACACCAAGTATGGGTTCCCTGATTGATACGATTACCACGGTAATCGCCATGGTGATGATGATACTTAGTTTCAAGCTTTTTAATAGCTGATGATAGGCTTTATCGAACTCTCTGGCCCCTACTTTGTATCCAATCAGAATTTGCGTGCCCTGGCCGATCGCGATTCCGAATAGCATCATGAATGACATGATGTTAAAGGTGTATACCCTTGTTGTCAGGGCCATAGCCCCCAGCAAACCAATAATGACGGTAATTGCCATCTGGCTGGTGTTATAAACAACATTTTCGCCAGCGGAAGGAACACCTATTTTCAAAATCTTTTTGATAAAAGATTTATTGAAGTTCAGATAGTCTTCCATAGCAATTCTCATAGGGAGCCTGCGGTATAGCACGCGGAATATCAGAATCACTGCGATTGCACGAGATATGGCTGTCGAAATAGCCACACCCTGAACACCCATTTCCGGAACGCCGAATAGTCCGTAAATAAATAGACTGTTTCCGGCAAGATGGATGACATTCATAATGATCGAAATGAACATCGCTTCCTTTGTTAACCCATTTGCCCTCAGGATTGCCGACGCAGTAACAAGGAGCGCCTGTGTAAAAAGTGTTCCCCCAACTATGGTCAAATACTGTTGCGCCAGCCGGTGTATTTCTGGAGTGAGATTGAACATTTGTAAAAATAAATCATTGAAACCGACAACAATTACACTGACCAATACTCCAAATAAAAGATTAAGAGATAGCGAGAGACCAGAAATTTTCTTTGCATCCGCTTGAAGTCCAGCCCCAAGATTTTGCGATACCAGAACAGCAGTCCCTGTCGCAACGAAACCAAATACGAGGATCATGAAAAATACGAGCTGATTGGCTACGCCTACAGCCGCAACGGCATCATCCGAAATATGGGACAGCATGAAAGTATCCGTGCTGCCCATTAACATGTGCAAGAACATTTCTATAAAAATAGGCCAGGTAAGTGCTAATAATCCAATCTGTTTAGGCAGACTGTTGTTTTTCTGTAAATTCATACTGCATTTCCACCTTTAAGAGTTCACTATGATGGTCAGAATTACGCTGGCCTAGTCATGATCAACATCAAGTTAAAACTTATCTTCTGAAATAGAAGAGAAAGAGGCAGAATGTAATTGCTGTTCTGCCCCTTGAGAACTTAGTTTTTTGTGATTCTTACATTGTCCAGATAAACATTTGTTGCCGCATTGCCGTCTAAAATATTTCCGAGTTCGAAAACGATTTTTCCATCGGCATATGTTGCTTCATTCATAACAAAGGTATAACTGTACGTTTTCATCTCTGAAGTTAAATCTACTATTTTAGTTGGCATATAGTAAATAAACCATGGATCAAAACTTAACTCTTTTCCAATATTGACATTCATTTTCCTTGGCACATCTGCTCTTGCCTCAAACGTGACAGTATAGCTTGCACCATTTTCAAAAAGCAAGCCCTTTTGAAAGACCTGCGGGGAGTAGGATGCTCCGCCAACCTGTGAAATCGCAACCTTCAATTCTTCGTTTACAGCAGTCATCTCCCCACCTGCGTAACCGCTCCACTGGTCGCCCCACCATGCGGTCCAATCAGTTGTTCCATCTGAAAATGTTCCATTATCAATACCAGGTGTGGAAACAGGCTCTTCCTCGGACGGAGCGTCTTTAACCTTTAACACCACATTATCGATAAATACATCATGTACGCCGACTGGTGACGATGCATTTTTACCGAGCAGCATCTTGAAGGAGACAATCTCATCGGCAGACATCTCGAATTCATATGTGTATTGCTGCATTTGGTCTGTAAGTTGAAGAGTTTCACTCAAAAACCTTGTATATTGAGCATTTTCAACCGTTGCCTCAATATATCTTTCCACGGTGGAACGCGCCTCGAAGGAGAGCTCATAGACTACGTCCTTACTTAAGCTTAATTCCCCTTGCATAAATTGTACGCTCCATGTTTCATTGCCTTCATTGGCAATAGCCACTTTTGCTTCACCATTTGCTGATGTGATTTCGGCATTGGCATCAAAGTGTACATAATTTCCCCATGATGACAAACCGTCTGTAAAATCACCATTCTTCAAAGGGTACAAGTCAATGTTTTCATAATCCGGGATGTTCGATGTCTTCAGCAGAACTACATCATCAAAATAGACATCACCATCTCCGCCGCCAAAATTAAAGACAAGTTGAGCTTCGGGATCAGAAACATCCTCAGGCATTGTAAATTCAAATGTTTTCTCTTCCATATTGGAAGTGAGCTCAATTGTTTTAATTCCAGAGTAATCTACCGTGCCGTCCTTACCCAAAAGGACAGTTTGAATCGTTCTTGCTTCGTCTGCTCTTGCTTTAAAGGATAGCCTGTAATCATTTCCCTTCAAAAGGTTAATCCCTTTTTGTTCAAGCTGGACTGCTTCAGGATGGCTGCCTCCATCTTCAATCGCCACATGGAGCTCTCGAGTATTTTCAGAAACAGATGCTGCAGCAGCTGCATCTCCGACTGAGAAATTCCAGAACATCAAGCGATCCATACCGCCCTGGTCAAACGTGCCATTATAGACATGATTTCCATCTGGAAGCGGCTGTTTTGGACCATCCTCGTCTACAGGAGCACCAGTGATATCCTCAACTCTTACATTGCCGATCCAGACTGGGTTCGTTCCGTTCCCGCCGAGATTGAATTCAAGTCTTGATTCAATATCCGTTTCATTGAGCATATCAAAGGTAAATTCATATCTTTGCACGTCACTCGTCAGCTTGAAAGATTCTTCATTCGAATATTTCACCCAGCCCCGGTCACTGCCCGCTCCGACTTTTACCATCATGCTTCTGTCAGCTGTCGACTTGGCATCAAAGCTAACCTTATACTTCCCGCCATTACCAAGAGAGATATTCTGAATCATTTGCAAAGAGTACAGCTGGGTTCCAGGATTTGAAATATCCGTTCTCGCAAAATTCTTGCCTTCAACCTCTTCCACTTCTAAACTTCCAGCGCCTCCGAACTCTGGTAATTTCACAAAGTTCCAATACGTTGAATTCAATGCTTCACCTGGCTCATCCACAACGGTAATCTGTTCTTCATAATTCTGATCATAAATCAGGTTGCCATCTACAGGCTGCTTCGCATTTTCAGGCAAAACAACAGGTCCTGACACTGGCTCTACTGGCTCGCGGTAATCGCGTTTTTTCAAATCGTATACCCTGACATAATCCACTTCCATTTGACTAGGGAATTTCGTCGTTTCGTCAACCTCCCCGTCAAACCAGCCGCCAACTGCGAGGTTCATAACTAAATAGAATTCCTGGTCGAAAGGTGCAGGATAGGAAAAGTTTGCTGCGTTATCTGTTCCTTTTGAATACCATTTGTTCTGAGTTTGATAGAGTTCTCCATCTACATACCAGCGGAGCTCTCCTGGTTCCCACTCAAGCGCATATGTATGCCACTTGTCGATGCCTCTGCTTTTAGGGAGTTCGTATTCCTTGCCGGTATACTTGTTATTTGGCCAGCCTTCGCCATAGTGGATCGTTCCTGCCACCGTATGCGGTCTGCTGCCCCATGCCTCGACAATATCAATTTCTCCTGAAGCTGCCCATGTACCATATTTATCTTCTTCAGGAAGCATCCAGATCGCCGGCCAAAGTCCTTTACCTGTCGGCAGTTTGGCTTTGATTTCGTAACGGCCGTATTTCTTGCTGAACAAGCCTTTTGTCTTTAATTTTGCAGAAGTATAATCATAGGTGCCGAATTGATCTGTAACCTGCTCTTTTTTCGCTTTTATCACAAGCTTGCCATCATCAATGAAGGCGTTTTCACTAGAATCCGTATAATACTCTTTTTCATTGTTGCCCCATCCATTGGTAATTCCATTCCCATCCTCGTCCACGATCCAGTTCCCAATATCATAGGTCCATTTGCTGCGGTCGATTTCCGGGCCGCTGAACTCATCTGACCAGACGAGAGACCATTCGGATTTGTTCTGTTTCGTATCCTGCTTCAGGGCTGCATTTTCTTTGACGGCAGTACCTGCAAAACTCGTGCTCGGCAAAATCAACATTGTGCTTAACAAGATAGCCAGTGTTTTTTTCAATCCAATTCCTCCTTTATATTTTAAAAAAGATAGAATCAATAAAAAAACACCACCTCCTTTACGTAACATCAATTGAATGAACATCGATTTTGTCATCACAAGGAGGCGGTTCATTTAAGTCTCTAACATTAAGTTTCTAGCTTTTTATAATGAAGGTGGTTATTGAATGTTCCGGCAGTTCGACTTCGGCAGTCTGGCCTCCTACGGAGATAGTAAAAGTCTCTGACTTGTCTGCATCATTCATAACGACTGCGACAATCGATCCATCTTCATTTTGGAATGATACTGCTTTTAACGATTCATGATTTAGTTGATGTGCGATTCTAACTGCGTTCGGCTTGATGTACTTGCTGAAATGTCCAATATAATAAAAGGAACTGTTATAGTGAATTTCACCGGTTTTTGTATCAGCGATCACTGGAGCGTCACAATAATTGCCTACATGGTTCGGCCCGCCCTGTTCATTCAGGACAATATTCCAGTCAATCCAGCCTTCGAGCCAGTTGTTGATATCGCCCATGATGTTCCTCGCGTACCGTTCTCCTGTATGCCAGGCACCAAGCTGGACTCCACCCTCGATACATCCTTCGGTAAAAATCAGATGCTTATCCGGAAAATCTTCATGAATCTTGCTTAAGTTCTCGAACTCCTCAGAAACATACCAGTGCAGCCCGGTACCCCAAATATATTTTGAAGCTTCAGCGTCAGATAAGATTGTCTTTGCTCGCTCGTAAGCAATATCCCGATTGTGGTCCCAAATGATGATTTCCTTATCACCCAGGCCTTCCTGTTCCATGACAGGCCCCAAATGATTTTTCACAAAATCCCGTTCTTCTTCCGCTGTATATCTGCAGGAATCCCAGACCTGTGTTGCTTCCGGCTCATTCTGGACAGTGATTCCCCAAATCGGGATTCCCTCTGACTCCATCGCCTTGATGTATTTGGTGTAATACAAGGCCCATGTGCTATAAAACTCAGGCTTCAGCTTTCCGCCGTTATTCATTTCATTGTTTGTCTTCATCCATGCCGGAGGGCTCCATGGAGAAGAAAGGATCGTCAATTCTTCTCCTCTTGCCTTCACAGCATCCTTGATAAGCGGCAATACGTATTTCTGCTCCCGTTCGATGGAAAAAGTCTTTAATTCAACGTCATTCTCTTCCACATATGTGTAGTTCTCCAATGCGAAGTCACAGCTATGGATATGGGTTCTGCCCAGGCTGTAGCCAAGACCAGTTTCCTGGTTAAAATAGCTTTCTATTATTTTTAGGCGTTCTTCTTCAGGAATCTGCGCAAGTGTATAGGCAGCCGCCTCTGTAAAAGCTCCCCCAAATCCCATGAAACTTTGATACTTCGTTTCTGGATCAAGGTTCATGACGATCTTTTGTTCATCATTCCGGTCTGCATTAGAAGCATAACCCTTATCAGCAAAGCGTACACCGGTGTTTTTGGCAGTTTGGATTACTTTTATTTTCATCTATAAGCACCTCAGTCTCATTAGTCTAAGTAAACGTCCATTCTTGAAATTTCCCCATTACGGACAGCTTTTGCATACAATTCTGGCAAGTGTGTGCCTTCAACCGTGACCTCTTCACCATTTAGGTGGAGCACATATCTAACTGTCCTGGCACCATCCATTCCGAATGTGTTTCTTCTTGTTGGATTATGGTAGGTTACCTGAGTCTTGCCCAGTAATGTAAACTGCACATTTCCCTCTTCACCAAAAAGCCATGATGGCAATATTGGCTGCAGGCTTAATGTAAGGGCTTCTTCTTTGATTGCAAAAACCTCTTTGCCCATCATCATCGTTTGCCAGATGCTTAAAAATTCTGCCGTTGTCCCGCTTAACCTGGCGACAAAACCCTGACCATGCACGCCTTCATCCGGATTTACGCTGCTGGCAATAAAGGAGGAGTTTTCAAGAATACTCCTGCCGTACACTTCCGCATCCATGAATGGCGGCAGAGCAGAGTTCAAATCCTCATAAAACTCTTCATATAACCCTGACTTCAGGACACTGAGCAGATATTTGAATTCCATATGCATGAAGATGGATTCTCGCTCCAACCAGCCTGGAGTAAATGCCCTCGCTCGACCGATTTCATAAGTTTGCTCTTCCAGTGACCCAGATGTTTTATACATTTTTAGTTTTGGATCATAGATCTCAGAGTTCCTAACATTCTGATACGTCGAACGGGCTTTTTCTGCATCAGCACTCTTCAATTCCCTTGCTGGTCCTTCAAGGAAATGTGGCAGCACAGACACCTTGAATTCGTTGACCTTAACGAACGGAAGTCCTTTTTTGCTCAAATGTTCGTTCCCGTTCACATCAACAATCTTTTCCCAGTTCACAGCTTCAAAGAAGAAATAGGTTGGAATCAGTCCCTCGCCAAGCTCTGTCGCTTTTTCTATTCCTGCCTTTGTCTTCAAAAGCATTTGCCTTGCATACCCTGTCAGCTTTTGTAACGGGATATTCTTTTCCGTCCCTTCAAAGCCGTTCTTCACTTCTTCGCGGTACTTCTCACGAGCAGTCGATACACGATTCCAGTAGTTGTAATCGTTCAGCTCGCCATTTTCAAACAGAACAAGATTTGACTGAACAGACTCAACAAGTTCAGATACCTCTACAGGCAGTGCAATCTCAATTTCTCCACTTTCTCCGGAGGCAATGACAAAGTCAAGGAGACGCTTAAGTTCCAATGCCTCACTCATGGCTGAACCGAATAATCCAGGAAGACCATTCATTGAATCATTCCACCCTGGCTTATTTGCTTCCATTTCCACACCCATACCATAAGGGTCCAATGTAGAAAACTTCAGCAGTGCCAGTGAGAAAAGTTTGCTGTAAAGGTTCGATGTATAAAATTCTCCCCCAGATGTAGTCACCCAGTTTGAGCCTTGCTGATGCCCGAATTCTGTAATGGCCTCATACTGGCGAACCTTGCCGTTTGCCAGGACATATTTTTCAGAACGAGGGTTCACAAATACAGGGCTGTGGAAATATTTATAGCTTGCATCATCAAATAAGAGCCCAGTTTTGTTTTCCGGGTAGACCTTCAAGTAGTTTTCAATCAAGTCAAGATTGTACGTCCAGTGATCCATCCAGAAGCCTTCTCCAAACTCGGCTTCAATGTTTTGACTGCTCCTGGAAAGGAGATTTTTAAGGAATTCCGGAAGTGATACTTTCAAGTCAATCTCGCTGTCTGAAATAGTTTGAAGCAAATCACCTGGTGTAAAAGTTCCGCTTAGCTTCTTCTTGATGAATTCGGTGCCCGTTTCATCTGACACAAGTTCATTCAGCCAAGAAAAGTCGGATTGATCCTTTAGTTCAAAGCTTGCACCTTTTACCACAAGCGGATTATATCCATCTGCCTGAATCAGGCTCATGAATAGCTTGATATTGTAATCTCCGGTTTCCGGATGGAAAAACACATCATTCCGTCGGTTTTGGTTCACATCCCGGAAGTTTCCGTTGCCCTGGTAAAAGAATTCAGGGGCAAGCGAGAAAAAGTTATAATCCCTCTCCAGATCTCCATGCTTGCGGGAAAATACATAATAAGTGAACGGTGATGCCTCAGTTTCCAGGCTAATTGGATATCCTCCGCGGAGAACATTATCGAGGTAGCTTTGGTTAACATAAGCATCAAATAGCGGTGAAGCCGTTTTTGTCTGTACATCCTTCGTAATCCCGGTTACAAGACTTTGGGCTTCTTCATATTTTCTCTCCATATATCCGTTCGCCATTATTTCTGCTGCTTTTTCATTGATGATTTCAATATCCTTCACATGGCCAACCAGCGTATGGAAGGATATTTTTTTGCCTTTGCCAAGCAATCCGCTTACACCAGAAAAGCCACAAGGAACTTTATTGGATGTAACTGGCGCGGCACTTAAGATTTCTTCAACTGATTTACCTTCAAACTCATCAGGAAAGGAGAGTGAACTGTTAGACCCGAAAACGAGGTCGGCATCCACAATTGGCGAAATCAATTGACCCTCATCTGTAAAACTCAAGTAAAAATGGCCCTTCGAAACCTCTTCAACTTCCGCTGAGTCATTCGTTGATGAACGGACTCTATAATATGGAATGCGGTTTTCAAGATTGAATACATCCATCCAACTTTTCAGCGTATTTCCAACCGCTTTGTAGGCTGCATCATCAATGCCAAACGGAATGATCGCTGGCAGTCCATCAAGCAGCTCCAGGTTCATTGATTCTTCAGAAAGATTTTCAACTTCAACCTTTCTCACCAAAGCACCGAAGTTCTCGTTCGACAATGTGAAATACGTAATAAGTGTCTTCAATCCATATCGGTGATTGATTTCCTCAATTTTCAGCTCATTTTCTTTTATATACATCCTTCTCGTTCGTTCTTTCTTGCTTCCAAATGACGAGAAAGGTTCAACAATGGTATTCCCATCCACTTTTATAAATGTGCGGAAACCATTGGCTGCTACACGCTGATATGCCTGGTTTGCCGGGAAGAACTCTGTAATGGCATGATTTTTATCCTGGACGCCGAAGCTGACCATGGCCTGTCCACGGTTTACGTAAAAAGCCCAAATCGGAATCCCGTATAATCCTGCTAAACCAGGAAGGAAGCTCGAGAAAGTTTTTGCCTGATCGAATTCTTCAATTACAAGGTATTGATTTTCATCAAATCGGTATTTTTCCATCATTATCACTCCGAAGGTATAGGATTTAAATTGAACGTTCCTTGATGATTTCGGCATAGCGGTAACCACTGTCTTTTAAGATTCTCTCCTGTGTTTCGAAGTCGACATAGGTAATACCGAAACGTTTTTCATAACCAAATGCCCATTCAAAGTTATCGAGAAGGGACCATTGATAGTAGCCGGCGATGTTCATATCCTCTTCATTCAGTTCGGCAACAGCTCTAATATGCTGTTCAATATAATTTTGTCGCTCTGGATCATGGACTGTATTGTCTTCTGAAACCTGATCATCGAAGGCAGCGCCATTTTCAGTGATATAGATTGGCAGTTTCGTATATTCCTGGCGCAGACGGCGGATTAAATCCTTAAACTCCACAGGAGAGATATCCCATCCCATCCCTGTTTTTGGATAGTCCGAGTAAGCGCTTGTATAAAGGAAATCCGATGCAGCGTTGAATTTAACCAGACTGCGGTTGTAAAAGTTAATCCCAAAGAAATCACACTCAATCGAAATCTTTTCCAAATCACCTTCCTGGATAAAATCAAAAGAGTGGACGTATTTGGAGAATAAGTTCATCATATCGACCGGGTAAGACCCTTTTAATACAGGATCAAGGAACCAGCGGTTTGTATAGCCATCGGCATTATTAGCTGCCAATCGATCATTTGCTGAATTGCTTGCAGGGTACATCGGTGACAGATTCAGTGTTATGCCGACAGGTGTTGAAGAGGCAAACTTGCCTTTCAACAGGGACACTGCCTCACCATGGGACAGAAGAATATGGTGGACCGCTTTTAATGCTTCCTCCATATTTGTATGTCCTGGGGCATGTACACCCTGATGGTAACCGAGGAATCCTGCGCACCATGGCTCATTATGGGTAATCCACATTTCCACACGCTCATCAAGTTCCTCGAAGCATTTCTCTGCGTACTCCATGAACCAATTTACAGATTCTCTGTTTGTCCAGCCGCCCTGCTCATGGGCCCACATTGGCAAATCCCAATGGTAAAGCGTGACCGCGGGCTTGATTCCATTTTCGATCAAGCGTGTAATAAGGTTTTTGTAAAAGTTCATTCCAGCTTCGTTATACTTTCCTTGCTCTGGAAAAATCCTTGGCCATGCAATAGAGAAACGATAAGAATCCACACCAAGCGTTTTTAAGATTTCAATATCCTTCTCATATAAATGGTAATGGTCACAAGCGATATCCCCGTTATCCATATTGAAGACATTGCCGGGAGTCCGGGAAAACGTATCCCATATGGAAAGGCTCCTGCCGTCTTCTTTATACGCCCCTTCAATCTGATAGGAAGATGTTGCTGTGCCAAAAATAAAATCTCTTGAAAATCTAGTCATCTATTTCTCACCTCAAATGATATTAGTCTTCTCTCTTATAAACTTTGATGTAATCAATTGTCATCCGCTGTGGGAACTGGGTTGTTTCATCAGGGTATCCCGGCCATTTCCCCCCGACAGCAAGATTCAGCTGGAGGTAAAACTCACGGTCAAATGGGGCAAACCCAGCTTGCTGTTCCTCTGATCCCGGAGCCTTGCTGAACCATTCAGTCTGCCTTGCATACAGGAAATCATCTACATACCATCTGAATTCTCCTGGTTCCCAATCAAGGGTGAAAACATGAAAGTCATCGGAGAACTTTTTACCTTCAGGAAGCGTATAGTTGTCTCCTGTATATGTGTGAGGCATGCCATAATGAAGCGTTCCATAAACCGTACCTGGTTGATGGCCAATCAGCTCCATGATGTCAATTTCCCCGCAGGCTGGCCATCCAGTATACTTTTCCATATCCTCTGGCATCATCCAGATAGCAGGCCAGATTCCCTGACCTTCCGGCAATTTAGCCCGAAAAGAAAATCGCCCGTATTTCCAGGCAACCTTGCCTCTGGTCGTCAATTTCGCGGATGTATAATCCATCCCTTTATACTCCTCATTCCTGGCCTCAAGCACCAGCATGCCATTCTCGATTCGCGCGTTTTCTTTCCGTCTTGTATAGTACTGGGATTCTTCATTCCCGAAACCAGTGCCAGCCTCAACAAAATTCCATTTCTTTTCATCTATCTCAGAAAGATTAAAGTTCTCTTCCCAAACTAACTTCCACTCCGCTTCAGAATTTGAAAGCGTCATCATTTCTTTGCTTAATTTGCCCTGATTTTTTGACTCCACCAAAACCGCCCCTTTCTGAAAAAACTCGTTGCTGCGAACAAAATATATCTCAATTCCTATTCTACCTTTGCCAGTCCTGCATCTTGAGATAGAGAATTTTGTTTAGGGTGACAATATTTTAGAAGACCGTAAAATCATTTGAAAACACTTCCAAAATACGTTAAAACAGTTGAAGATAAATTGGGTTTTAAGTGCATCATTATATAAAAGGTGGTGAAAATGAATTGGGAGATACTTCGGACAATATGAAGCCGCACTAGCGAGATTTTGTCCGAACTTGGGGGGACTTCGGACAAATTCCTGATGCACCGACGAGATTTTGTCCGAACCTGAGCGGACTTCGGACAAATTGGTGATGCTCCGGCATGATTTTGTCCGAACTTGTGGTTACTTCAGACAAATTGTAGCTGCTCCGGCATGATTTTGTCCGAACCTGAGGGGACTTCAGACAAATTGTAGCTGCACCTGCAAGATTTTGTCCGAACCTGGGGGGACTTCGGACAAATTGTAGCTGCTCCGGCATGATTTTGTCCGAACCTGAGCGGACTTCGGACAAATTGATGACTCACCAGCGAGATTTTGTCCGAACCTGGGGGGACTTCGGACAAATTGTAGCTGCTCCGGCATGATTTTGTCCGAACCTGAGCGGACTTCGGACAAATTGATGACTCACCAGCGAGATTTTGTCCGAACCTGGTGTGACTTCGGACAAATTGTTGATGCACCGACGAGATTTTGTCCGAACCTGGGGTGACTTCGGACAAATTGTAGCTGCTCCGGCATGATTTTGTCCGAACCTGAGCGGACTTCGGACAAATTGATGACTCACCAGCGAGATTTTGTCCGAACCTGAGGGGACTTCGAACAAATCAAAGCTGCTCCGGCGAGCTTTTGTCCGCTCCTGAGGTTACCTTTACCTTTGAGATGACAAAATTTCGTACCTATTACTGATTGAGCATTCTTTTATAGCGCTTCAATTTGTCCGCATCAATAACTTAAAAAACAGAAAAAAGAGAGCCAATTCAGCCCTCTTCATCCATTCATTTCCCGATATTCTTTTGGAGAAATCCCTTCAACATCCCGGAACACCCTTGCAAATTGTTTAGGGTTTTTGTATCCAACCATCTCGCTGATCTCCAGTATTTTAAAATCTGTTTCTTTCAGCAGCCGCTTTGCACTTTCTACTCTGACCATTTTCAAGTAGTCAACGAAGTTTTGTCCAATATACTCCTTGAACATATGGCTGAAATAGGAATAATTCAATGAAATGTAATTAGCGACTACGGCTAAATTCAAATCCTTATGATAATTTTCCCTAATATACGCAATTGCCCGGTCCATGTACTTTTGCTCTGAATACACAGCTTTTACCTGTTTATTGTATTCATGGATTCTCATCAGCAAATCCTCGAGGGCATGGAAGTATTCATGGAAGTTGTCAAAGTTATAGATATTGTCGATCTTATTTAAAAGCTCGAACGTTACAAGAGATTCTTCCCCCAACCTCTTGAAAAAGCCTTTGAAGATCGTCTCATTGATTTCCTCGTTAAGGTTTTCAAGATAATCGATGCTGCTGTGGGCAATGACATCAAAATCCATAACCTGCCTAAGGTTATCTTTAATTTCCTTTTCCCGTTCAGTCCCCAGCATATTGGAAATTTTATTGATCAAGTCTGCCGGGAGAGAGGCTACTTCTGGTTTCTCCTTAACATTCTCATATAAAATGATCTGACGACGCGGATAAAGGAAATGATACTTGATCGCTGTGGCTGCCTGACCATAAGTTTTTTTAAACTCTCTTATATCCTGCGCCTTTTCGCTAATGCCAATGGTAAAAATCGAATGTCTGTCCCTGCCAAGCTGTTCTTTCAGAATCGAGAATTGCTCAAAGTCTGCTGAAATTATTGTCACTCGGCCGTCTTTATCAAGGAATGGAATGCTGTCACTGCTTGAATTGAGCAGCTGATTGATCTTATTAAGAAAATCTTCTCCATCTATATCTCCATCCACCTGAATGATTCCCACATAGTATCCATCCGGATATGATTCGATTTTCATTTTCTTATAAAGATCTTCTACATCTTCCTGTTGAATATTAGGATTAAGCAAAATGTAATTCAGCTGACTGGCACGGTAGTCATCCATATGCTGGTAGGTCATTTTATGGCTGTTTTCCAGTTCTTCTATGATGGTATTCAAGGTTTTGAATAGCTCTGTCCGGTTTACCGGCTTCAATAAGTAATCCTTTACCTGATGTTTAATCGCTTCCTTGGCATACGTGAAATCATCGTATCCGCTGAGTATCACGATCGATGTTTTCATGTCTTCTTGCTGTTGGAGCTCTTTGATTAATTGAATACCATCCATCCTTGGCATTTTAATATCAGTGATCACGATATCCGGTTTATTTTTCAAAACACCCTCAAGGGCTTCCTGTCCATCTGATGCAATGAATGTTTCAAAATCTGGATATTCCCGCTTGATCATTGCCTGTATACCCAATCGGATATTTTTCTCATCGTCAGCTATAAGAACTTTATACACTTTGGCTGCCTCCTTTCATGATTTTACAAGGCATTTTTATCGTTACCATCGTGAATTCGCCTTTCTCACTTGTCACAAACACTCCATACTCCGTTCCATAGTAAAGCTGGATTCTCTCATTCACATTGTGAATACCTATGCCGTTTCCACCTTTAGAACCGGGATTTTGAGTTTTCGTGCCTGTTTGAATGGATAAGTTGAGCGATTCACACTCCTCTTTTGTCATTCCCACACCGTTATCTTTTATCTCTATGATGATATAGTCCTCTGAACATCTCCCATTCACCTGCAGGATGCCTTCATTTTTCTGGTCGTTTGGAATGATTCCATGTTTAATTGCATTCTCAATGATAGGCTGCAGTGACATTTTCAGAACTTCCTGATCATGTAATTCATGGGGGACATCAATATTCAAGGTTAGTAATCCATCCAAACGCAAATTCATAATGTCTACATAGTTCTTTATATAATTCAACTCTTCATCAAGCACTACAAAGTCATTCTTCCATTTAAGATTGTAGCGCATCATTTCACCAAGGGAGGTGACGGCATCAGAAATAGGGTACTGCCCTTCAATTTCTGCCATCATCTTGATGTTTTCCAATGTGTTGTAAAGAAAATGCGAGTCAATTTGGGTTTTCAGAGCCTTTAATTCTGTTTCTTTAGCAGTCGCCTGCTTATTGACAGCTTCGGCGATCAATCCATTCATTTTACCAAGAAGACTTTTAAAATGGAATGCAAGCTCCGAAATCTCATCTTGCCCATCAATCTCAACATCTACAGAAAAGTCTCCTTGTTCTACCTGCTTCATTGAATCCTTCAATTTGTACATTTTTTTCAGGAGCAATAAAACCAATACGTAGGTAACAAAAGAAAGAATAATTACAAGAAAGATAATTCCGCTAAAAATGACATTCCTAGTCTTGGCAGTTTCAGCATAAAGTCCTTCAAGGGAAATGACATTCAGCAGGTATGCATCCAAATCATCAATATAGGCAGTGATGACCAGGTACGGAGTTTCATTGTTTTCAAATTGAAAACTGCCAGTGCCTTCATGCTTTGATTTGTTGAATTTAAGTTTGAGATCTTCAGTGTCAATACCCTCATCTTCAAAATAGGTGTGATGGAAATTCCTGATCATGTTGTTATCCTTATCGATGACCACATAGACCGAATCAGGGTCCTGCACCGTTCCGAACATCTTAGGGAAAAAGTTTTTAAGAAACATATTGATTTCAATGATGCCCAAATGTTCATCCTTTGGATAATCCAATTCCCGCAACAATGAAATTTTCGCTGTGTTTTGCGATGGAAGCCGTTCAAGGACATCTTCGGTCTGCTGATCGAACCACCATACCTCCATCCCATTCCTGTTGATGACCTCTTCTCTCCATGGCTTTTCCATGATTCGATCTTCTTTAAAAAGTATCGGCCACATCTCGGTTATATATGGATTGGTGGTATACAGTCGGATGTTTTCAATAGCTGGGTTATTAGCCTGCAGCCTGGTCACATTCGACAACTCGTTCATCCTGAAATCAATTAACTGATCAATATTTGCTTCGCTCCTGCTTTTAACAAAGTCTATAAATTCTATATCCGACACGACCATTTGTGCCGTTCGTCTCATCGATTCAATATTGTTTTTTATATGGATTTTCTCGATTTCAAGAGCATTTTCACTTTTAATCCTGATTTCATTGATCGCCCTGTCATACACGTTGCTGGAATAAATAGAAATGAAAATGATAATAGGAATAATGATAATAATGATATATAAGGCAATCAGCTTTTGCTGCAGGGAAAGTCGATTCAACCATGATGCAGCTTTGTTAACTGTTTTTTGAAAATCCATATTCTCACATCCATTGTTTGTACGCATATAAAAAATTATAAATGATATTCAGTATTATTATTGTGGTAATGTGTTTCAATTTAATGAAGTTAATTTTGTGTAATCAACCATAGTGGTTCTTGCCTGTATGCAAAAAGAGGAATAGACTGCCCCCTCAAGAAATTTAATTCAAGAAGGAACAGTCTTTCCATAGTTATTTATTTTGCTGCATCAAGTTTCTCTTTGTTCTTTTCATAGATTTCCTGCTGATACTTTTCAACTTTTTCATAGCCGAAAGAATCACGTTTCTTCAGGAATCCTTCAAAGATTTTATCGAACTCTTTATCAGATTTAGCAAGGAGAAGCTTAGGTAGTGTTTTGCCCCATTCCTGTGCAATCTTGCTTGCTGCTACACCTTCTGCAGAAGTTCCAGTTGGGCTGATGCCATCAAACTCTGCATAGCTGACTGTCTTTCCTTTTGTCCAGTCTTCCATCTGCTTGAACGGCTCTGATGCAGGCGGTGCCCAAGCAAGGCTCATGTTTGTATCCATCAGCATCCAGTACTTGAATGAAGCTCCATACTGCTGGTCAAATGCTGCGCGGTCTTTGTTCAATAGATCTAGAACCTCTGGCTTGAATTCAGGCTTACCGTTCACCATATCATACGTTTCGCCCTCTTTACCCATGTAAAGGTCCATTTGTCCTTCTTCACTGATCATGTAAGTCAGGAATTGAATCGCTCTTTCTTTGTCTTTTACATCCTTAGAAATCAAAGTCACTGTCCAGCCTGAGATGCTGTCACCTGCTAATGCAGGGCCGTCTCCGTTAGAGTTCGCTGGTCCATCTACTGCGATATACACTGAATTAGGATCTTTTGCATACAATGCGTGCTGTTGCGCTGCAAGGTCACTGCGCTGGTAAAGCATCGCGAAGTAACGGCCTTGTGAAATTTTCTCCTCCATTTGTGGACGCTTATCGATAAAGATATCCTTCGCAAGAAGTCCTTTGTCGTTTGCTTCTCTGAAAGTCTTTAACCATGCAAGATATTCAGGATCCTGGCTGCGGTCATAAACCTTTCCGTCTTTCTCCATTGGAATAGAAAGGAAGTTCTGCAAGTATCCTTCTAATGAAGTGTTTCCTACATCAGTAAATTCATTCAATCCGAATGGAATCAATGGTGCTCCATTCACTTCAGGGAATTTCTTCTTAGCCTCTTCAAGAGCCTTCAAGAATCCTTCAGGAGTGCTCATATCTGGGCTGCCAATTGCCTCATACATATCTTTTCTAACAAGGAAAGTCTGGTTAGAAGGCTTAAGGTCTTTATATTTGTCAAAATCCTTTGGTGATGAAGAAGCATTTGGATATCCATAAGTGTTGCCATCTTCTTGTTTATACCATTCGATCTTTGCTCCATCTGCTACTTTATAAAAATATGGATCATATTGATCTGCAAGTTCATTTAATGGAAGGACAAGTTCGCCTTCGATCATTTTCTTGACTGCATCTTCCCACCAGCCAATTGTGATGAAATCCGGAAGTTTACCAGAAGCAATCATCGTGTTCATTTTTTCCGCTTCGTTTCCTGCTGGTGAGATAAAGTTAACTGACACACCAGTTTTATCCGTTACATATTTGGAAACAGCATCGTCGCCCCATTTATGCGCGAACCAGGAAAAGTTAACGTACCAATCAAACGTAATTGGATCCTTATTACCTTGCCAGCCAGGAGCATCAGCCGTCGCTTTTGGTTTATCCGCGTCCTTTTCATCGGAAGCGTTTTCATTTGTCTTGCTGGAACAGCCTGAAAATAGTGCTAAAACCAATGATAGTACAAGCAATAATGAAAAGCCTTTGGAAAAGAATTTTCTCCTCATTTTTTGACCCTCTCTCTTTTTTGTTATTTTGGGCCACATTATTTAATGTATACTGCTTTAAAAAGGAGGGAAAGACTTTTTGGCTAACTTCCAGCCTTTCCCACACTTGCGAAGGGGGTATCCTTCATGAATAAAGCACGTCATTCAATAATGAAGCCTGGATTATTTAAAATTTCTTCAATGAAGAAAAATTTAAATCGAAGTTTAGTAGATCAACCTTTTACTGATCCAATCAACATTCCTTTTACAAAGTACTTTTGCAGGAATGGATAGACTAACATGATTGGAAGTGTTGTAACAACCATCGTTGCCAATTTGATAGACTGGGATGTTACCGTCTTCGTGGCAATCGATCCTGCTGCGTTCGTCATCATCTGGTTGGAACTCGACTCAGCAACAACCTTGTATAAATACGTCTGGATTGGCTGCAGGTCAGGATTATTCACAAAGATGACTCCGGCAAAGTAGTCGTTCCACTGGTATACTCCCTGGAACAATGCAATGGTTGCAATAACCGGCATTGAAAGTGGGATGATTACTTTTATAAAAATCATGAAGTCATTTGCTCCATCTATTTTTGCTGCCTCCTCCAGAGAAGTTGGCAATTCTCTAAAGAAGGATACAAAGATGATTAGATGGAAGAAGTTGAACATTGTTGGGATGATATATACAAGGAAGTTATCAAACAATCCTAGATCCCTGATCAATAGGAAGTAAGGAATCAATCCACCGCTGAAAAACATTGTGATGACACCAACCAGCATGTAGAAGTTCCTGCCGTATAGGTCCCGTCTCGAAATGGCATAAGCAACCATCGCTGTAAAGAATACGTGTGTGATTGTTCCGATAACCGTTTTGGCAATTGTTACGCCAAATGATGTGACAATACCCGGTGTTTCAAAAACAGCCTTGTAGTTTTCTAAAGTAAACTCTCGGGGCCACCAGTAAATCCCGCCCCTCATGGCGTCCACACCATCATTCAATGAATTGACGAGTACATACCAGATTGGGTAGATCGTAATGGCACAGATAAAGAGCATGATTAGAATGTTAATGTTGTCAAAGATGTATTCGCTTGTTGTTCGCCGGTTCCGTTTAAAAAGCTTAAACACAACCTCACCCCCTTAGAATAAAGATGTTCCATTCAGTTTCTTTACAATCTTGTTAGCAGACAGGAGCAAGATGAAGGCAATGATTGCTTTCAATAAACCAACAGCTGTTGCGTATGAGTAACGGGCATTTTGCAGACCCATCTGGTAAACGTAAATATCAATTACATTACTGGCGCTTTCATTCAATGAGTTACGAAGGATCAAGATCTGGTCGAAGTTTGAATTCAAGACACCGCTTACAGCAAGGATGAAAAGAATTGTGATTGTCGGGCGAATTGATGGCAATGTAACATGCCACATCTTTTGGAAACGATTTGCACCGTCAATCGTTGATGACTCGTATAGCTCTGGTGAAACACCAGCAATTGCTGCAAGATAAATGATTGCTGACCATCCAAGTTCTTTCCATATATCTGAAAGAATGACGATTGCCCAGAAGTTATCAGGTTCTGCAAGGAAGTTCGTACGTTCACTAATCAAGCCTAAACCTAGCAAAATATCATTTAAGACACCGATATCTGCGAGCCAAGTTGTCAAAATCCCTCCAAGCACAACCCATGAAATGAAGTGCGGTAAGTAAGAGATCGTTTGAACCGCTTTCTTAAGCTTCATTGATGTAAGTTCATTAAGCAAAAGAGCAAAAATGATTGGAAGCGGGAAACCGATGATTAATTTAATCAAACTGATGCCGAGAGTGTTTTTCAGGACGATCCAGAAATTCTCATCCTGGAAGAATTCCTTAAACTGCATCAATCCTACCCATGGCGCTTCTGAGATTGTCTTGATGATGCTGTATTCCTTAAAAGCAATGATCAATCCGTACATTGGGATATAGTTAAAGATGAACATCCAAACTACACCGAGAAGGGCCATCACCTGCAAATACTTTTGAGAAATGATTGTCTTTTTAATTTTTTTGTATTTTTCTTTTTTTGTTGGCTCTACCATTATGGTGTCACTGACTTGTTGTTCGACTGGCTGTTGAATCTTGACTTCCATTTCTTCACCACCTTAGTTGCTGTTGTCTTAACTTGTACCTTTATCATAAAAAAAAGGGCTTACATTTATAAGCCATCGAATTTTGCTTATGGTACCAATTTTTTAGTTTTAGGTTTATAGAACAAAATATTGATACCATCATGTTGTTATCGTTTTCATGAAAGTGGATGTTGGAGATGATTACGGAAACTCCAGGATTAACAAAAAAGCAGGCTCGCAGTCCTTTTTAATGGATCAGAAACCTCAAGGTTGGATTTTCATATCGAAAAAGGATACTCTAATCGTAGGCTTTTTAAATCGATGTCATGGGAAAGGATTATATTATGATTGCGAAAACAGAAGAAGATTTTAACGGCTTGAAAGAAATTGGCAGGATTGTCGGCTTGATACGGGAAGAGTTAGTCGGGAAGACTGCACCAGGTGTCACCACAAAGGAGCTTGATGAAATCGCGGGCAGGCTTTTTGAGGAGCATGGGGCGATTTCAGCACCGAAGGGAGAATACAATTTCCCCGGCTATACATGTATAAGTGTTAACGAAGAGGTGGCCCATGGTATTCCAGGCAGCCGTGTGATCAAAGAAGGAGATATTGTTAATATCGATGTTTCCGGCTCTAAAAATGGTTATTTCGCCGACACTGGAATCTCGTTTGTCGTTGGAGAGGGTGATCCTATTTTAACCAAGATATGCGAAACAGCTGTCGAGGCCTTTGAAGCAGGTTTGAAAAAAGCAAAACCTGGTTCAAAGAAAAGCGGATTAGGAAAGGCAGTTATGGCGACTGCGAGAAAGAATGGCCTGACTGTGATCAAAAATCTTACCGGACATGGAATCGGCCGAACAATCCATGAAGCACCCGATCACATCTACAACTATCATGAGCCATGGGATGATGAGCTCTTAAAAGAAGGAATGGTCATCGCTTTTGAGCCATTCATCTCAACTCGTGAGGAAGAAGTCTTTCAAAATGATAATGACGAATGGACCTATGTAACAGAAAACAGCTTTGTCGCTCAATGTGAGCATACGATCATCCTTACGAAGAATGGGCCGATTGTGATTACCAGATAGAGTTCACTTTTCTAGATTGAAACCCTTGCGTAACCGCAAGGGTTCCTTTTTATGCTCCGAAGTCAGCTATCCTTATTGAGAGCCAGTCTGGCCATTAAATATAACTAACTCAAAAAATTGAACAGAAGCAAGCCTACTTCTGTTCTTTTGGTTCTGCCACACTGATTAAGAAGTCAATGGCTTCCATTTCTTCTCTGGTCAAATACCGTCCTAATTCCGGATTCTTCAAAATGGCTTTTGCTTTTTCGATCGTCATCAGATTCTCTCCTGAACTCGTAATCATACTTTCTTTGTATCGGAGGAAAAGATGATTTTTCAAGCAACAAATGAAACTACAGAATGGTCCCCCACCCTGAAAGAAGTCTTCATAATAAAACTGCTTTCCATCTATTCAAAAAATACTAAAAACTTAATTGACTTGTGAAGAGTTAGTATATATAGTAGTGTGTATTATTCTTCTTTTGGGTTGATTGAGAACATAGGCTTCATTCTTTTGTGATAGATTGAACAAGCCTTAACTACCATTCCAATGATTGGAATTCCCTTTATTGAGGATTTTTAGTAATTTCTCCCGAAACATCTAAAGAAGTGCTTAAATCAGTATTCACAACATCATGAAGAGGAGACAAGTGTATATGCAGCAAAAAATATCGTTTTCAACCTATGCCCTGATTGGGACCATGTTATTTGGAATGTACTTTGGAGCGGGGAATTTGATTTTCCCTATTCAATTAGGACAGCTAGCAGGCACGAACTTCTGGCCTGCATTGATTGGCTTCCTGGTGACAGCCATCGGCCTCCCTTTTTTAGGCATATTGGCAATTGGCCTTTCAGGTAGCACTGGGCTGCGTGATCTAGCCAGTAGAGTGCACCCTGTTTTCGGCATCGGCTTTGCGACAGTTCTTTACCTGACAATTGGACCCTTTTTTGCGATTCCAAGAACAGCCACTGTCCCGTTCGTCGTTGGTTTTGAACCCTACATTGCACCAGGACAAGCTGGTTTGTGGCTCGGGATTTTCAGTTTCGTTTTCTTTGCCATCGTTTACTTTTTCTCATTGCATCCTGCAAAGGTGATGGACTACATTGGAAAATACCTAACACCCGCTTTTCTCGTATTTTTATTTATATTAATTGGCATCTCAGTCATGAAGCCGATGGGCAGCTTTGGAGAACCGAACGGCGCCTATACCAATTTGGCTTTTATTACTGGCTTCAAAGAGGGATATAATACAATGGACGCCCTTGCATCCCTGGCATTCGGGATTGTTGTCATCAATGCCCTCAAAGGGCAAGGCATTACCTCCCGGCAGGACATTGCCAGGGCTACCTTGAAATCAGGTATATTCGCAATGACATTGATGATGCTGATATACGGACTAATAACGTATATGGGGGCATCTAGCGTATTATCTATTGGAACATTCGAGAATGGTGGACAAATTTTTTCTGCAGTTGCCCAACACTATTTTGGGCCATTCGGTACAATCCTGCTTGCTATCATCATTGTACTGGCATGTTTAAAAACTAGCATTGGGTTAATCACGGCCTGCAGCGAGTTTTTTCATGATCTATTACCAAAGGTTTCTTATCAAAGATTTGTTCTTCTTCTATGCATCGTTTCTTTCACAATTGCAAACTTTGGTTTGAACAATATCATCCAATTTGCTGTACCGGTTTTAATGTTCCTGTATCCATTGGCGATCATCCTTATCTTATTGACTCTGATGTCCCCGCTTTTCGGAAATAAGCAAAGCGTATATGCCGCTTCAATTGTGATGACATTCTTTGTGAGTTTTTTTGATGGATATACTGCTTTGGTCGCGAACCTGCCAATTATAGATGTTTCATTATTCAATTCTGTAACGTCAATATTCAGGGATCATCTTCCTCTATACGATATTGGTCTTGGATGGCTCATTCCTGCAGCCCTAGGCGCTATCTTGGGGTATATGTTGCCTAAATCTCCATTAACTCTAAATAAATACCAAAAAGAACTGTAGTTTTTACACTGCAGTTCTTTTGGTTTTCCAATAGGATAATCTTCAATGGACGTCCTTGTTTAATAACAAATCATTTATTTACTTTCCTTTGAGCTTTTAATGCTACCTTTTCAAAACCATTCCCTCTTTCCTCCGCAAATTCAATATCAGCTTTCGGAAGAGCTTTATCATGCTTAGGTTTTTTCTTAGCCATTTCCTTCACCACCCTTTATCAACTCTGGTTATCAGAGCATACAGTATGGACATAACCCTTTTTACATCCACATTTTTAGTTTGTGTTTCTTTTCAAGGGCTATGCTTTTTGTTCAATGGTAACCAAGTACCCAATTAATTGACCACTTTTATCGTTAATGCCTCTTATCAGCCAAGAAAAATGCTGCCGATCATGTAACCGGCAGCATTTTTTATAGAATTCAGAAAAAATCAATTCGAAAGGCTATTATATTCATCCTTTATTTCTTTAACCGTTTGATAGAATTGTTCGCCCCAATGATCATTGACTGTATGGAATTTGACATTACCTTTTTCATCAAGCAGTCCATATCCCCTGTAGGCTACATCTCCATTTTTCATGTCAAAACGCTCTATCATTTTCAAATCAGGATCAGATATGAAAGGCAAACTTTTGCCGTATTTCTCGGCCAGAGCATCGTATAATTCTCGTTGTTGTTCAGGCGTATCTTTACTGATAATATACATATTTACATCCAGATTTTTTAATTGATCAAGGTTCTCATGCAACTGAACCAGCTGCTGTTGACAAAGAGTTCAGGTGTATGTGGTAATGAAAAAAAATAGTGTTGGTTTTTCCTGCGGGAAAGTAATTTCGTCCTTGTCCTGATTTAACAATGTCAAGTTTCCTTCTAATTTTGTTTGTCCGCACCCTGCCAGGACCAGGACCGACAAGAGCATAAATAATATGATGTTTGATTTCATGGGTATCTCCCTATTCAGTTATCTAGATACTAAAATATTCTAATTAATTCAACAATAGGTTTTCAAAATTACTTCCTTATTGAATCATCCGCAAAAATTGTTTTGTGCGGTCAGCTGTTGGATTGGTGAAAATGCTGTCAGGTGCTCCCCGTTCAACGATTACACCGCCGTCCATAAAGATCACTTCATCTGCCGCTTCCTGGGCAAATCGCATTTCATGAGTGACGACGACCATTGTCATGCCTTCGTTTGCCAGATCCTTCATTACTTTTAACACTTCGCCAACAAGCTCAGGGTCCAGGGCAGATGTCGGCTCGTCAAACAGCATGACTTCCGGCTCCATCGCCAGTGCCCTGGCAATTCCCACACGCTGCTGCTGGCCGCCTGACAGTTGAAATGGATAATAATCCATTTTGTCAGAAAGCCCTACCTTTTCGAGAAAGAATGCTGCTTTCTTGCGAGCCTTATCCTTCGTTTCTTTTTTTACAGTCAAAGGTCCTTCCATAACATTCTCCAGTGCCGTCATATGCGGGAATAGATTATATCCTTGGAAGACCATACCGGTAAGACGACGGAACGAAGAGATAGATTTTGGTGAAACCTTTGTAGAAAAGTCAATCTTCTGCCCGCCAATAGAAATTCTTCCTTCTGTTGGTGTTTCAAGAACATTCAGGCAGCGAAGAAAGGTAGTTTTGCCGGATCCTGATGGACCGATAATGACTACAACTTTCCCTTTTTCAATTTCAAGATCAAGACCTTTTAACACTTTCAGCTGGTCAAAAGATTTTTTTAAACCTTTAATAGAGATCATACAAATCCTCCTTACACACTCACTCTAGCGAGAAACATATCGGTCAAGTCGATGTTCAATTCTTCCCTGAACAATTGAAAGGATAAAGCAGATAACCCAGTAAATAAGCGCTGCTTCCGTGTAGAGAAGAAGAAATTCATAATTTGTAGTCGCGATTTCCTGTGCACGCCGAAACATTTCGGTTAACAGAATCATGGATGCAAGGGAGGTATCTTTAACTAAACTAATAAAAGTATTAGACAGGGGTGGAATGGATACCCTTGCAGCCTGTGGGATAATGATTCTCCTCAATACCTGCCTGCTGCTCATTCCGATGGAATATCCCGCCTCCCATTGACCCTTAGGTATTGAAAGAATGGCTGCCCTTATAATTTCAGACGCATAGGCACCAACATTCAGGCTGAATCCGATGATGGCAGACGGCCATGGGTCCAGTGTAATTCCAATGGTAGGCAAACCATAGAACAAGATGAATAACTGAACCAATAAAGGTGTCCCTCTGATTGCGGATACGTAGATCCTGGCAATCATCTGCAGAACTTTTACATCTGAAATCCTGGCTAGTGCAGTCAAGACGGCTAGTCCTAATCCACAAATAAAGGAAATCAGCGTTAAAGGGATTGTATAAAAAATAGCCCCCTGTAATAGGGGGACAACTGAATTTTGGGCAATTTCCATCAGTCTTGCCAACCTTTCAGGGTCAGCCATTATATTATTCAAGTACATTTTCACCAAACCATTTCAAGGAAATTTTGTCATAGGTACCATCTGCTACCATATCTGCAAGCGCACTATTCACCGCTTCGACAAGGGTGTCACTGTCTTGTCTGAACATCAAACCGCTTTTGGAAGCATCTTCGCTCTCAGCAACTATTTTCACCTTTGCTTCTGGCTTAGCCTTTTTAAAGTCAAGGAAGGAAAGACTTTCATTGATCGTTGCATCCACTCGTTTCGATAAAATGAGTTCAATGGACTGATTGAAGCCATCAACACCAACGATTTCTGCTCCGTTTTCCCTTGCAATGTCAGCATAGTTGCTGGTCATGGACTGGGCAGCCTTTTTACCTTTCAGATCTTCAAAACCTTTTAATTCAGTATTTTTTTCATGAGCAATCAATACTGCAGTAGAGGTGATATAAGGTTTGGAGAATAAATACTTCTCCTCCCTTTCCGCCTTAATTCCCACCTGGTTTGCAACCATATCGAAACGCTTTGCATCAAGACCAGCAAACATGGCATCCCATTGGGTTTCTTTAAACTCCGCTTGAACCCCTAGTCTCTTAGCAACTTCTTTTGCAATTTCAACATCAAAGCCTGTTAGATTCCCGTCCTTGTCATGGAAAGTAAATGGAGGATAGGTACCTTCTGTCCCCACTAGGAGTTTCCCTTCTTTTTCTACCTTGGCAAGAACTGCGTTTTCTTCCTCAGTTGCATCGTTTCCTTGCAGCACTTCATCATCTTGCCCCTGCTCACCGCATCCAGAAATTAATAGAACAGCGGAAAGGATTAGAACAAGTAAAAAAGAAAGTCTTTTCATTTTAATTCCTCCTATTTCAGTTGGTTTAATAAGATTTAATTATCATAATTCAATTTCTTATGACAGTCAAAGGTTTATACTTCACTTTAAATCGATTCCAATTGTCTGTGTTATTAGAATTTTAACCGCTAAAAGAAATGCGAATTTACTTAAAAAGTGAAATATGAATTAATCGTTAATTTACATTTATCTCTTGATTTCTTATTTACTTTTTCCCTGTAAGCAAAATTGCATTCCTGGAGAAATGCTATTGTCATCCAATTGCTCAGGAATTTTCCCAGTTTTCCCAGTAATAGCAATATGCTTAAAACAATTTTTAACTTGGATTTTATTTAAAACGACAATCAAAAGGCTGTCCACTAGATATTAAGATTTCAATACTTTAGTATGGCTTTTTATTAAGAGCTATTTTTTGCACATTAATCTCCTTAAATCGGAAAACATAAATTGGTCATCAAAAATCCAGCAGGAAAACAATATGCAAATGCAAAACATGAACCAAAACGGAAATTTTTCAAACTGGATGATGACAAGTCAGACAGTGATGGAAAGTAACTCCTTTGGAGTCAATAAAATGCTGTTTCTTCAGGGATGAAGAAACAGCATTTTTCATTCTATGGTTTGTAAGTGATTGCCTGTTTCCCGAATTGCTCCCAGCCTGCGATGAATTCTTCTTTTGAGAGCTTATCGTTTTTATCGCCTAGTGGATCGTTAACATATACATTATTGTCGTCAAAACCTGTCACTAAAACGGAATGCCATTTGTAGGTGATTTTTTCTTTGCCCTTTTTGGTATTCCATGTTTCCCAGTGTTTGTCTGGTACGACGGCAAATGTACTTGGTACCAGCACCCAGACTGGCCGGCCATCTTTAACATGCTTCTCCACTTCGTTAAATTCTTTTCCGGTCAGGTCCAGTATTCTTCCTGGAAGGTAAACTTCTCCCAATTCTGCAACAGGACCATGGTAGACCCCAAGTCCCGGCTTGTCCAATGTTTTCATATTACCTACAAACCCCTCGCCCGGGTGTCCCTTCAATCCGCCTTTTTCAAAAGGAACACGGTCGATTTCCTTTGATAACTCCATCTTGCCAACATCCTTGCCCGCATGCTGCAAAAGCATAGCAAGTGTTGTGACCTCACAGCCTCGTTCTAACTCAGGCAATTGGGAGATATGGGGAGCATCAAGCTTCACTTTTGATTCACTGCTGTCATTTGAGTTCTCCCTCTCAGCTTGCTGCTTATCTTCAGATGCCTGGTCTGTTTCAGGAGGAGGACTTTCAGCTCCCGAACACCCTGCAAGCATGATGATCAACGTTAAAATAGTTTTTCTCAACCTTCTTCTCTCCTTGTAGAATTTGTTTGCGTTTGCCTTTAATTGTAAAAAAAACCTTAGTACCGGTACGGTTCTAAGGTTCTGTTCCTGCGTTATTATTCTTCAGTAGATTCCTCGATGATCTGCTGTTCCTCTTCGGTTAATTCTTCGTCATTCTCGGTTGTACCTTCTCTTGGTTCATCAGGTAATTCGTGGGTACCATCTGGTTCCGGAGGAGCTTGCTCATCTTGTTCCATTACTGGATCTTCTTCCGGCGGGGGCTCTTCATTGGCTCCGCACCCAGCTAGCAACAGGCCTGTTCCCAACGTGAAAGAAATCATTAGGTTTCTATTCTTCATGATGCCACTCCTTCCTATTCCAGTCTTATTTACTTATAACCCAAATGGGTATAGATAAACATCTATATAGTGATTTTTAACATGTCAGCATCCTCTGAAATAGAAAAGCTGCAAACCACCCGGCTTGCAGCTTTTCATCATTATAAAGGTTTTCCTGCATCGTTTTTCGTATTAAACTTTTTTCGCCCTGTAAACATAGGAAATAAAATTGTCAGCAAGCTTACAATGATCAGTGTCAGCGCGATTGGCTTATCCATAAAGATAGCCAGACTACCGTTTGAGATCGTCAGCGTTTGCCTGAAGGCTTGCTCCATCATTCCTCCAAGGATAAAAGCGAGAATGAATGGTGCTGCCGGAAACGAGAACATCCTCATCAGGAACCCAATGATTCCAAACGCGACTAACATATACAAATCAAAGGTGTTGAGGCTAATGGCATATACTCCAATCAAGCTGAAAATGATTACGAGTGAGATCAATAGCGGTCTTGGAATCCTGAGGACCCTTGCGATGTATGGGATCAACGGAAGGTTCAGGATTAAAAGAAAAATATTTCCGATATACATACTGGCGATAATCCCCCAGAATACTTCTGGACGGTCCTGAATCAATAGTGGCCCTGGCTGAACTCCTAATACTAAAAAAGCCCCCAATAAAACGGCTGTTGTCCCCGACCCTGGAATCCCCAGGCTGAGAAGTGGCACGAATGCGCCTCCAGTAGCGGCATTATTCGCTGTTTCAGGTGCTGCCAGTCCTTTGATTGAACCTTTTCCGAATTCTTCTGGCTTTTTTGCCAGCTTCTTTTCCGTGATATAAGCAATGAAGGATGCGATTGTTGCTCCAGCGCCTGGCAAGACACCGATGAGGAATCCCAGGAAGGATTGCCTTGTCATCGGTCCGCTCATTTCCTTTACATCTTCCTTGGACAAACGAAGGCTGCCAATCTCTTTATTGTCACTCATTGAATTGTCTTTACGATTCAAGACAAGTGTACTGACCTCAGCCAAAGCGAATAAACCGAGCGCGATGACCAGGAAGTCGATACCCTCGAGAAGATTCGGGTTCCCGAATGTGAATCTGCTTGTACCAGTCTGACTGTCAATCCCAATTGTTACAACGATAAATCCTAGTGTAGCTGATATAAATGCCTTGATTGTAGAGCCGTCTGACAGACTTGATATGGCTGTCAATCCCAAAAACATCAAGGCGAAATATTCAGCTGGCCCAAACGAAACAGCGACAGCCGATAGGATTGGCGTAAATAACATGAGCAAAATGACACTGACTGTCCCGCCTGTAAAAGAGGCAATTGCGGCGATGGCCAGCGCCTTTCCTGCTTTCCCTTGCTGCGCCATTGGATATCCATCAAACGCTGTTGCAACCGTCCCGGCAACACCCGGTGCGTTAAGGAGGATCGAGGAGCTTGAGCCTCCAAAGATGGCACCATAATAAACCCCGGCCATCATAACCAATGCTACCGTCGGATCCATACTGTAAGTGATCGGGATCATGATTGCGATTGCACTGATTGGCCCCAATCCTGGCATCATTCCGATGAAAGTACCTACAAAAACACCTATAAAAACAAACAGGACTCCCTCTAAGCTAAAAGCCACTTGAAATCCTGACATTAAACCTTGAAATGCATCCATGTTCTACCCTCCTTTTACAACGGGATAATTCCTGCTGGCAGATTTATTTTCAAAAGATAGTTGAAAAGTCCATAAATAACTAACGAAAATACAACCGAAACTATGGCGTTCGTTACATGCTTTCTATATCCAAGGAATAAGGAGCATCCGAAAATAAACAAAGCAGTCATGATTAAGAAGCCAATGATTTCTAATAGGAAAATATAGATTAATATGAAAACAAGTACGGCAACTAGCAATAGAACATTCTCTTTGGTGATGGTACGCTTTAGTTTTTCCGCTTCAGTCTCTTCCTTTTTATCAAAGTATAGAAGGACAGCGAAAAACAATAAAAGTAAGCCTAGACCCTTTGGGACAACATCTGCATCGATAATGGCATTAGGGTATTTCGGCAGATTAAAGCTTAATAGCAAATAGAAACCTGCCAGAATTGCCAGGATAACTGCAATTTTTTGATTGATCCTGCTAAGCAATGGTGGTCACCTCTTTTAATAGAATGAAAGATAGAACAGGCATAACTGCTCTATCTTTCTCAAAAGTTCCTTTTATTCTTATGAAAATTAGCGGGCCAATCCTAGCTCTTCAAGAAGCTTTTTCATGTCTTCCGCTTCTTTTTTCAAGAACTCGCTGTACTCTTCGCTATCCATGTAAAGTTCTCCCCATCCATACTTCTTGCGGATTTCATCCCACGCAGGCGAGTCGCTTAGCTCTTTGAATTTATCTTCATAGTACTTAACAGCTGCAGGGTCCATTCCAGGAGGACCGAAGAAGCCTCTCCAGTTTACAAACGTTTCATCAATTCCCTGTTCCTTGGCTGTTTGGAAGTCAGATAAGACTTCTCCTTCCAGTCTCTCCTCAGAAGTGATACCAAGAACTTTGATTTTTCCTGCTTTTACTTGTTCAATCGTCTCTGCTACACCTGTTGTATAAACATCCACGCTTCCATTCAATACAGCAGTTAAACCACCCGCATCCGGATCAGAAATATACTTAATTTTAGTTACATCAACGCCAGCGGCCTTAGCAATTTTCACAAACTGCATATGGTCCATACTCCCCGGTGATGAAGTTCCAATAACGCTGACGCTTGCAGGATCCTTTTTCATATCTTCAAATAAATCATTCAGGTTATTCCACTTGGCATCTGATTTAACAACGAATGCACCGTAGTCTGCAATTACGTTCGCAAGCGGAGTGAAGTCTTCGTACCCATATTCAGATTGTCCATTTAAAGGCACTAAAATTAATGGCGGTGATGCAACGAACATATTGTGCTCGCTGTCTTTTTTACCAGCGATATAGGCCCATCCAATGGCTCCCCCTCCACCAGCTTTATTGACAACCGGTAAACGCTTGTCAATTATTTTCTCCTGTTCAAAAACCTGTGAAGCCATGCGGGCTGTTGTATCCCAACCGCCCCCTGGTCCAGCTGGAGCGGTAATTTCAATCGGTTGAGTCGGTTTCCATTCTCCATTTTCCCCTGTTGCATTGCTGTCGCCAGAAGACTGGTTCGAACATCCTGCTGCCAGCAGCATCGTGAACGCCGCAGCCGTCGCTAAAAACTTTTTCATTTTGTTTCCCCCTTTATTAAACTTTCTTCTTCCATCCTTAAACGCTATGTTAATTCAGAATAATTAAAATGTAACCGTTTGCAATTTTACTTTCATAAAAACCTTTTTGTGTGTTTTGTTCATTTTGTTCATGGAGTTTTCCAAATTGAATTGCGAGTATTGAAATGCATATAAAAAAACATCTCCTTTAAAGGAGATGCATCAAATCAAATAGTATTTTCGCTCTGGCCTTCCAACAATTCCGTATTCCAGTTCAGCCCTTGCCTTGCCTACAGAAATTAAATATTCCAAATATCTTCTGGCTGTTGTTCTTGAAGCGCCTAAATGTTCACTTAAATCCTCCGCATTAATGCCACTTTTTAGCGAATTTAATGTTTCCTCCACTTTTCCGAGTGTTAACGGATCGATTCCTTTTGGCAGAAAATCTGATTCTCCGACAGCCTGCCCTCCGGTAAATACCTGATCTATTACTGCCTGATTAAATTCCTCATTAGATTCCATTAGTTCCCTGCGTCTAACCACCTTCTCCAAGGCTTCCTTGAATCGTTCAAAAGTGACTGGCTTTACTATATAATCAATAACTCCATTGCGTATGGAAGGTTCCACTACTTTACGTTCTGTTGAAGCAGTGATCAAGATAATATCCAAATTCTCAAATCTTTTTCTTAAAACTGGCAGCATTGATACACCGTTACGGTCTGGAAGATAGTTATCCAGCAATAACACATCTACTTCTTTATTCTCCAAAAGCTCCACGGCTTCCTTTGCATTCAATGCCTTGCCCACGACTGCAATACCCTCGATTTTCTCTATAAACTGTTCATGAATTGACGCAACCCTGAAATCATCTTCAGCAATAGCTGCCTTGATCATCACCATCACCCCTTCTCCCTGTGTTCTCAATCTTCCTTTAGTCCCTAATTTGCAACATTATGCCTTTTCTTCGGCAGGTAAACGGTCAATATCGATCCTTTGCCTGATTTTGATTCGACCTCAATGTTTCCATGAAGTTTGTCAATTGCCTGTTTAACAATTGCAAGTCCGTAACCACGATTTTCTTCACCCTTGGTAGAAAAGCCTGTTTCAAAGATTTTATCCGTTTCATCGACTGAAATCCCGGGTCCATTATCATATACTTCAATGATCAAGTCCTCTCCGAGATCGATTGCGAAGAATGTAACCTCACCGGCTTTGTTCCCTTCTACTGCATCGAAGGCATTGTCAAGTAAGTTCCCGATGATAGATATTACGTCTGTATAGGGAATATGTGCCGGAAGAGGGCCCATACTGCTATTCTCATCAATGATGAACTGAATTTTTTTCTCAGAGGCTTTTCCCAGTTTACCTAATAATAATGCTTGTATTTTCGTATCAAAGATTTGGTCAAAAATGATCTTGTTTTGACTTTCATGGACTTCTGATTCTGCCTGGATCATTTCAATCGCTTCGTCATGCTTGCCCAGTTGGAGCAAACCTGAGAGCACATAAAGCTTGTTGGAAAATTCATGTGTTTGGGCACGTAAATCCTCAGAATACCTTTGTACTTCAGTCAAAGTCTCGAGCATTTTATTGATTTCTGTTTTATCCCGAAATGTTGATACTACCCCGATCACTTCACCGTTTTCAAAAATTGGAGTGCGGTTAATGATCATATCTCTATTTCTTAATGTAATTTCATGATCACGGTCCGGCTTTCCTGATTCCAGTACACGATAGACGCCGGTATTGGGGATGATCCTTTCTATCTTTTGATTTAAGCTGTCCTCTTGTATATCTAATAGTTCCTTTGCAGATTGGTTAATCATTGTAATATAACCATCTTTATCGACTGAGATAATACCTTCCTTTATCGAATAAAGGATTGCATTCCGTTCAAGGTATAGAGATGTCATTTCATGAGGCTCCAATCCTAGAGTTGTCCTCCGGATGTTTTTAGCCAAAAGATAGCTTGCGACAATTCCAATCATCACAACGATTAATGAAATTAGCCCCATTTCCTTGCCCCTCTGAAAAGCATCCTCTTTCAGGTCAGCGATCATATAGCCAACTGAAATAATACCGACTATCTCCCCTTGCTGATTTCGGATGGGGCCCTTTCCCCTGATTGACTGGCCAAGCGAACCCTCCGCCTTTGATATATAAAATTCACCTTTTAAAGCAGGGCTGTTATCTCCTCCAACCATTGACAGGCCAAGTTTCTTCTCGTCTGGATGCGCATATCTGAGTCCGTCTTTATTGCCTACAACAATGAATTGAGCACCGGTTTCCCTCCTGATTTGATTCATGAGAGGCTGAAGTGTTTTAGAGGGATCTTCATTGTCAAAAGCATTAATAACGGTAGGCATGGAAGCGACTGTTTTTGCCAATTGAAGAGCCTGGTTTCCCCTCTGCTTTTCAACTTGTTTATATTCAATTACCAGTGAAATAACAAGAAAAATAAAGATGATAAACACCGTATTAACAATATTTGAGCCAATGATCTTTGTTTGCAGGGACATTGGAAGTTTTTTTCGTTTCATGACTCCCCCGGTAAAAAATTATTATAAATCTATTAATATTCTAATAATTTTCGACATTCTTGTCACCCTAATCTATCAAGTTTGAATACCCTGGCGCTTTTTTACATTGATGATGGAAGAAATATTGCTTCCAAAAGTGTTCAATCCCAGGTGACTATCCTTGCTGGTGCTAGTTTGTCTGTACACGAACGGGGAAAATTGCTGGAAAACTCTATTGGACAAGCCGGACAGCGTATTCGCGTTTTGTGTCCATTTGAAGAGGTCTATCGGACAAAACAAGCGGTCTTTTCGCAATTTTTGTCCGTTAGAAGGGCTCTATCGGACAAAACGAGCAGCCTTTTCACAATTCTTGTCCGTTAGAAGGGCTCTATCGGACAATACGATCGACCTTTTCGCAATATTTGTCCGTTAGAAGGGCTCTATCGGACAAAACAAGGGTCTTTTTTGTAATTTTTGTCCATTAGAAGGGCTCTATCGGACAAAACAAGCAGCCTTTTGACAATTCTTGTCCGTTAGAAGGACTCTATCGGACAAAACGAGCGGTCTTTTCGCAATTTTTGTCCATTAGAAGGACTCTAGCGTTCTTTTTATAACCAGTGTCGATTGTACTGAAGGCCTGCTCTTTTCACAATTTGTTTCTATAGTGGAGGAAGCAACCTGAATACGAGGTGTTAAACTGAAATTAACTGTACTTGACCAATCTGTCATCAGCAAAGAGGATTCAGCCGGCTTTGAGGGAGGGTTTGTGGCTTTTGAGAGTAGAAAAGGGAATGGATACAAGAATTTCATGCTGGAAGAGGCGAGGAACACATTGCTGGCTGGCCCATTGATTTAAGAAGGGGGAATCCCCCTTCCCTGTTATTCCTTTAGATCTTTTTTAGTCATTTCGCTTCGAATGTTCACATCTTTGGATATGTTTCTTTCTTTATTGTTAGGATATTTGTTTTTACGTTCGCGGTTATCGTTACGATTTGTCATGTCCATCCCTCTTTCTTATTTTTTTCGGCTCTTGCCAGAGTTAATGTCCTGGTCATTGCCTAACTCACCATTCGTACGGCCTTTTTCCTTAGCGATCTTTCCGCCAAGTCTTACATTAGGCTGGCTGATTTCTTTTTCATTCATGTTTGTCACCCCCAGTTTTAAGATGCTCAATTTTTAAAAATAAATTTCGGAAATTAAATCTTTGTCATTGCACATCGTTTCTGTTATGTAATATACTTTAATTACATATTCTGTTATATAACAATAAAATGAGAGAGAGGTAGAAACATGACAAAGACGGATGCAATTGCACGGAGGATTTTGGGCTGGAAGCTTAACAGATGGGATCGCTGGTATGATTATGAAAAAGGTGTATTCATCAATGATTCCGAATTCCAGCCGGAGCGTAACCTTGTACATGCGATGCTGGTTGTCGAGAGACTGGAGAAATTAGGCTACAGCTTCTCATCTAATGGAGTTTCCGAGGCCGCTTTTAATCAATTTAAAGGTACGGGGGAAAATCTGCCTGAAGCAATTACAAATGCCGCCTATGCCATCATTGAAAATGACTCAGTTGTGTCCAGTACGTCCTTGTGGCGTAAGCTTTCATAATGCAAAAAGAGCTGCCATCCACACCTTGGAGGGCAGCTCTTTTGAATTTATTCCACTTTTTCGTCCTTCCCTGCCAGCCAGAATGAGGCGGCAATCGATGCGATTATGACAATGTAAGGTGCGTAAAACATTGTGAATTCAGCCATTTTCCAACCTCCTATGCGTGGTCGTTCCTTTTCCCCTGGACATAGTCTTTATTGAATAAAAACAATCTCAGCAGCAAGTACAGTGATGGAAGCAGAAGCCCCAGCCCTGCTACGAACGCGATGATGAGCGCAATCGCCATCGCTTCATTTGTAAAGCTGTCGTAAATGCTGAGAAACGGATATAACAGATACGGGTAATGGGAAACTCCATAAGCAAAGAAAGCAACAAAGAATTGCCCGGTCAATAGCCCGAACGCAACTCCGTATGACTTTCGTTTCCCAATCAGATACACTGTTCCTAAAAACAGGATGAAGGAGATGGCAAACAGCCACCATAAATCAACCAGCCTGCTGTAATGCTCGGGATTGTGGTCCCTGAGTTCAACGATGATTCCTGTTGCGGTCACGATCGCAGGCACCGACCAGATCAAGGCATATTTCCGCAGCAGCTCTGTAGCAGGTCCATCCTGTGCCTTATTCGCATACCACGTTAAAAAAACGGCAGATATATATAGAACTGCCGCCAGGCTAAGGACGACAATACTCCATGTCAATGGACTTGTGAACAGGGCCCAATAGTCCAATTCCACGCCCGATGCAGTCTCTTCCACGAAGCCTCCCTCTGAAATCGTCAGTACGATCGATAAGGAGGCCGGGATGAACAAGCCGGTAAGTCCATATAAATACGTATATCTCTTGTGCTTTAATCCACCGTAAGTAGTAAACGCATAGTAAGCCCCGCGGATGGCGAGCAAAACAACTCCAATGCTTGCCGGGACTAGCAGGATTGTTCCGTAGTAATAAGCTGTTTTAGGAAAGAACCCGACAATTCCCACGAAGAAAAATACAAGGAATACATTCGTGACTTCCCAAACAGGCGATAAATAACGCTGGATAATCCCTGTCAGGATATGCTGCTTTCCTCTGAACAGGCTATAAGCATTGAAAAAACCTGCTCCAAAATCGATGGAGGCGACGATGACATACCCAAAGAGAAAGAGCCAAAGAACCGAGATTCCGATTATTTCAAGTGTCATCGAAATTCACCTTCCTTCTCCAGTTCCCTGTCTGCCAGTTCTTGTTCAACTGTATTTTTCCGGAACATCCTTGTTAATACTACGGTGCTGCCAATGGCAAGAATCAAGTATAAACCTGCAAACAGAAGCAGCATCAAATCGACCTGTCCGCTTGTGGTCGCCGCATCCTCAACCTTCATGATTCCTCGAAGGATCCATGGCTGCCTTCCGACTTCAGCAAACCACCAGCCAAGTTCGATCGCCAGCATAGATAACGGTCCGCCGAAGACAATCAGCCAACGGTACCCTCTTGTCCTGATAAAACTCCATTTCATCCACACACCCACGACATAGACAAGTGAAAGGGCCATCATCCACATCCCGATTGTCACCATTCCATCAAACAAATAATGAATATACAACGGCGGGATTTCGTCTTCAGGGAATTCATTAAGACCAATCACTTCAGCGTTAGGATCGCTATGAGCGAGAATACTTAGTGCATATGGAATTTCAAGCGCATATTTTACTTCGCCGTCATCAAGAACACCATACAACATCAACGGAGCTCCCTCGTGTGTTTCGAAGTGCCATTCTGCTGCTGCCAGCTTTTCCGGCTGGTATTCTGCGAGGTATTTACCTGAAAAATCCCCGATGACCGCAGCCGCAATTGAAAAGATAAGACCGATTTTCATCGTTAAAAATAACGCTTTTTTATGATAGATATGATCCGAACCTTTTAGAAGTCGGAATGCGCCTATCGAAGCGAGTACAAATGCTGAGGTCATATAAGCTGTCGCCAGAACATGGGCGACCTTCGTCGGCATCGCCGGATTGAACATCGCAAGAACAGGATTGATATTGACCAGCTGGCCGTTCACAAGGTCAAATCCTTGCGGCGCATTCATGAACGCATTGACGATTGTGATGAACACGGCTGAAAACGATGCTCCAACTGCCACCGGAATCAACAGCAGCAAATGTTTCTTCTGATTTTCAAACCGGTCCCATGTATATAGATAAATTCCCAGGAAAATTGCTTCAAAGAAGAACGCGAAAGTTTCCATGAACAGCGGGAGAGCAATTACATTGCCCGCCAGTTCCATAAAATTTGGCCACAGCAAGGAAAGCTGCAGGCCAATAGCCGTCCCGGTCACAACTCCGACCGCAACGGTGATGACAAAGCCGCGCGTCCATCTTCTTGCGAGCAGGATATAATGCTCATCCTGTTTCTTGATTCCCAGCCACTGAGCGATCATGATCATCAGCGGTATCCCGACCCCGATGGTGGCATAAATAATATGAAAGGATAATGTAAGCTCCGTTAAGACACGGCTGAAAAAAACTGATTCTTCATTCCCCATTCTTTAACTCCCCTTTTCTACCCAGCAAAAATTCGTCCGATAAATGACAGACCCATGATTGCCGCCACAATAAAAGCCAGCCACATAAGCATTTTTTCTTGTTTTTTATACATATAGTCACCTCGAGAGTTTGTTCACTAAATCACATTTCGGCGCAAGCTCTGACCTGATCCTTTATACCGTATAATTGTGAGAGAAATATGTTATGTAATCCATTTGGCGTCTCTCATTACATTCCCGTTCTCTGGCCTGTTAAAACGACAAAACGGTATATTGTCAGTGAGCACGTTCATGTATTTCCAGCTTTTCTTTATATCTTTGGAATAACCAGATAACAGCTACGACCCAGAGGCCGCTGGCAAGAAATCCTCCAATGATATCACTCGGATAATGGACGCCTAAATAGACCCTGCTCAATCCAATCGCTATAATCATAAAGGTGCTGAGGAGGATGACAGCGTTTCTCCCCATGTGGGTTGGGACATGGCGCCAGAGCAGGAAGGCAAGGATGCTGTAAAAAGAAAAAGCATTCATCGCATGTCCGCTTGGAAAACTGTACCCACCAATTTCGATGAGCCGATGAAAATCCGGGCGTGCGCGATGAAAATACAGCTTCAGTAATCTGTTCAGAATCGGAGTAATATAAACTACAGACAGGAAAACTAGGATTTCCAGCCTGTGTTTTAACACGTAAAAAAGAAATAGGAAAATTAGAATTGACAGAATTACAATAAACCTTAATGATCCAATATATGTAAAGAACTTCATGGCCGCAGTCAGTCCTTCCACTTCGAGCCCCTGCACCCAATCTATGATAACCCGGTCGAACGCAACAAGATATTCTGCCTGTACCATGTAAGACATGAGGATAAAACCGAATAACGAACCAAAAAAGGCAATTAAAAGCTGGAGATTAAACTTCACGAATTGTTCCCTCCACTTATGTTTTAAATCACCCTTACTATTCCCAGATCAGTCATTTTAAAAAACCATTGCACGATTACCTCATTAGCAAGTTATTAAAGATAACAAACACAAAAAGGAATGAACTCAATCATTCCTTTTTAAAATAACCGCCGGCCTCCCGACTGGATAATATTCAATTCGTCCGCATTCCTGAAGAGCTGCTTCATCTAAACAGTTCCTGCCGTCAAAGATGATTCGCTGCTTCATGACATCCAATAGTGCTGAGAAATCTAGCTGTCTGAACTCTTCCCACTCAGTGACAATAAACAAGGCATCTGCATCTTTTGCCGTTTCCAATGCTGAGTCCACGTAGGTGATGATCTCACCGATGACCTTTCTTGCATTGCCGGATGCAACTGGGTCGTAGGCTGTAACCTCAGCACCTGCTTCAGTTAAGGCTCGTGCAATTTTTATCGACGGTGCTTCCCTCATGTCATCCGTTTCTGGCTTGAAGGAAAGGCCAAGCATGGCGATTTTCTTCCCCTTCAATTCTCCAAGTCGTTTCAGCGCCTTACCTACAAGCAGCTCTTGCTGATGATTATTGATGGCAATCGTCTCTTCTAATAAGGAAAAAGGAATCCCTTGCTCCTTTGATGTATGCAACAGCGCTTTTACATCCTTCGGAAAACAAGAGCCTCCGTATCCTATTCCAGCCTTTAAAAAGGCTGATCCAATCCTCTTGTCGTAGCCCATCCCATTCGCAACATCTTCCACGTCTGCTCCTACGGCTTCACAAAGATTGGCGATTCCATTGATAAAACTGATTTTCGTTGCCAATAAAGCATTGGAGGCATATTTGATCATTTCGGCGCTTCTAACATCCGTCAATAAAAACGGAACGTTCAGCGGCCGATACATTTCCTGGATTTTTTCAGAAGCACCTGAATCTTCAGAGCCTATGATAATCCGGTCCGCTTTCAAGGTATCCTGAATGGCTGATCCTTGCCGCAGAAACTCTGGGTTGGAGACTATCTTAATCTCAACCTTATTTTTCTGCTGCCCTAGTAACAGCTGCTTCAAATATTCATTCGTGCCCACGGGGACCGTGCTTTTAACCACGACAATTGAATCTCGGTTGATATGTTCACCGAGGTCCTTTGCGGCCTGCTTAAGAAAGCTCAAATCTGCCTGCCCATCATCACACTGGGGTGTACCGACGGCAATGATGATGATTTCCGCTTCGCTTAATCCTTGCTGATGAGAGGTAGTGAAAGCCAATCTGCCTTCAGAGGAGTTTTTAATAAGAAGTTCTTCAAGTCCTGGTTCATAGATCGGGGACTTTCCTTCTTTGAGGGTATTTATTTTCCTTTCATCAATGTCTATACAAATCACATTGTGGCCGATTTCCGCCAGGCAGATTCCTGTGGATAGTCCGACATATCCTGTTCCAAGTACAGCAACCTTCATGTCAGTCACTCTCTCTCTTCAGGCCAGTCATGTTGTACACATCCATTAAATACTCAATGACATCCTCCCGGGTATCTTCCCTTTGCAGTGCAAAATCAACCGTTGCCTTGATGAAACCGATTTTATCCCCGATATCATATCGCTTACCCTCGAAGTGATATGCCAAGACTGCCTGCCGCTTATTAAGCTCATTGATTGCATCGGTCAGCTGGATTTCTCCTCCACGACCTGCTGGCAGCTTTGAGAGTACATCGAAAATTTCCGGCCTTAGAACATAACGGCCCATAATCGCATAGTTTGAAGGCGCCTCATCTTTTGAAGGTTTTTCTACCAGCGAATCGATATAAAAGAGGTTCGGCTCCAGGTTCCCCCCCTTTGGCTTGATGATCCCATATTTGCTGACATCGGTATCAGGAACACTTTGTATGGCTACAACCGAGCTATTGCAGTATTCAAATACATTGATGATTTGCTTCAAGCATGGGGTTTCCGACATCACAATGTCATCGCCAAGCAAAACAGCGAACGGCTCATTGCCGATGAAGCTTCGGGCGCAAAGAATGGCGTGTCCCAGGCCCAGCGCTTCCTTTTGCCTGACATAATAGATATTTGCCAGGCTTGATATATTTTGAACCTCTTCTAAAATATCAAGCTTACTCTTTTTTAATAACGCATCCTCCAGTTCATAGGATTTATCAAAATGATCCTCTATCGATCGTTTTCCCCTGCCGATGATGATAATGATCTCCTCAATCCCTGAGGCTACTGCTTCCTCTACGATATATTGGATTGTCGGCTTATCAACGATCGGCAGCATTTCCTTAGGCTGTGCTTTTGTTGCCGGTAAGAATCGTGTCCCGAGCCCGGCTGCCGGGATAATCGCTTTGCGGATTTTCATATGCTGCCTCCCTTTTGAATTCCATAGTCTTTTATATTCAAAGGACCAAGCTCACGACACGTTAAAGGCCTACCAATTCAAAAATAGACTATGCACCGATGAAAGATAATAGATTCCTGCCTAAAAATAAAGAATTCCTCACCACCGGAAAAGAGTCATCTATGCAGAGGTAAATATACTTTTCTTAAAAAATGAGGGAGCAATTTAGGAAGGACTTTCCTCCTCCGATTCAACAGTGCTGTGACCATCGCTTTTCTTTCTTCCCTGGTAACCATCCAATCATCAGGAATAGTTGAGACGATTTCTTCTATTAAAAAAATCGGTATGGCCTGAATCAGGTCAAGCGGCTCTGCGAAGGCATCCTCATTCTCGATATGTGTTGCCATCATTTGTTGTGCAGCACTTTTCCTCAATCCAGTTGGCAAATTTTCAAGGCTGGAAATCTCCCAACTATACGATCCGAGAATCTCGGCATGGTCAATGATCCATAAATGATAGATTTCATTTGCCACTTCTTGCAAAAGAATATTTTTTCTTGTCCTCCCTCTGTTGCATAGCCAATAATCGAAAAGTATGATGCCCGCAAGCGTTTCTGAATTAACAATTCCGCTAACATTCGCTACATGATGGCCATCAAGACAATTCGGCACATACAAAGAGGCAAATTGATGTCGAGTAGGGATAAACTGAGCAAGCTCAGGAATTTTCCGGGTAAATTCTTCGGGTATTTCAACTAGGCAGGCAAATGGCACTGGCAGACCCAGGTATCTAGCAAGACAATAGGAAACCCATTCATTTGGCAAAGTTTTTTCAAATCCAGCCTGAAGGAACTTCACCACATAGTCTCTGCCATCATCAAAAGCAATCAGGTGCGCATTAGATTTTCCTTCGAGTTTCCGACGATAAGCTACGGGTTTTATCATGACTGGTCCCCTCTTAATTGATCTCCGTAAATAATTTCATATAATAGATCGAGATATTGATCAGCTACAACTTCAATGGCAAAATGCTGCTTTACATGCTGGATGGCCGCCCTGGATATTTGCTGCTGTAACCCAGGAGCGTCAATGATGGAATAAAGCTTTTTTACGGCATCATCAACCTTTTGGCCGTAATATAACATCCCAGTCTTCTCCTGAAGAACCAGCTCAGTGACTGGCATCATGTTAGGAGCAACTACTGGAATACCGCAAGCCATAGATTCGATATAAGTAATGCCAAAGGATTCGGACTTTGTCGTTGCCAGCGTGCAACCCCCTGATTTACGTATTTTTGCATAGACGTTTGGCATTTGGTGATAAGGAATGACAGGATGCCATTTTACGATGTCCGATAGGCTCTCCTCCTGCCATTTAGCCGCGAACTCTGCACGCTGGAGACTTTGCGCACCGCCAATTACCCAAAATTCAATATCATTCCGCTCTTTTTTGATTCTTTTTGCTATCTTCAGAAGCATTTGCCAGTTTTTCCGATTGTCCAAATGACCGATCCAGCCAATAATTTTTTTATCTGTCGCCAAAATAGGTTCACTGGAGTAGTCGATCTCTCTTTCCAGCAGGGGACGGAAAAAAGATAAATCCACACCGTTATATATGACCTCAACCTGTTTGCTTTCAAATAAAATGGAGACAACACGTTTCTGGTAATTGGATGGGACTATGATGCTTTTAGGTTTTATTGTCTTGAGGGATTTTAAATGGGGCTGGAGCTTAATAATTTCCGGAGTATGGGCTTCTATTATTACTGGCCCGGCAAATCCTGATTTGCGTATCCACGTATAGGCATCTTTCGTATCGATGACGATGATTGCATCATAATTATTCGACTGTATAATACCTATAATTTCATTTTCATCTTTAGTTAAATATACACGAGCGACATCTTCCATGATGTGAAGCCCGCCAAGATCGGTCGTATATAGAAACTCGGTGTCAATACCATGTTTTTTTAAGTAAATCGAACGATTCCGCCATCCAGCATTTACACCGCCAACTGAAAGCAGATGGCAGATTACTAGTACTTTCATATTGGTTTCTCCTCACTATAAATTCGTCACGTTGATTTCTTTCATCCATTTTTTCAAATACTTCGTATCCATGATGTTCCTCCTTGATATCATTAAGTTCCACTTCTTATTAATAAATTCGAGGTTGGCCAAAAATGTAAGGGCATGAATCTAGTGAATGGAAAATGTGTGCTGGTAGAGGTATGGGCGGCGATGTATGATGGACAATAATTGCCCTTTTTGTTTCATTTCTTTCCGTCATAGCCTTGATGACGGACAATGATTGAACTTTTCCCCTCCATTTCTGTCCGTCATGACATAGCGCTTTTTTTCTTAGTCGTGTAACGGTAAAATAGACATGAAAGGAAGTGGACAGATGGCAAACTCAGTTGCAGGCACTAGTCAGTCGCATTTGACTCAATATATCCCGCCTAAAGGCATGTACGAAGAATTTGAAGATGAAGCTCATTATCTCGAGAAGGTTAAAGAATGGGGTTTGAGCACGAAGAAGGATTTTTGGTACAAAGACAGATATCAGCATTGTCTTGTGACGATAAAGGGGTATGAAATCTTTGGTGAAACAGCTGAATTCAATACTCTTGTAATTGAATTTCCGGATGGGAACTTAACTTGTATCCACCCTGCGTACCTGAAGGAGATGCAGTCTTCCAGCTTTGGGAAGGAAATCATCCCGCAAGCTTCCGTTGATGAAGGTGCAGCTGCAGATGTGAAGAAAGAGAAGCCTAAAGCAACGGCTCCTGCGGCACCAGAAGCAAATGCAGAAAAACCTGCAAAAAAGGAAAAAGTGAAAAAAGAAAAGGCTCCTAAATTAGTGCTGCCAGAGGAAAAGGTTCATTTTACCGCGACAGTGAAGCAGTTTGCACTAAGCTGGAACCATTTCAATGAGGATAATGACGAAGTAGTCGTGTTCGAGAATGTCCGGATTGAACTGGAGGAACCAATCGAGGTTGGACTTGCATGGGGCTCACACAGCAAAACGCTGAAAAAGCACGAACTGGAGCCGGGACAGCAGCTTGAATTCGACGGCAAAATCGTCAAAAAGAGTCTTCCAAAAGGTAAGGACGTCGAAGATGAATCAATGCTTCTCGATGTATCAGTAGCTTATAAAATCAATAACCCTTCAAAAATAGCGAAAAAATAAAGATGGACTGGCCTCAAATGCCAGTCCATTCCTTTACTTTGAGAAAGTTTGGATAAATTGAATTAGTGCCGGGCCTAACAAAACGATAAACAAGCTTGGGAAGATAAAAAGAACAAGGGGAAACAACATTTTCACCGGTGCCTTCATAGCTTCTTCCTCTGCGCGCTGCCTCCGCCGTTCCCGAACCTCATTGGACTGGACACGAAGTACCTGCACCATGCCGATCCCCAGCTTTTCAGCCTGCAGGATGCTGCTGATGAAAGCTCGCACTTCCTCGACTTCGATCCGGTTTTTGATTCCTGTAAGTGCTTCTCTTCTCGTTCGGCCAAGCCTCAGCTCTTCTAGACTCCGGTGGAACTCAGCGGAAAGCACGCCATCCTTTTTGGATACGACCTTGCTGACTGCGGAATCAAATCCAAGTCCCGCTTCAAGACTGACCGTCAGTAGATCAAGGATGTCTGGCAGTTCTTTTAACGCGCTTTTATTCCTTGCCTTTCTCTTAATGCTTAAATAATAGTGCGGAAGAAATGTACCCGCTGCCAGGCCAATAAGGAGGAACAGGACTATGCCTGCATAACCTGCCTGGAGGATGGCTCCATATCCGCCTGCCAAAAGCGGGAGCAGCAGCACGAGGGAGATTTGCAGCAGCCTGAAGTCAACAGGTGTCATCCCAAAAGGACTACCGGCAAGCTGTAGCTTCGTCTCGATTTTTGCTTCCTTTTCGCCTGGCATCCTCCGTTTAAAGCTTCTTTTAAAATCATTCATCAATGGCTTTCCGATTCGCTCATATAAGGAAGCATTGCTGGCCTTTTCAGTGACATCCGGATTTTCTTCCTTAACGCCGCCGACGAAGGTAGACATACGCTTTTTCAGATGGGTGGCCTTCTCAGCCCTCATCAAATAAAGTCCATAAATGGCAAAAGAAATCGTTAAGAAAAAAGTAAAGTATAGCATCCTACACCTCTACTGCCGTAATTTTGCGGATCAGTACAAATCCAATGATGCCGGAGAAAATTCCGGCGATCGTCAAAGCAATTCCTACTGGGTGCCGGAAAAGAGTTCCGATATACTCAGGTTCAATTAAGTACAGGACGAAAGCCAGAATGATCGGTAACAAACCAATAACGATTCCTGATAACCTCCCTTGAGCTGTCAGTGAAGATATCTGCCTGTGAATTTTAGTCCGCTCCCGGATCGTCTGCACAATTTTATCAAGCACGGTAGCAAGATTGCCCCCTACCTGACGCTGAATCAAGATTGCCTGGATCATCAAATCCAAATCCTCGCTTGGCATTCTTTCTTTCAGCTCATTCAAGGAATCCTCAAGACTAGCTCCGTATTGCATCTCCTTGATGACGCTGTCCATTTCTTCCTTTATCGGTGAACCCGCTTCCTCTATCACCGTTTTCAAAGCCTGCTGGAAGCTAAATCCGGCCCTCAAGGATCCGACAATTGTGGAAATCATATCTGGAAGGCCGTCGTTGAATTTGACGATTCGCTCCTTGATTTTCTTCTTCACATACCAGCGAGGCAGCATGAATCCCATTAAAAAACCGACTGCCATTAGAAGAATGTTTCCGGAAACAAGTAGTAAGAGAAATCCTGTAATTCCAGCTGCCAGCCACCTGAATAAAATATATTCCTCTGGCTTCAGCGGAAGGCCGGACCGTCTTAGCATCGTCTCCAGCTTTGAATTCTTCTCCTTGGTCAGCATGTTCTTCCTGACCTTTTGCTTTGTCATTTGGTAGTAAACCATCAAATCATATTGCTTCCGGTCAAGCTTCGTCCCGGAGCTCGCCAGGTATTTTTCAATACGCTTCTCCAGACGCTTGTCCGAGAGAAATATCCTCTGAAAAATTGAGTAAAACAATAAAAATACAGTCATCATGAAGAGTGCGGAAAGGCCATAGATCATTCTCCCCACTCCTCACCTTCGATAAAGACATTCGCAGGAATATGGATCCCTGAGGTTTCGAGGCGCTCATAAAACTTGGGACGGACACCGGTAGGGATAAGCCGGCCGATGATTTTTCCATCCTCATTCACACCTTGCTGTTTATACGTAAAAATATCCTGAAGGACGATTACATCGCCTTCCATTCCCTGCACCTCGGTAATGCTGGTTATTTTTCTGGAACCATCCTTCAAGCGGGATTGCTGAATAATGACGTCAAGCGCTCCTGCGATTTGTTCGCGGATCGCTTTTACAGGGAGTTCGACACCTGCAAGCAGCACCATTGTTTCAAGACGGGCAATCATATCCCTTGCACTGTTGGAGTGCCCCGTGGCTAGTGAGCCATCATGTCCCGTATTCATCGCCTGAAGCATATCCAGAGCTTCGGCGCCACGGACCTCACCAATAACGACCCGGTCAGGCCTCATACGAAGCGAGTTCCTGACAAGGTCCCTTATGGTGATAGAACCCTTCCCTTCGATATTGGGCGGCCTTGATTCCAGTGATACAACATGGTCCTGCCCAAGCTGGAGCTCAGCTGCATCCTCAATCGTGATAATCCTCTCATCATGAGGAATGAAGTTGGACAATACATTTAGCGTGGTCGTTTTTCCGGAGCCCGTTCCACCGGAGACAAATATATTCAGCCTTGCTTTTACACATGCCTCTAGAAAGATTGCCATTTCATTGCTAAGAGTTCCGAAGTTGACCAAATCTTCAATCTGAAAAGGGTCCTTCGAGAATTTCCTGATTGTGACTGTCGGCCCATTCAATGCAAGCGGAGGGATGATCGCGTTGACACGTGAACCATCTGGAAGCCGGGCATCGACCATCGGGGAGCTTTCATCGATTCTCCTGCCAAGAGGAGCAACGATTTTTTCGATGATGCTCATGACATGCTCTTCATCCCTGAACATAATCGAGGTCAGCTCAATCTTCCCTTTTCGTTCACAATAGACCTGAGCCGGTCCATTCACCATAACCTCACTTACATCCTCATCAATCAAGAGCGGATTGATCGGCCCAAACCCCGTTAAATCATTTCTCAGTTCATCGACGACCCTTTTTCGGTCGATGCTGCCCCTGAATTGTTCATCCTCTTTCATGATTTCAATTGCCATTGCATCCAGCTGAGGAATGATATCCTCTACTGGCGCATCTTTATATTCCTGGATTATTTTCTTATGTATCAGGTTTTTAAGCTCCTGATGCTTATCCTGCTTCCTCTTGACTTCAGGACTGACGACCTCTTTCTTGTTTGGTTCCCTGAACACAGACCGGATGTCTAACTTCTGCTGTGGAGCGGGCTGGACAACAAATTCGTCGTGCTGGCTGTCCGCTCCTTCTGCTTGCTGTGTCCTTTCCTGTATGCGGTTCAGAAGGCTCATTGTGCTGTTCCTCCCTTCATGCGTTTTTTGCCAATTAATTTGGATAGGAAAGAAGGTTTTGCTGGTTCCTTGAACATGGTAATCTCACGCCTGCTTGTGATTCGTTCGGCCATTTTAAAAATAGCTTTGGCTACATCCGTCTTGCCCTGGTTGATGACAAACGGAATCCCGATGTTAAGAGATTGAGAGCAAACCTGAAAGTCATTCGGGATGTATACAGGATCTTCATAACCCAAAATACGCGCGGCATCCTCTGCCTGTATTACACTTTCCATATTCGCCCGGTTAACAACAAGTGTCACTTTATTGCGCAGTTCCAGGATATCGAAGGTCTCAAGCATCAGTTTCGTATTCTTCAATGCCGTCATTTCAAGATTGGCCATGACCATGATCTGATCCGCCTTTTCAGCGATATGGACTGTGTGATCATTAAGGCCAACCGATGTATCGACGACCACATAATCATAATTCAACAGCATCAGGTCGAGAACTTTATCAACTGATTCCTTTGTAACAAGGTCTGCATACTCAGGCCGGTCCGGTGCCGCCATGACCTTCACGCCGCTTTCATGCCTGGACATATAGCCAGCCAGGCTATGCTCATCAAGAGTGCTGATTCCTTCAATTACTTCCTTAATGGTAAAAGAAGACTTCAAGTCCATGGCAAGACCGATATCACCAAATTGAAAATCCCCATCCAATATCGCTACAGTAATATTTTTCTTCACCAAAGCTCCAGCCAGATTGACCGTCAGGACCGTGCGACCAATCCCGCCTTTTGCACTGCAAACGGCAATAAGCTCGCCACGTTTCATCTTAGCCGGCTTCTTTTCATGTATTTGCAGTTCATCCGTATTTTCCATGATTGGTCACCCTCCATCTTCTTCAATCTTGGTCGCTGTCGCCCGCTGCTTCTTTTTCCGTTATGACTGGCCGCTTATGCAGCATGAAATGGATATTCCCTTGTTCTGCAGAATTGACAAGCTTAACAGCATCCTCAGGTGTGAGTTCTACCGTTACCGAGGAATACTCGGCATATGGTTCTTGAGTATCCTCTGGCAGAACCATTTTTCGCCCTACTGCCAGTACCCTTGCCTTCTGCAAAATGATTCTGGTTTCGATTTTCGCCTCTGGCCCATCAACCTTTTTTGTAAAAATAATATCAACTTCGTCTTCTGGTTCTATTAAGTTTGAAACTGACTGATTGAAATTTGAACCAACAGAAACTGCCCTGTATCCATCCTGGACTTTCCTGGAGACATAGATATGTTCAGTAACCTGTGACCCAAGTCGGTGGGACAGCACTGCCTCACCCTGTTCGATATCTGCATTGGCAAGCTTGCCAACTGCATCTTCCTGATTTTTTATCGCATTGGCATGCAGGGCCTTCTCAGGTACCATCATTACCCCAAGCTTCTGTGCGGTGATTTGTTCATTTTTCAAGATTTTCTCTTTGGCGACGACAATTTCAACCAGATTGCTGTTCATTGCCTTTTCAGCTTTTACTTGATTCATATATTGAAAGAATAAAAATGTCGTTACTATACCCATTACTAATGCGAGGACCAAAACAAGCTTTGACCGCATCTTTGATCACCTACTCCGTTATTCGAATGCTGTATGCGCCCTTAAAGGCGGCTGCTTCACCTTCAAAACCCGTTCCTGCACGTTTGATGAAAATTCCCTTGATTGAAGTGTCTTTGCTGTCCATAGGGTCAGTGATATAGAAATAAGCGAAACCAGTAATTTTCACTTCTTTTACCTGGTTAACATCCGTGCTGTATGGTTTATAGACAGGGACAAGCAGAATCCTAGAACAGTTCCTTGAATTAATATCCCTTGGGAGTTCTGGACACGAATTCACTTTTTCCTTGACCACTTCCCTGGTTTTACCGGCAATATTACCTGTTTGTGTGATGACGATATCCCCTACCGAAAGCTCATTTTGATACCCATGGCGCAGGTTCTCCTCATACGGCCGGGCCCCTGTATCGCCCAGGGCCAGGACTCCGAAATTCCCATATTCTACTCCACCAGTATCCACCTTTAACTGATACTCTTTATTGAACTCTAGTGGGATACTGTCATCAATCCCAAGCGGTGCTGCTCCTTCTGCCCGTCCCATCGTCCTTAACTCGGCAGCAGAATGTGCTTTGACATCGACAGTTTCAAATCCAAGTAGTTTTGAGAATGCCAGATCAACTTTTTTGGACAAGTCGATGCCGACCTTCTTCTCCATCTCTATTGATATATTGTCGACAGAAGAGCCATCCTTATGGGCTGCTACGATGCTTCGTACCACCTCTTCAACCTTCACTTCATTGTTTGTCAGCTCCTGTGCCCCAGAAAGGACAGCAGCGTTAGCCGTTTTCTGCAGCTCCGCCTTCGTCATATAAACCATCCCGCCGTCGATTGCAAGGCCGGCAATACTAAGGATGACAAACATCGAAAGAGCTGCCAAAAGGATGGTGTTCCCTGATTCTTCCGATAACCATCTTTTTGCCATTTAGTCCTCCTCACTCAACTCTAATCGTTGACTCCGCCTTTATCGTCAAGGATGAAGAAAACAGGCTGGATATAAACGGAGTGAAAAATTGATAAGGATATTCCAACTTCACAGTTAAATAGTCACCAGCCACACGTCCCGCATCTCCTGGAGAGATAGAGATGGCCAGTTTATCAATCTCATTCAGCTGAACATAATCCCTGGCAAAAGCAGTGACTTCGGAGTCACTTTTACCGAGACCTCCCAATCTGACAGTTTCCTGGGCCGCCATATGAAGATGGGCATAAGAATACATTATCCTGCCAAAATCCAAAATACCTACCAACAGCAATAAAAGAACCGGCAGTACGAGGGCAGTCTCAACGAGTGATTGCCCTCTCTCATCACGCCTCATAACACTCCCCCTCCATTCGGAAACACGATGGCAGCCACAGCTCCAATCGCAATGGCCACCCCATATGGATAGGTGGTGGTCAGGGATTCCTTATCCAGTCCAAGCGGAACTTTCATGCCGCTGCGCAGTCCGCCCAGGAACATACCAATCTGCTTTAACCTGTTTAAGGCACCCTTTCTGAAAAACAGAATTAATAACGCCAGAATTCCACCCGCAAGCGCCATATAAACTGCAGCCGTCAATACAAATACGGCTCCCTTCAAGCCGCCGATCACCGCAAGCAGCTTCACATCTCCAGCACCCATTCCCCCGAGCAAATAAGGGACCAGTAATATAGAGAAACCAACTGCCGTGCCAAAAAGCGTAAAGCCAAGGCCCGAAATTCCATCAGTGACTGAATTCAAAACGAGACCCGCCAGTAAAAACGGCAATAAAACTTTGTTATATATCTTCCGTTCTCTCAAATCGGTGATCACACAAATGACTATTAATGCTAACAATAAAAAATCAACTAACATTCATCTACCTCATTTCAGTGAGGAGTTTTAAAAAAGCCCCACGTTTTTCAACGCGAGGCTGTTTCGGTCTGTACCTCTAACTGGTAAAAATACTGTTTTAACAAGTTCCAATCGCATAGAAGATTAAAAAATGATGACAATTTATAGTTATTGTTAATCCAGCAGTATAAATTCGTAATTAAGGAGTATTATTGCCTGTTTCCGCACCGGTAACTGCATTAACTACATTAGTGAACATTTCTACGATTTCACCGCGTAGAGTTACAAGCGCACCAACAACCGCTACCGCAATAACTCCAAGTACCAAACCGTACTCAGTCATACCTTGTCCTTGTTCTTCTGTGAATAATGCTTTCATTTTTGCTTTCATGTTTTAAAACCCCTTTTCATTTTATTAGTTTGATAGAATGACCGACTTTCGTTCCGGTATTCCGGATCGTGCCTTCTGGAAGCTCGAACACAGAATACGCACCTTTGCAGCGCTTTCCCATTTTCGCAGGCTCTAGTTGTTCGTCCGCGCCTACAATTTCAAAGTTCTCGCTGATGTAAAGAACATCGATGGAATAGTTCATAAAAAAGGTATGGATGGACCGGCAGGGCTGTATGTAGAGACCGTGACCTTCTGGCAAGCTGTCTGTCAGCATCAACCCTTTGAATCTGCTGAAGAAGGTATCTGCTATTTTTACATCCGCTGCCAATTCTTTGCCGTTCGATTGATTCACAAGTCTCATTTCGCTTTTCACCTCCAACTGTACAAAAATAACCCCGCCTTTACCGAAAGGGGGGTTAACTGAATACATAATTCATGTACTTCACCCTGATCTTTCGGTAGCTGGCTGGCTTAGCAATGAATTGCCGTAGCCCCTTTAGCTTTGCGTCGCTGGTTTTCACCAGGTTTGCCTTTATCGAGAAACAGTGTATATCCGACTGATCTCTTATCCACATCATAATTTGAAACACTCTTCAACAAAATCCATCAAAAATCCTGATTTTTCTAAAAATTCTACCAGGTCTTGTTGCTCAGGAAAAATAAACTACCTTACCGATATATAGTGCTTAAATCACTATTCAGGAGGTTAATCATTTTTACATGTTATTAACTAATGTGAACATAGCATTTTTTCTAGATAATTCGATACTCTCTACTCAACTCTTAATAGGTATAAATCTTTATTTTTTATGAATTTTTTCGGCTTGGATAGGCCATAAACCACGTAAATACTAAAAGTAGATACAGAATTCATAATAAATTTGCATTTTTTCCAAAAAAACGTCATGCTAAAAAGGGAAATGACAACAAAGTAATAGAGCGAGCAGGTGAAAAAAATGATTGAAATAAAAACTTCTGAAATTAGCGATGGAGAATTCAACAGAGGGGTCTTCGCAACTCGTGATATCGCAAAAGGCGAACTGATCCATGAGGCTCCCGTTCTTTCTTATCCGAACGACCAGCATGTCCACATCGAAAAGACGGCGCTAGCTGACTATGCCTTTGAATATGGCATTAACCATTCTGCAATCCTCCTTGGATATGGAATGTTATTCAACCACTCATATGAGCCTAACGCAACGTACGATATCAATTTCGACAATCACACATTTGATTTCTATGCCTATCGTGACATCAGCGCTGGGGAAGAGATTGTCATTAATTATAATGGGGAAGTGGATAATAACGATCCACTCTGGTTCAACAAAGAAGAGGAATAACAAGAAAACGGCTTCCCATCCCGGATAAACCATTCTGTTTTAGGGTGCATATCATTTAAATGACAATAAAAATGGCGTGTAAACTGACATCAGTTTTGACACGCCATTTTTCTAATTTAATGTATTTTCGTTCCAAAATATAATGGTTCTTATTCAACAAAGCACCCGTTTATTCCACACCATAAAAGAACGGACCCTAGTGAAGGAATCATCATGGGCTCATAAATAAGCGGAGAAACTTCCCTTATTTATAAAATGGCACGGAAAACAGCTTAAATAGACGGAAGATTTCCGCCTATTTACTTGAAAAACATAAAAAATTGGCATTCGCACTTGCTTAACCGGAAAACCTCCGCTTATTTACCCCTTACCGAGCTATACCATACAGTTTAACCGGATATTCTCCGCTTATTTCTAGGATTGTTTGTTACTCAATTAAGTTTAAGTCTTCCCTTGTTTTAGAAAAAATCAATCTTCAGCTAACTGCTCCGTTCGTTGAAGAAAAAAAAGTGAAATTCCATGTTCATCGTTATACTGGCTATACATGAATGTAATGTTGGTAGAATGCAAGCCTTAAATTGACTTCCGAACTGGCCATAAAAATTGACAGTGTAAATGACCGTCATTATTCTTGTACAACAAACATTGTCAATGGCATTTAAAATAATTTTGCAGGTGTTAATTTGTAATGAACTGGCTTATAAATGCTGGCACAATAGGAAAAATGGCGTGGTCAATTTCCACGCCATTTACTGTGCCATTTTCGCCATATGCACCTCAAAACGGAACGGTTTACATCCAGGAAGCCGCTTTTTTATGGTTCTCTGTCCTATGTCTCTAAACAATCCAGTTCAACAATCACCGTGGTCCCTTGGCCTTTTTCACTGACAATCTTCATTGTGCCATTATGCTCCTGGATGATTTTATTGCTGACGGTCAATCCAAGCCCGATTCCTTTATCTTTTGTGGTATAAAAAGGTGTTCCAAGGTATCGCAGCCGGTCCGATTCGATGCCTGCCCCCTCGTCGACAATGCTTACCAGTACTTTACCCGGTTCATTAATCTGAAGGTCGATATAGATATTTCCGCCTTCTGCCATCGATTCAATCGCATTTTTTAAGAAGTTCAGGAATACTTGCTTTAGCTGGTGCGAATTGCATGACAGCTCGCAATTTTTTTCTGGATAATTAGTGATGATTTGGACATTATGCATTAGCGCTTGCGGATGAATGATGTTAATTGTACTGTCCAGTATTGACTTCAGATCTTCTTTTACATACTGCACCGCCTGAGGCTTTGCCAGTGACATGAACTCATTGACAATCGTATCGATCCTGTCGAGTTCATTCATGATGATGGCAAGGTAATCCGCTTGCTTCTTCTTATCGAGGCATGTCTGCAATAACTTCGAGAATCCCTTCAAAGAAGTCAGCGGGTTGCGTATTTCATGGGCCACTCCTGCTGCCAGCTGGCCGGTGACAGAAAGCCTGTCAAGATTCCGGATGGTAGCATCCTGCTTGACCCGGTCCGTAATATTTCTGCCGACACTGACAAAGGACTCTATCTCTTTTTTCTCATTGTAGATCGGAGAAATATTATACTCGGTGTAAACCGAATTTTGATTGCAAGTCGTAAACTTCTTCCGTAAAATCTGCGGCTCGCCTGTTTCGATAATCTCAGCCAGTTTTTTATCAAGAATTGCATCTTCCTCAGCAGACAAAAATTCACTCAGGCTTCTGCCTACAATCTGTTCCGGCTTCAGACTGATTACTTTTTCATGTGAAGGTGAAGCGTACACAATCACCTTGTTCTTATTAATCACCTTGATCATGTCAGTCGTATTTTCCGTGATTAGTTCATACAATTCCCTGGTTCGATTTAGTTCACGCTCCATGCTCACTATTTTGGTGATATCACGGTATATCGCTATGATCGCTATGATTTTCCCGTGCTTATTTCGGAAAGGAGAATATGAGACTGCAATATCCAGCATTGACCCATCTTTATGGAATCGTTTCGTTATCATATTGGTAAATGCTTTTCCATTCTGGACTTCAGTAATGATTCCCGGGACGAAATCGGGATTTGAAAACTCATAAAAAGTTCTCCCAATCAAGTCTTCTTCTGTATAGCCGAAAATTTCCGTGTACTTATGGTTGATCCTTAAAAAACGATTCTCCATATCGACAATAGCAAATCCGTCAGCCGTGCAATCCAGAAATAAACTCAGCAGTTCATCAGGATTATAGATCGTTTCATCATCTGTCCCAAATATAGGGAAACTACTTCGCATAGAGATCTCTCCAAACTTTTTAACCTTATAGTTCTATTTTACAGAAGATTATGATATTAAAAAAGAAGTATTTGGTTATCTCTCTAGTAAAAGTAAAAAACCGCTATCTTTTGAAAGATAGCGGCAAGAATTATTCTATAGTAAGATGGCTGATTACTTTCTCCACCGCTGCTTCGGCCTGGTCGATACAGCCCGGTATGCCAACACCTTCGAATGATCCTCCGGCAAGGAATACACCAGGGAGCTTCTCGTCGAGCTGTTTTTTAACATTGGCAATCTTTTCAAGGTGCCCCACCGTATATTGCGGCATCGCTTTTCTCCATCTCGTTACAACACGGAAGATTGGCCTTTCAGTGATATTCATCGTCTTGTTCAAGTCTTTTAACACCAGTTCGACAATTTCTTCATCGGACAGATCGACTGCTTCCTGGTCATCCGGTTTGCCGACATAGCAGCGAAGCAATGCCATATTTTCAGGAGATGTGCCTGGCCATTTCTTGTGTGTCCAGGTACATGCGGTGATTCGGAAATCGCTATTTCTCGATACCAGGAAGCCTGTTCCGTCGATATCTTTTTCAATCGCCGATTTCGGGAATGCCATCGCGACATTTGCCACGGAATTGGATGGCATATCTTTGAATTGATCCATGAGTGCATACTCCGAAAGCATGCGCTGCGCATGGAAATGGTCAGTCGTGATGACAACACTGTCCGCTGATTCAACTTCTCCAGTTTCAAAGTGAACTTGATAGGTACTGCCTGTTTTCTCTACCTTTTTTACAGCACTCTCCTTGAAGACCGTTCCGTCTTCCAATCGGCTTTCAACCTGGTGGACTAGCTCCTCAAGACCCGTAGACAACGAGATGAACATTCCTTTTTTAGAACCAGGCTTTTTAGCTGTTTTTGGCAGCTTTGGCATCGACTTATTCAATCCAATCACAAGGCTCCGATGCTTTTGTTCTATTTCATAGAAGTTCGGGAACAACGCCATCAAGCTGAGTTCATCAATATCGCCCGCATAGATACCTGACAATAGTGGATCAATCAGGTTGTCGACCACCTCGTCGCCAAGACGATGTCGGAAAAAAGCTCCAAGCGACTGGTCTGCTTTCGGCTCGCCTTTCGGTAAAATAAAATCCCCCGCCGCACGCAATTTCCCCAGCGGTGAAAATAATCCCGATAACGCAAATGGAGTCACCTTTGTTGGGATGCCCATGAAAGAGCCCTCAGGCATTGTGTGAAGCTTGCCTCTCGCGTAAATATAAGATTTCCCGGCAGTATTGGATATGATTTTATCTTTAAGGCCAACTTCTTCTATCAATCTGATAGCACTCTTTTTTCTCGCTATGATTGAATCCGGTCCTCTTTCAATGACGAACCCGTCCCGCTTATCAGTGCTGATGACACCGCCAAGACGATCGCTTGCCTCAACCAATTTCACTTTGATGGGAAATTGCTTCTCCCTTGCTTCCTTTTGGAGATAATATGCTGTTGCGAGTCCAGTAATCCCGCCGCCAACAACAATGACCTTCTTTTCATCCATTCCGCTCACCTATTCTTTAGTAATGTATTGATTATCCTATAGTTGAATTAACTAGGTATGTGCAGTATTTAACATATTTAAAGTATAGCACCTGAAATTCAAAGGAAGATGGCAGTTTTTTTACTAAAATGTGAACGAAGGAGGCGGACAGTACGCAGTAAGCTTACGAAAATGACCATTGTTTAGCCAGGACGGGCAAGAACTGTTCCATCTAATTTAAGATGGGGGGGGAAATAAAAAAGAAGTTGGTCTGAAATGGATTTGACTTACGACAAACTGTTAGAATTCGGACGCATGTGGAAGCTTTTTTTTCTTGAAAATTTCACGGTCGGAATTATATCAGCGGATTTTGAATATATCGACCACTTTTTCAATTATATCAGCGGATTTTCAATTATATCGACCACTTTCGTGATTATTTCGACCACATGGCATCCATCCTCTATTCCACAAAAATATCCCGGTTGCCCGGGATTAAACATTCATATCTCTTTTTCGATAAAACACGTAGGTCATGATTGTAAGCCCTAGCAGCATCAATGCGGATAGTGCCAGATAAAGCGGTTCGAAACCGCCTTCCTCCAAAACAAGCTTCGCGTCATAATATTTAAATGGAGTCAGGAACTTCAATCCATCCAGCTTTTCATTCATATCAATTGCTATCGATAAAATGAAAAGGATAAGTAAGATTCCAGTTGCCAGCGATGTCGCTTTCTTCGCATTTTTATAGACAGAAGCGATTGCGGTTCCGATAACCAAGAAGATCAGCTGCAGAATAAACATTCCGACCATCAGTAAGGAAATCTCCGCGGTGACGCTCTCACCTTCCACATATTTCTGGACCATTCCCACAGAGGAAGCGAAGGTCACAATATTGAAAATCAGGATGTTGACCAAAGTGGCTGCTAGTTTGGATGTTATCATTCTCGTTCTTGAAACTGGTTTGACCAGCAGGAACTCGACCGTCTTGTCACGCTCTTCCTTGGCAATGATGTTCGATCCGAGCATCGCGGCGTGGATAGCACCCATCACAGCAAGGTATAAGAATAAGACTCCAAAATAACCGATCGGTGTCGACAGATCGAGTGAACCGGTTCCCATGATGGCCTGGAGCGATTTAGGCATATCGGCCATCAGCGCATTCATCGATTGCCCCGTCCCTTCCAGACTTGAATACTTGCCCATGCCCGCGGCGACCATGAAGATGACACCGATACTCCAAATGATGAGCGACTTGCGATTTGCCTTCATTTCCCTTTTAAAAAGATTCATGACTTTTCCTCCTCCCTAAACGGAATGAACATCTTTTTTTGCGTAAAAATAATAGCTGGCCGAGACCGCAGCGATGATAAAAACTACCTCAGCTACGATAAATGAAGTTTCATAGCTTGAATGTTGTGTGATGTAGGTTGAATCAAAGTAATTGACCGGCGTTAAATAACGTAAAGCTTCATCTTCTGTCGTTGAACTGATCATCCCGAGCATGAAAAATCCGAAAACAGTGCCGAGTGATACTGAAATCACCGATTTAATTCTTGGGGCGATCACAGAAACGATGATTCCCAGTGCCATGAACATAAGCTGGATGAAAAACAGGGAAATAGCAATCAGGAATAGAGCTTCTCTGTTAAAATCAACCTCTGCCACGATTGATGCCATCACGAAAGTCGCAGCGATAAAAACAATGTTTGTGATTACCAGGGAAACCAGCGCTGCCAACAGCTTGGAAGTGACTACCTGCGTCCTTGTCACTGGCTTAGTGAGCAGGAAGTCAGCTGTCTTTTCTCTTGTTTCCTTTGATAGTATCGAAGTTCCAAGATTCATAGCCTGGATGGCGCCCGCGAGCTTCAGATATAGGAATGCGTATGAAAAAAATCCAATCAATGTCGCGATGCTGTCCACCGACAATCCAATCGCTTTCCTCAATTCAACCGGGAAGCCTTCAAGCAGCTTCTTGAACTCTTCTGCATCCTTTGAAAAGGAAGGAAACATTGATAAAAATAAGACAACCATCGCCACCAACGACAAGGTCCATATAATAGTCGATTTCCGGTATGCCTTCAGTTCATGAAGGAATATATTCATGTCCTATTCCTCCTTTTCATAGTAATGCATGAAGATCTCTTCCAAGTCAGGCTCCTCGACCCAGAGGTTCGCAATCTCGATTTCAGTGATTTTTTTCATGATCAAGTTGATGTTGCCCCTGAAAAGAAAGCTGACCGTTCCGCCGTCCTGCTCTAGCTGATTCACACCGTCAATATTGAAAAGGTTTTTATCGATTACGGAATTGGTTTCGATTTTGAATTTCTTGTAGGTGTTTTCTTTTAGCGTGCTGATTTTCTCGACGGTGACAATCCGGCCTTCCTTGATAATCGCAACCCTGTCACACAGTCTCTGCACCTCGCTGAGAATATGGGAAGAAAACAGAATCGTCGCGCCTTTCTTGTTCTCTTTTTCAAGAAGGTCGAAAAACTTCTGCTGCATGAGCGGATCTAGTCCGCTTGTCGGTTCGTCAAGGATGATCAGCTTCGGTTCATGAAGCAAACCTTGGACAATGCCGACCTTCTTTTTGTTACCAAGCGAAAGGTCATCGATTTTCTTCGTAAGGTCGAGCTCCATGATGTCAGCAAGCTCCTTGATCCGTTTGGTGCAATCCTTTTTGTAAAAGCTTGCTGAATACTTGAGCAGTTCCATGACCTTCATATTGTCATAGTAAAATACTTCAGATGGCAGGTACCCGATTTCCTTTTTGATTTCCGGAGCAGCAGTGATGATATCTTTTCCAAAAATCGTCGCGCTGCCGCTCGTTGGATAAATCAAAGATAGTAACGTCCTGATCGTCGTTGATTTACCTGCGCCATTCGGGCCAATGAACCCGAAAATTTCTCCTTCCTTCACATCGAAACTTACATCCTCAATTCCCCTGGCCTTGCCGTACATTTTTGTCAGATTTTTTATCTCAATCACGTTCATGCCAGACCCTCCCAGATACTTTTTCTTTTTAGCTCTTCATTCTCTTTTTCTTAGACTGTTTTGTAAAAAGCCTTCTTCATCATCTCGATATACACTTCGACTTCTTTGAATGCTTCATCAAAGTCGTGATGTGGCTGGTTCAGCTTTTTGGCTTTTTCTAGTTCCTGGTTGCTGAAGCCCTGGAGCGTCCACATGATGATGTTGATCGCTCTTTGGATGTCGACACCATCCCTGAACCTGGTGATGTCAATATTCTCGAATAATCGGCTGTAGCTTGCCTGGATCAGTTCGGTTTTTGTGTTATCAAGTATTTCCTTTACTTCTTTCGCGGTTTCCATGGAAGCTGCCACCATGAAGTCGAATACTTCCGGATGCCTCGCCATCAGTTTGTTTTTCAGGATCATCAGCGTTTTCATCCGTTCGAAAATGTCCCGTTCGCTCAGGTCCAATTCATTAAAGAACTCTTCTACCATCACATCGGCAAAGTGGTTATAAAGGAATAGATAAAGTTCTTTCTTGTTTTTAAAATAGTGGAAAAGCAGCCCTTTCGAGATACCTGCTGATTTGACAATTTCATTCGTGGATGCATTTTCGTATCCCTTAAGGGCAAACTCCTTTAGAGCGGCGTTCAGGATTCGTTCTTGCTTTTCAGGATTCAAGCTTAAAAATTTTGAAGACATAACGCCCTCCCCTTAATTCCTATTGACCACATCGGTCAATTACATTGTATTCCTCATTGACCACCCTGGTCAACACAATTCTATCTAAAATTTTCGACAAAAAAGCTGCCCAATCGAATGATCAGGCAGCCCTTCATCTTAATCTTTTTTACGAATAACAGCTCTGACAGGACTGCCGTCCGCCTGTTCCAGCGGCAGGGGCAGAGCAGCGAGCTCGTATTCTCCTGGTTCAGTTTTATCAAGTACCAGTCCTTCAAGGATATGAATGCCCTGGTTGTTCAATTCATGATGGGCACTCAGTTCCTTGCTATCCAATGGATCGACCGATGGCAAATCAAGGCCAAGCAATTGTACTCCTTGCTCAGCAAGATAAGCAGCCAATTCAGGCTCGATATACGGAATTGATTCCGGGAACACAGTCTTATCCTGCCACGCGTCCGTACGGATCAACAAACGCTTAACCCCCTGCAAATCCAAAGATTCTACTTCCTTAACTCCGATACTGGCTGGGTTTTGCAAATGGATGACCTTTGCAGGGCCGATATAAAGGTTAAAGTCGAGATCGATCACTTTTTTTCCATCGTTTTCAAAATGGAAAGGCGCATCGATATGTGTGCCGGTATGCGTGCTCATCGTCACCTGTCCGACATTCACAGAGCCGCTTTCTTCCATTCCCCAGCTCACTTCATAATGAAATGGAGTGTCGCCCGGCCAAACAGGAATTTTATCATGTAAAACCTGCGAAATATCAATCCAATTTCCCATACTGTTTCCTTCTTTCTTATTATAGCTTCGTCCTCAGGCTCCATAGCTCAGGGAAAAATCGGTGGTCTACGACCTTTTTCAGATAGGATACACCGGCAGAACCGCCTGTTCCGATTTTGTGGCCGATAATCCGTTCAACAGTACTCATATGGTTAAAACGCCAGAGCTGCTGCTGGCTGCCGATATCGACAAGCTTCTCCGCAAGCTCATATAAATCCCAATATTGATCGACGTTACGGTACACCTCGAGCCATGCTTCCTCGACACTGGCATTTGGTTCGTACGGTGCGGACCAATCACGATTTAAGGCTGCATCATCTATCGGCAAGCCGCGCATCGCCAGCGCACTGATTGCCGCATCGTAAATCGACCGTTCATGCAGCGCCTCCTCCATCTTTTTAAACAGGTCGGCATCGTGCTTGTAAACAGATAGAACATGAGACTGCTTTTGCCCCAAAGCAAATTCAATCAAACGGTTCTGATAGGATTGAAAACCTGATGAATGTCCAAGCTTGTCACGGAATTCCATATATTCAGCCGGAGTCAGCGTCGAAAGTACACTCCACGACTGGATCAGCTGCTGCTGGATTCTCGACACCCTGGAAAGCATCTTGAAGGATGGCTCCAGGTCATTTTTGCGAATGCAGTCAATCGCCGCGCTCACTTCATGCAGAATCAGCTTCATCCATAGCTCGCTAGCCTGGTGGATGATGATGAATAGCATTTCATCATGGTGATCGGACAAGCGGTGCTGGCTCGTTAAGATGTTATCCAACTGCAGATAACTGCCATAAGAAAGCTCTTTTGAAAAATCGGTATGGATTTGATGTGTTTTTTGTTCTTCCTTCATTTCCGGACTCCTCCCCTACGCCACAACTCCGCGCTCATTGCTGAATTTCTCATATAATTTATTATTCATGATCTCTTTTAAAATCTGGACAGCATTCCAGACGTCAGTGTATGAAGTATATAGAGCCACAGGTGCCAGTCGGACGATGTTCGGAGCGCGGAAATCAGGGATGATTCCTTTTTCCTTCAAAGCCTTGCAAATCCTTGCCGCTTCTTTGTGCTCAAGACTGACATGGCCGCCACGTTTAAAATCTTCAACAGGACTGCCGATTTTAAAACCGGCGTCGCCAAGTTCATGTTCAATCAGGTCCATTAAATAACGGTTGATCTTCAATGATTTTTCACGGATATTCTGAATTCCAGCCTCCGCGAACATTTCCAATGAGCCAAGTAAAGGTGCAAGGCTCAGCACATGTGGTGTACCAATCTGGTAGGCACCAGCAGTCTCTGCAGATATTAACACATGCTCCATATCAAATTGTTTGTCCTTCCTTGAACCGAACCAGCCGGCAAGACCAGGCTTCGTGCCAAAATGCTTCGAGTTCACATAAAGACCTGCTACCGCTCCTGGCCCGCCATTCAAATGCTTATAATTGCACCAGTAGGCAAAGTCGACACCCCAATCAGAGAAAGAATGCGGTATAGCACCAATTGAATGGCAGCCATCGAAACCAATCAGGATTCCACGCTGGTGAGCCGCCCTTGTCAACCGCTCCATATCAAGGATTTGTCCACTGCGGTACAGCACAGTCGGCAGCACGACAAGCGCAATTTCTTCCGTCATCGCCTCAATGATATCGTCCTCATCCAAGAACCTGCTATCCCTGCTTTTCACCCTGATCAAATGCGTATCTGGATCATAGCCATGAATTCGCAGCTGGCTTTGAAGCGCATAGATATCCGACGGGAAATTCAATTCATCGGCAAGTATTTTTGTCCTCTTTCCCTCAGGCTTATAAAAGGTAGCCACAAGCTGATGCAGATTGACTGTTGTGGATCCGCTTACAATAACCTCTTCAGGAGCAGCACCAACAAGTGAAGCAGTCAATTCTCCTAGTTTTTCAGATAAATAGAACCACGGATGGTTACCATCCATCCAGCCATCGATGCCAAGCTCGCGCCAGTCGGCCAATGATTCAAGCAAAGTTTGCTCAGCCCGTTTTGAAAGAAGGCCAAGCGAGTTTCCATCAAGGTAGATTGAATCAGGTTTCAGGTAAAATTCATCCCGGTAACGGACTAATATATCTTCGCGGTCAAGCTGTGCGGCAAATTCCGCATCAGGCTGAAAAGAATAAGGCTTCATCATCATCTCTCCCATTCCATTTGCAACTAGAGAAATCGTAACAAAGAACAGAAGCAAGCGTCAACAAAAGGTCTGATAATTCTAAAAAGAAAAAACAGCCCCCATAGAGGCTGCTTAAGCAAAACGATAATAAATCAACACAAAGGTCGATAGGACGAAAATGAAGTTCAAAAATATAAAGATAAATTGGTCCACTCTTGTTTTGTGCATTTTAATTGGCGGATTATAGAAGGAAACCCCTTCGATGATGAAGATGATCAGGACAATATGAATCATGAAATGGCCGATGATCTCGGTAAAACCGAATAACATTGTCGTTAAAATAAAAATCGTTGTGACAAAGAAACCCAGCACTCGATTCAGGATCCCGGCAACCAGCAAGTAGCCGACTACGAATTCTACAAAAGCGGCCATTACGATAAAAGCTGCTGGTTCAAAGCCGAAAGTGGGCACCTGATGGTTTGCGACAATATCCAGCGACATCGTTGGGTATACCCATTTTTCAACGGCGACCCAGCATAATGAAAGTCCTGTTCCCAAATATAAGAATGGGAAGCCAACGTTTTCAAGCTTAGTGCTGCCGACAAACAGCACGCCGATGATAGCCACATAAAAACCGTAATCAAGCATATAAAAAATACCATGCTTTACAGTGACCATGATGAATAAGACCAGTAAAATGGATGCCCCTAATTTTGTTGCGATATGGTGCGGAACAAGGAGCAGGCCAATCGTGATCCACGCTAAAACCGTCATCAAGGTGTTGTCCAACAGAAACTCCGGTGCAAACAATGTACCGTTTGTGACCTGGATAATCAATGCGACTGCTGTTCCGTATTTCAATAAATATCTGGAATATTTCCGGTAGCCTGAAAGGTAATCATCCCACTTTTTGACTAGCGGCATTTGAGCCATTTTTGGAATAATTATAGTCAATGAAGCGAGAACAACTGCCGCCAATAAGGCAAGGCCAATAAATAACGGCGATAATATATTTTCAATACTTTCTTTCTTCGGCGCAACTTCAGTAAACCACTTTACGTGTGCATTTGTATATAAAGGGGTCAGAATAAGTCCTAATCCAATGATGATTTGCATCAGTTTTTTCACTATAAAACCTCCTGGCAATATAAACACTATCTAGATAGTAATAATACAACTGAATCATAAGATATTAGCAGCTGAGTTATGAACATTATGTGAATAATTTCACAAAACTGACTTTAAATAGTTTTACTTAACAAAGTTTGCCCTGTCACCAAGCTAGTATGCTTTTTCAATCAAGTATTAATGGGTATATTGGTGATAAGGAACTAAGGATGGTGAGAAAAACCTTGAGACGTTTATTTCAACTTTTAATTTTAGGGACTCTGCTTTACTTTGCATGGCCATTTTTAACGAATGAAAAAGATCTTCAAAATTTAAATTCTGAAATAGATAAGTTAAAAGAAAATCCCGAACTCAGCAAAGCAATGGAAACGGTGAACAGCGGGATAAATCAGCTGATATGGCAGCTAAATGAGAAAAAGGAAGAATTGACTCAGGATGAGCAAAACCTTTTGCCCAAAGTGGCTAAGCCCGAGCTGGAAACGCCTTCTGAGAAAACATTCACCTTCCATAATATTGGCATTGGCGATACAAAGGGTGAAGTAGAAAAACAGCTTGGCGCCCCTAAACGGGTTTCCATGAATGAGTATGGAACTGAGTGGCATGCTTATCATGAGAATTTCCAAAACTTCATCATGATTTCCTACAGTAAAGAAGGCGCAGTCAATGCCCTGTACACAAACCAGGATTTGATTGCTGCTAAAAACGGCATCAAGTATGGATCTCCAAAAGAAGAAATCCGTCAGACGCTTGGTGAGCCGCTCAGCGAGATCAGGAAAGGACTTGTCTATTACCAGTTCCAAAAGGACCAGGATTATGATGTCTATAATATGGATGACAGCTATGTGACGATTTTTTATGATAAACATCAAAACAATACCGTAACAGCAATCCAGATGGTCAGCGAAAAACTCGAGCAAAGCAAGGCGGGCTTTTATACGGAGGCAAGTGAGGCTCTGAAGGATGGATTTGAATATCAGCTGTTTGACCTGACCAATGCTTCAAGGTTGATGCACGGTCTTGGCATTCTTACCTGGGATGATGAGGTGAGGATCACTGCCAGAAAGCACAGCGCCGATATGGCGGAAAACTCATATTTCAGCCACACGAATCCCGAAGGCCAGTCGCCTTTTGACAGGATGGCTGAGGATGATATCGCGTTTTCGGTCGCAGGGGAGAATCTTGCGTATGGACAATTCAGCAGCATCTTTGCCCACGAAGGATTGATGAACTCGCTCGGCCACCGTGAAAATATCCTGAAATCCGACTTTAAATTGCTCGGTGTCGGCGTCGCATTCGGCCCGAAGCATGAGCCTTATTTTACAGAGAATTTTTATAGCAAGAGGAAGTTTTAAACCGATTCACGATTTTTCAACTTGAAAAAATCGCAATAAACTTCCAGTTCGCTATAAAAATCGGATTTTCGCTATAAAAATTTTGAAAGTCGCTATAAAAAGAGAAAAGTCGCTATAACAAATTGAAACTCGCTATAAAAAAAGAAAAGTCGTTATAAAAAGACGAAACTCGCTATAAAAAAAAGAAAAGTCGCTATAACAAGACGAAACTCTCTATAAAAAAAGAAAAGTCGCTATAAAAAGTTGAAACTCGCTATAAAAAATTGATGATGGCTATTAAAAAAATTTCTTTTTCGCTAAAGAAGCAAGATTTTCGCTATAATATCACACCGATGCGACTTAACAAGCACGATCAAGGCCTATTTTCATTGTTATTTTTTTCTCGAATCATTTTTATTGGCGATTTCCACAAATTTATTGGCGGTTTTCACAAATTTATTGGCGATTTTTAATTTTTATTGGCGATTTCCACTTACTTATTGGCGAAAATCAAATTATATTGGCGAACTGGAAATTTCGGCCGTTTTTTCCCAGTTATTAAAGTATAAAAAAACCGCTTAATCAGCTCGATTAAGCGGTTTTTCATACCATGTTTACTTCACACGTGGGAATCCAAATCCTGAAGCATAGTCATCACCAGATGCTGCTCCTGATCCGCCGAGAATATCGTTAGCTTTTGCACGGTTCTGAAGCTCAGCACGAAGTTGTGTATGGCTCATGCTTGGATTTGCAGCCCAGATTTTCGCTGCCAATCCGGAAACGTGCGGTGTTGCCATCGATGTTCCGCTGATTGTGTTATATGAACCGTCATACCAAGTTGATTCGATTGCTCTTCCTGGTGCTGAAAGTTCCACATCAAGCTCACCGATGACATAGTCTCCATCTGTCAGCGGGTTTCCGCGGGATGAGAAGTCAGCGACACGGTATGTACCGTTTTCCTGGACATCTTCTAAAGCGGCAACTGCTACTGCATTAGTAAGGGCACCTGGGTAACCAATTGTATTGGCATTTGGCCCGCTGTTTCCAGCTGCTGCAACTACGAGGACGCCTTTTCCATATGCATAATCAACAGCATCAGCAATCATCGTGCTCTTGCTGCTTGATCCAAGTGACATCGAAATGACTACTTTTGAGCCTGTTCGAGCTGCTTCATCCGCAGCATGCCTGATTGCTCCTGCGATATCATCAGAATAGCCTGATCCTCTGTCATTCAACACTTTATAAGCCCAGAGGTCTGCTTCTGGCGCAACTCCGTAAATTCCCAAACCTGTTCCGCCATGAGCAAGAACTGTTCCTGCAACATGAGTTCCATGGCCATTTTTATCGGAGCAAGAGTTATTGACGAGTGGTGATTTTCTTTGTGTAAAATCTTTACATTGTTCATCACTGCCTGCTAAATCTGCATGGTTCACATTGACTCCAGTATCGAGAACCGCTACCTTAACACCGTTACCACCAGATGTTGCCTGTAGATTGCTATCATTATAGATTGCTTCCATTCCCCATGGTGTCTGATCGGTTGGCGCTGCCTGAGCGACAGAACCCGGCTTAGCCTCCAGCTGTACCTGGGAAACAGTTTCTACATTAAGATTCTTATTTTTAAGTAGTGCCTGGTATTGCTTTGCATTAACTGTAGTTGTAAAACCATTCGCTCCGAAATCCCATCTTTTTCCGAATTGATCCTTTGCCTTTGCTTGTTCAGCTTTCGGACCCTGAATTAATACCCGGTAAGAATCCTGTGCCTCTGGCGCCTGGCCAAATGCACCAGCCGTAAACATAGATAAACCCATTGTCATGCTTAATAGTGCGGCTCCTAGTACTTTCTTCTTTTTCATTCAACCACTCCTCTGCATTTTATGGTGTTGCTGGTTTTACAGAATCTATTATATTTAAAATATTCAGACATTAACAATATGCTAAACTATTCATTTTTGAGTCTTTAGAATCAGGAGTAAATTCATGTTTACAAAAAAGTCACATGCAAAAGGAACTATTTTAGGATTTTCCCAATATCCAAAGAACTAAAAAGAGTGACCATTTTTTTACAGGTCACTCTTTCGTATGGAAAATAATAGTAAAATGAGCACTTGTGTTTTTTAAATAAACAGCAACAGACTCACGGCCATTACTGCCATCCCGGCAATTAAACCGTAAATAGCTAGATGTGATTCATCATATTTTTTTGCCGCCGGCAGTAATTCATCTAGCGAGATGAATACCATGATGCCAGCTACAGCCGCGAAAATGACGCCAAACATAATGTCATTCAGGAATGGCATTAAGAATAGGTATGCTGCAAGTGCACCGATAGGCTCGGATAACCCGGACAAGAATGATAGTTTAAAGGCTTTCTTCTTATCTCCTGTCGCAAAATAAACTGGTACGGAAACGGCAATTCCCTCAGGAACGTTGTGGATGGCGATCGCGATGGCAATTGCCACACCCAAAGCAGGGTCCTGGATTGCAGATGTAAAAGTCGCGATTCCTTCCGGGAAATTGTGAATCCCGATTGCCAGAGCTGTGAAGGTGCCCATTTTCAACAAGGCTGCATCGTGGGCAGCATTAGACGGCGCGTTCATATCCTCAACCTTTTTTAGTTCATGAGGATTTCCCTGCTTTGGTATGAACTTATCGATCAAGGCAATTAACAGGATACCAGCGAAAAAACCGCCGACTGTTGCCCAGTTGCCTAATTGCACACCCATCGCAGAAACGAGGGAATCCTTCGCTTTGACGAAGATTTCAATCATCGACACATAAATCATCACACCTGCTGAAAACCCAAGTGCAATTGAAAGAAACTTTGTATTGGTCCGGGATGTGAAAAAGGCAAGAATACTGCCGATCCCAGTGGCAAGACCTGCAAACAGTGTCAAACCAAATGCGAATAAAATTTCCTCTGTCATTTCTTATTCTCCTTTGAATATCAATTTTGAGCCCGCCCCGTAGGATTTTTCATAAAGAAACAATAATTCTTAATGTATGCCTCAACATAGAATTTGTTTCACGAACGAAACTTTTGGGCATTTTTATGACCAAATGATGGACAAACACTAAAATGTTTCCTTTGGTCAACTTTTTGGGTGCAGGATTCCTTTTACTAAAAACAATATATGCGTTCGGATTAAAAAGTTTCCTTTGGTCAACATTTTATCGCAAAGGAAACTTGACCTGCAACTAATTAATTTTATAATTTTTATAATTCGCGCCATTTTTCATAAAAAAACCCCTGCAAAACGCTGCAGAGGCTCAATAATTAACTATAGATAACTTTTAATTTCATATTCTGCTTTTTTCTCCTCCAGCCAGTTTGGGTATTCGGCCTGGATTTTCTGATCGAATAACAATTCCTTAATTTCTTCCTTCTGGTCATCAAACTTTGCAGCCTTAGCTGCTTTTTTATCAATAAGTTTAATGATATGGAAACCGAATTCTGTTTTGACCGGCTCACTGATTGCATTCACTTCCAAGCCAAACGCTGCATTCTCGAATTCCTCAGCCATTTCTCCTTTTCCAAAATACCCAAGATCTCCGCCGTTATCTGCATTGCTTGTGTCTGTTGAATATTCTTTTGCCAATTCGGCAAAGTCTTTTCCATTATCAAGCTCTTCCTTGACCTTCTTGGCCGTTGCCTCGTCTTCCACCAATATATGGCTGGCCTTCACCTGTTCCTTTTGGTCAAAAGAATCTTTATTTTCATCGAAGTATGTCTTCATTTCCTCTTCAGTCACATCGATAGAAGGGCCAATCATTTTTTCCGCGAGCAGATATATTTCGATGTCCTCCCTGATTCTGTCCATTGATACCTGGTTTTGCTCAAGTGCCGAAGCAAATGCTTCTTCACCGCCATATGATTCTTGCAATTTTGTAAGCTCTTCATCTATCTCATTCCCGGTCACTTTTACCTTTTCTTTTGAAGCTTCCATTTCAATCACTTTGTTTGTGATTAAGGAGTCCAATATATCTGCCCCATACATTTCGGTTAATTTCGTGTTCAATTCATCCTTCGTGATTTTCTCTCCATCGATGCTTGCTGCAGTTTCTGTTTTTGAAAAAGCTGTCGCAAAGATCAGGAGAATCCCTAAGAAAATCACTGCAAATATCATTAATAGTTTATTATTTTTCATAAAAGAAATCATTATTCCCCTCCATTATTCAGCACTTGCAGCAGACAATGCTACCTGCAAGGATTGCTGCTTGCCGTCACGATATATTTTCAACTCGACATTGTCGCCAGTTTGAAGTTTCGTATACATATATCTTCTTAGATCACTTGCATTCCCTACTTTTTCATCATTGATCTCGACGATGACATCCTGTTCCTGGAGTCCTGCAGCAGCAGCCGCGGAATTAGGGTCGACATAGGTCACCATCGTTCCTGAATCGACGCTTTCTGGCAGGTTTTCGATGTACATATCCGGAATTTGCGCCAAATCAGCAAGGCTTACACCCAAATAAGGACGTTCCACTTTCCCTTTTTCAATCAGCTGGTTGACGATTGGCAGAGCTTCATTGCTTGGAATCGCAAACCCAAGTCCCTCAACGCCATTTTGCGATATTTTCAAGCTGTTGATTCCGATCACTTTACCGTCTGTATTAATTAACGCCCCGCCGCTGTTGCCTGGATTGATGGCAGCGTCCGTCTGGATAACGTTCATTTCCCATTCCCCTGCAGAGGTTGGCACAGAGATAGAACGATCAACCGCACTAACGATTCCCTGAGTCACAGTCCGCGATAGATCGAGGCCAAGCGGATTGCCGATGGCCAGCACCTGATCGCCAGCCCTTAATACAGATGAATCACCAAATTCGATGACATCTGCTGCATGGGCTGCATCAATTTTGACAACCGCTAAATCAGTCAATGCGTCTGCTCCTACAACTTCCGCATCAACCTTCTCTCCATTGTAAAGGGAAACCTCAACCTTTGAAGCACCTTCAATGACATGATTGTTAGTGACGATGAAAGCGTCTTGGCCTTCTTTCTTAAAAATAACACCAGAACCAGACCCGCTCTCAACATTGCCCTGGCTTTGGGAAAATGGATTACTTTGCGATTGGATATTGGTGATGCCGACAATTGATTTCGAAGAAGCTTCTATGATATCAGCAATCGATCCAGAGCTCTTTGATGCGGTTGGTGTCGTGACGATATTTGAATTATTTTCTGTGACTGACTCTATTTGAGACTGCAACTGGTTTCCTGCGTCTGCTTCTGTAAAATTCACCGCTGCTAGTGTTATCGCCGAACCGACTACCCCAGCCATAACAGTGGACATTATGCTTTTGAATTTATTTGTTTTTTTGACCGGCACCGGTTCCTGGTACCGCGAACTCTGTTCAAATTCGTTCATGGTATTTCCTCCTCGCTTCTAACTTGTCTTCATCTTAACCAGAAAATATGAACAAATTATTAACAAACTGCGTCAAGGTTTTTAAAATATCGGGAAGATTTAAGCGTTAAAGGTGGAATTATGAATTAGACATGCCCTTGGGACTCGAGGGGCTAGGCGCTGGAGCTGGATTAAGAAAACCCATATAGTTATCCACATTGAAATTATTTTATAATCTCCTAGTAAATAAAAAAGCTGCAGACAAGGATGCCTGCAGCTTCAAAATTTTATTACATTTCAATATTCTTCATCAAATTCGCCATTTCAATCGCTGACATCGCAGCATCCCAGCCTTTGTTGCCCGCTTTTGTGCCAGCACGTTCGATTGCCTGTTCAATAGTATCGGTTGTCAGAACTCCGAAGATTACAGGGACCCCTGAATTCATCGCTGCGGCTGATACGCCTTTTGCTGTTTCGTTAGATACGTAATCGAAGTGTGGAGTGGAACCGCGAATGACTGTTCCTAATGTGATGACCGCGTCATACTTATTGCTTTTAGCCATTTTTTGCGCGACCAATGGAATTTCGAATGCACCTGGAACCCAGGCAATATCGACATTGCCTCCCTCGACACCGTGTCTTTTCAACGCGTCCTGCGCGCCGCCCAAAAGCTTGCTTGTGATGAATTCATTGAAACGTCCGACTACGATGCCGACTTTAAGACCTGTTCCTACTAAATTACCTTCAAAAGTTCTATTCATGTCCTATTCCTCCAATTAAAAATTAAGTAAATGGCCTAATTTGCTGTGTTTTGTTTTTAAATAATTTTCGTTTTCTTCCCGTGTTGGCATCTGGATTGGCACTCGGTCGACTACTTCCAGGTCATATCCCTTAAGCCCTTTGATTTTCCTTGGGTTGTTGGTCAGCAACTTAATTTGCTTGATGCCAAGGTCTTTTAAAATTTGGGCACCAATTCCGTATTCACGCAGGTCGGCACCGAAGCCGAGTTTTTCATTAGCTTCAACGGTGTCATAGCCCTCTTCCTGCAGCTTATACGCACGCAGCTTGTTCATCAGACCGATGCCTCTGCCTTCCTGGCGCATGTACAGAAGGACACCGCGCCCTTCCTTGTTAATCTGGCCCAATGCTGCATGCAGCTGCGGTCCGCAATCACAGCGGAAGGAGCCGAACACATCACCAGTCAGGCATTCAGAATGCACCCTGACAAGAACCGGCTCTTCCGGGTTGATTTCTCCTTTTACAAGAGCGATATGTTCTTTGTCATCCACTACATTTGAATACCCAACTGCCTTGAAAATACCGAATTCGGTAGGAAGATTGATTTCAATCTCTCTTTTGACCAGCTGGTCCTTCCGATTGCGGTATTGGATGAGATCCTTGATTGTTATCATTTTCAAATCGAACTGGTCGGCAATTTTCCGGAGCTCAGGGACTCGAGCCATTGTGCCATCTTCGTTCATAATTTCGCAGATGACACCGGCAGGCTTGGCACCGCTCATTTTAGCCAGGTCGACCGCCGCCTCCGTATGGCCGGCTCTCCTTAATACTCCGCCCTTCTTGGCAACGAGCGGAAAGATGTGTCCTGGCCTTTTAAAGTCAGCCGCCTTTGATTCCGGGTCAAGCATGCTCAATACAGTTGCTGAGCGTTCAAAGGCGGAAATCCCAGTCGTTGAATACTTATGGTCAATGCTGATGGTAAAAGCCGTACCATGAGGATCCGTATTCCGTGATACCATCGGAATTAAATCTAGCTTCTGAGCCAAATCCTGTTCAATTGGCACACAAATCAATCCCCGGCCATGTGTTGCCATGAAATTGATGACATCTGGTGTCGCCTTTTCCGCCAGCGCAATAAAATCCCCTTCATTCTCCCGGTCTTCATCGTCACAAACGATGACTACATTTCCCTGCATGAGTTCATATATGGCCTCTTCAATTGGATCAAACATTTTCATCACCCTCACATAAACCCGTTATCCTCAAGGAATTGGGCTGTAATATTGTTACCTCGTTTTGGAGCTGACGTCACCTGGTTACTCAAAAAATGCCCTACATACTTGCCAATCATGTCACATTCAATGTTGACGATATCCCCTTTTTCCTTAAACCCCAAGACTGTGTCTTTTAAGGTGAGCGGAATGAGCGATAGAGTCAGGCTGTCTTCTGATACTCCGAAAACAGTCAGGCTCGTCCCGTCAACAGCGACAGAACCTTTCATGATGACATATTTCAGCAATTCAGGGTCAGCTTGGATTTCATAGTAAACCGCATTCTCTATTTGCTTTTTCCCTTTGATGGTTCCGACTCCATCCACATGGCCAGCGACAAAGTGCCCGCCGAACCGGCCGCCCGCTGCCATCGCTCTTTCCAGGTTCACCTTCGAACCTCTTTTTACCGTTTTCAGACTGGATGCTTTGACCGTTTCCGGCATGACATCAACCGTAAATCTGTTCTCAGTGAAGGAGGTGACGGTCAGGCATACTCCGTTAACAGCAATGCTATCTCCGAGGTGGACATCTGACAGCACTTTTTTCGCATCAATTGTCAGGACAAATGATGCGCCGCCATGCTGGATATTGGCGACAGTCCCGATTTCTTCTATAATCCCTGTAAACATACAAACCTCCTTCTATACCGGCTCAGCAATGATCCGGATATCCTGTCCGATTTGTTTTACATTTATAATTTCTAAAGTAACTGAATCCTCTATCCGGGCTATGCCTTCTCCACCATAAGCAGCCGGGGCACTTTTCCCGCCGAGCAGCTTTGGAGCTATATAGGTGATTACTTGCTGAAAGGCCTTTTCCTTTAAAAAGCTGCCATGTACCTCGGCTCCGCCTTCTACGTAGACAGAAGTGATACCCCTGTCTCCCAGTTTTTTCAGTATGTCAGGAATTCCGACTTTTTCAGTTTCCAGCTTGATAATCTCAATGCCAAGCTCAGTAAATTGCTTAATCCTATCAGACTCTGCCCGTGCTCCGGTCACGATAATGGTTCGTGCAGCCCTGTCAATTATGATTCTTGAATCCAGAGGGGTGCGAAGTGTGCTGTCCAGAACGACTCTCACTGGATTTTTCCCGCCAACTTCAAGCCTTGTCGTCAGGCTAGGATTGTCTTTGATGACGGTGTTGACGCCAACCAGTATCGCGTCATGTGTATGTCGAAACTGATGGACATCCTTCCTCGCCTCTTCTCCTGTAATCCACTGGCTCTCTCCTGTCACAGTAGCGATTTTCCCATCAAGGCTGGTGGCTGACTTCAAGGTAACATAGGGCAAACCTGTGCTTATGTAATGAAAAAATACTTTGTTCAGCGCTTTTGCTTCTTCCTCCATTAACCCAACTTGGACATCTAAGCCGGCCTCTTTCATCTTTTTCACCCCTGCTCCACCAACAAGCGGATTCGGATCGACCGAGGCGACAAAAACTTTTTTGATTCCTGATTCGATAACCAAATTCGAACATGGCGGCGTCTTCCCGAAATGACTGCATGGTTCAAGGGTCACGTATAATGTTGCATCCTTTGCCTTATCCCCAGCCATTGTGATTGCGTGCACCTCAGCATGGGGCTCACCCGCCTTCAAGTGGGCACCCATCCCAATAATCTGTCCGTCTTTAACAAGAACAGCACCAACTTGAGGGTTTGGGGAGGTCTGGCCTTCGGTTGCACTGGCGAGATTGATGGCCAGTGCCATATAGTCCTGATCATTCACCTTTGATTCCTCCTTCCTTAAAAATCCTTCGGGCAATAAAAAATAAAAAGACCCCGAAACAAAATTGTTTCGGGGTCCTAAAAAAGGCAATGCCAAACTAAAGGGTTAAAAAAGGTCACACTTATCCCGTTCTTTTAATCCTCGTTTTTTTTCCTTCTCCCATCCAGACTTTAACTGTCGGCCCTGGAGTTTCACCAGATCCACCGTTTAACAAATGTTAACCGGGTCACGGACTAAGAAGCAAAAGCTTCATCACCGCCGGTTGGGAATTTCACCCGACCCCGAAGGAAATTATTAAGTTAGAGTCATTATACTGAACATTAGGTTAAATGAAAAACAAAACAACCTTTTATTTTTTCATCAACTTCTCAATTGTAGTCAACAGCTCATCAATTACCTCATTGTCACCTTCCTGAATCCGTTCGACAATGCATGATTTCATATGACCTTCGAGCAGAAGTTTAGCCACACTGTTCAAGGCAGCCTGTGTTGCCGAAATTTGCGTGATGACATCATCACAATACGTATCTCTCTCAATCAAACCTTTAATCCCGCGTATTTGTCCTTCTATCCGATTCAATCTCGTCACAAGATTCTTTTTCGTTTTTTCAGAGTGATGGCTCTTTCTATCTGATGAACAACAGCTGTCAACACATTCAGATGGGTTCACTTCGGGCTCTAAAATGTCCATCTAAAAACCCCCTTTTATCTTTTTAACTTATTTTATCATACCCCCACATAGTAAATAATCGCAAATCAGCTTTTCTCACCGCATATAAAACGGTTTATATGGAATAACTATTTTTAACCAAATCTCGAGAAGATTGCTCTTTTACAGCAATCCACCAACACATAAAAGCGGTGTTATCCTGATGAAATTTCGAATACCAAAAGTCTCAAAGTCAGATAGCGTGAAAGAGAATGATCCATGCAGCACATATGGAAGAATTAAAGACGTTTTTCAGCCTAACAGCGATTTTAAAGAGTTCAAGATCAAAAGGGACAATAACACCTTGATTTTTTGTTTCCTTGAGACGCTGGTTTCGGAGGAAAAATTTAAGGATTATTTATTGATCCCCTTATTTTCAGAAGACTTCGAGCTTACAACTGATAATTTGCAGAGTTTAAATGGCAAACAAGAACAGGATCCTGAAAAAATCATTAGCGAGATACTGAATGGAAACTACGTGCTGTACATTTGCGAACGTAATGAGGCATGGGTATTCTCATTTCCAAAGGATCTTCAGCGGGCGATTCAAGAACCGGTAAACGAAGGCGTGGTCCGCGGTGCACACGATGGCTTCGTCGAAAATCTTGAAACAAATATCAGCCAGCTGAGGCTCAGAATTAAGAGCCCGGACCTTATGGTTAACTACCATGTATTAGGCGAAAAGACAAAAACCAAAACGGCTGTCATTTTCATGAAAGGCATTGCTAATGAGGAAATTGTCCATGAAGTTGAAAGAAGGCTTTCCTATATTTCCACCGACATGGTGTTAAGCCCTGGCTATATTGAAGAATTTATCGAAGACGATCCCTTCTCGATATTCCCACAGCTCATTAATACGGAACGACCAGACAGGGCGATGGCAAATTTGATGGAAGGTCGAATCATTATCATTGGGGAAGGCAGTCCAACAGCACTGATTTTGCCAGTCACTTTTTTTGCCTTTTATCAATCGTCGGATGATTACAACGGCAGGTGGATACCCTCTACCTTTATCCGACTGTTAAGGTATGTCAGCTTTCTCATCGCTATTACCTTGCCAGCTTTCTATATTGCCATAATCGCGTTTCACCTTGAAGTGATCCCTCATGAACTGATTCTCCCTTTAAAAGGGTCTGTGGAAGGAATTCCATATCCTCCGCTTCTGGAGGCTTTCTTCATGGAAATCACTATTGAATTGATCAGGGAAGCAGGGGTGAGGCTTCCAAGACCAATTGGACAAACAATAGGCATTGTAGGGGGGCTCGTCATCGGGGATGCTGTTGTAAGTGCCGGACTAATTTCAAATATCATGATTGTCATTGTCGCGGTCACGGCTATATCCGCGTTTGTCGTTCCTTCTAATGAAATGAGTACGACTGTTCGGCTCATTCGGTTCCCGCTGATGATTGCAGCTGCTATTTTAGGATTTGTCGGGTTGATTTTTGGGCTAATCTTTGTCTTCGTTAAACTGTGTAAGCTTGAATCTTTTGGAGTACCTTACTTTTCACCGCTGGCCCCTTTTCACGTTAAGGACATTAAGGATACCTTCATCCGAATGCCGCTTTGGAAGATGAACGACCGTCCGCATAATTCCGATGCTATTAAAATCAAAAGACAGCGTGACTCTAGAGGATGGAAGACAAATGAACCGAGATAAAACAAACATCACCTATCATCAATTTTTCCTTTTAATCATACATACACAGCTCGGAGTTGGCGGACTTTCGCTTCCTTATACAATGCACAATTCTGTGCAGTCAGATGGCTGGATTTCGATCTTGCTGGCGGGGTTTTTAATTCAAGGTGTTTTATTGGTCTACTTGATGCTTTTTAAAAGATTTGAGACAAAAGATGTCCTGGATATCAGCACTACTCTCCTTGGCCGGAAAATCGGAAAGCTTATTAGTTTCTTTTATTTACTTTATTTTATCAGTGTCGGCAGTTTAATATTGGTGCTTTATTCCCAAATAATCGAGCGTTGGATTCTGCAAAATACACCCAAATGGGTAATCTGCGGATTGCTGGTTATAGCAGGTATCTATTTATGCGTGGACGGCCTGAAAATTCTGGCAAGATTTTATACACTTGTCACACCGCTCATCATTTTGCTTGTGCTGCTTGTTTCTTATACCTTAAAGGATTCGAATATTTATTATATTTTACCTATTGGCCAGGCCGGCTTAAAGAATATTGTATTTGGAAGCAAGGATGCAATCTTGTCCATGCTTGGATTCGAAATCATCCTCCTTGTTTTTCCCATGGTATCAGGGACTTACCGGCAGAAGTTCAAGGCTATATCCTTTGCTAATCTTTTCACCACATTACTTTATGCGTATTTGATTTTCGTGGCTTTCGTTTACTTCAGCCCGAATGAAATAAAAATACTGCCAGAACCGCTACTGTACATCTTAAAATCTTATACCTTCAAAATAATTGAGCGAACAGATTTACTCTTCTTGTCATTTTGGATTTTCCTTGTCTTCACCTCTTTCGGCAGTTATCTGTACTTAGCTGCCAAGACGGGGGCAAGGCTCTTCAATAAAAAGGTAGAGCGAAGACTTGTATACTTAGTTGCTTTCGTTATGTATGGGATATCATTTTTGCCTGAAATAGAAATGAAATATCTAGAATTCATGAACAGCTATATACCTAAAGCCAGTATTATTTTCATCCTGTTCCCCGCCTTTTTGCTTTTAGTTTCGTTCCTGTTCAAAAAATCCGAACGAGGAAGTGAAGCCATTGATCCGGTTTCTTAAAAGAGGTCTTCCAGCTATTGTGGCCATGTTACTATTAAGTGCTTGCTGGGATCAGCATTTATTGAAGGATGTAAAATTATACATGGCCGCCAGCTTCGATCTGACTCCTGATGGTAAAATACTTGATGAACTTTCAGCCCCAACCATTACTAAAAATCCAGATGGCGGACCGGTTCAAGGACATACAATCGCGAGCGGAATTGGCCATACGCCAAGAGAGGCACGAGGGGATATTGACAGTAAAATAGATAAGGTTTTTGATGCATCGAAATTAAGGGTTTTAATTATAGGCAATGAACTTGCGAAACAGGATATATATTCAGTTCTTGATTTATTTTATCGAGATCCTAAAAGTTCATTAAGTGCAAAGGTAGTCGTAGCTGAAGGAATGGCTACCGATATCCTGCGATTAAATGTCGAAGAAGGAAAAATCAGTTCCTACCTATTCGATTTACTAAAGAGCCAGGAACTCACCTCTCTCATACCAGAAGAAAATATTCAATCAATTTGTGCGGAGATGTTTGATCCAGGAGAGGATTTTACCTTACCCTTCCTGCGCGCTAATGATGATGGAAAAACAGCGAGTGCACTGGGAGTTGCATTGTTTAACGGTAAAAAATTCTCGGGACACGTCCTTACTGGGGACGAGGCGGTCATTTTCCTATTGCTGGATGGCAATGCGGGTAAGTCTCCAAAGTTCACAAAAAGAATAGCAAAAAGTGACAGCGAAAATTTCATGCCCCAAAATTTTGTCTCTTTTAACGTAAAAAAAGCAAATGAGCGATTAGAGGTGAAGGTAGAAAACCAAAGGGTAATCGCTAATATAAATTTAAGCCTTAAAATTGAAATTACCGATTATCCAAGGAACCAGCTCTACAAAAAACAGGAAGTTGCAAAATTGAACAAGAAACTGTCTGAGATGCTGACCAATGATGCTGTAGCAGCGATTAAAGTTCTTCAGGAAGCAAACAGCGACAGCTTTGGAATTGGAAGAAGGCTCATCGCACATTACCCGGACTATTGGAAGCAGGTGGATTGGAAAAGAGAATATCCCAACATTGCAATCACCCCTCATGTCGAGTTGGAAATCATCGGTCATGGCATCATTGAGTAAGGCACTTCTCGTAACTTCTTTGATCCAAAAGCACGAGTATTATTCATCTAGATACCTTTATTAATGCGGACTAGAAGGCAACAATCAATGCGAAAACAGCCTTAAGTAAACATCTTTCCCAACATTTTAATACACGCCAATTAAATGGTTCAGGAGCAATATTCATAAACGAAGACTGACGGCCTAAAGGAAAAAACTAAAAACACTCTACGTAATTCGTCATTTCTATCGACGAATTACGTAGAGTGTTTTTTATATAACTGCTATATTTCTCGTTCCTCTCTTGCTGGCTGTCCTAAGGAAAAGATCTCCCATGACACTCCAGCAGCAAAAAGGCATCCAATTAAAATGGCTAGTGCTCCGTACAGAGGATCAGTCACCTTTGAAAAAATCAGTTGGGCATAGAAGTAAAATCCTGCTCCGATGGCTAGAATGAGTAAGGTATTCAAAAAGTATCGGTACATTTTTTTCCCTCCTGAAACCTAATATTATTTTAAACATTATCATAGACTTTACTAGTTGGTTATTGGGAAATTCCCTGTCGAATACAGTTGAGAAATGAAAGGAGCGAACTAAAAATTGAAGCAAAAGACTACAGCAATCATCATATTTTCACTTGTTACCATCTTAGCCATCATTCCGTTTTTTCATACAGATGAACCTCCAGCCAGAGCTGTTGAGCCTAGTGGGGAGTTATCCACAGAAATAAGTAAGCTGTTAACAGATGAGCCGGTACTTAATGGAGCTTTGGCTGGTGTCAGCATCAGGTCTGCGGAAGATGGAAAACTTTTGTACGAGCATATTGGGGATACTCGGTTGCAGCCGGCTTCGGTGCTGAAGATGTTTACAGCTGCAGCGGCATATTCGGTTTTAGGGGAAGAATACCGCTTTACAACTGAAGTCTTGGCAGATGGAAAAATTGACGGTGGAACGCTTGCCGGTGACCTTTATCTAAAAGGGATGGGTGATCCGACCCTGCTTCCAGCAGACTTTGACGAAATGGCAAAAAAACTTAAGAATAAGGGAATCAAGAAGGTCTCTGGCGATTTAGTGGCTGATGATAGCTGGTATGATGATGTCCGTTATTCTGAAGATTTAACCTGGAATGATGAGCATCAATATTATGGCGCCCAGGTTTCCGCCCTTACTGCTTCACCGAATCAGGATTATGATGCAGGCACTGTTATTGTCAATATTTTTCCAGGAAAGAAAGGAAAAGCAGCAAACATTTCGCTTGAACCTGAAACCGATTATGTAAAAATCTTAAATGAAACGGTAACAGTAGGTGCTAAGGGAAAACATGAGGTGAAAATTGAAGGTGAGCATGGGTCGAATAACATAATAGTAGGGGGAACAATCCCGGTCAACGCTCATAAAGCAAGAGAATGGGTCGCCGTCTGGGAGCCTTCCCTATATGCAGGAAGTCTTTTTAAAAAGTCATTAGAGAATCATGGGATAAAAGTTGTTGGGAAAATTATAACGGGACGTGCGACGGAGACAAAGACTAAGTTAATTTCCCATAAATCTATGCCGCTTGCAGAGCTGATGATACCCTTCATGAAACTAAGCAATAACGGACATGCCGAAGTACTTGTTAAGGAAATGGGCAAAGTCGTTCATGGTGATGGCAGCTGGGAAAAGGGACTTGAGGTCATGAATGCAGAGCTTTCCAAAATTGGGATTGACAGCAGCAGGCTTGTGTTGCGAGACGGATCCGGAATCTCGCACGCCAATCTCATTCCAGCCAACGAAATCACAAAACTACTCTATCTTGCCCAAAGAGAAAAATGGTTCCCTGCTTTCCAGCATTCACTTCCAGTTGCAGGTGCCAAAGACAGGATGGTTGGCGGGACATTGAGAAATAGATTGAAAGATGAAGCCATTATGAATAAAATCAAGGCCAAAACAGGCTCTCTCACAGGTGTTAGCACACTAGCTGGATATGTAAAAACAAGCAGCGGAGAAACCCTTATTTTTACCATTTTATTGAATAATCTGCTGGATGATAGAGAAGGCAGGAAGGTTGAGGATGAACTTGTTAAAATTCTTGCAAGACAGCCATAAATGAGAAAAAGCCGTACAGATTGAGAATCTGAACGGCTTTTTTCGGCCTGGTTCATGAAACTTTGGTTACCTTTGGTTAATGTTACTTAGCGAATCTATGATTTCCGATTGTCACGGTTACTTCTCTTGAAAATACCCACTTGCTCACTGCAGTTTTCGGATTAAAGAAGAACAATGAACCTTTTCCCTGGCCTCTGAAAGCGAGAGCCTCTTTTACAGCTTTCTTGGACTCTGCATCTGCCGGCTTATTGATCGCACCATTTTTCACAGGAGTGAAAGCATAGTAGCCGTTTGACTTCTCATAGACAACTCCCTTTACTGTGTTAGGGAATTCTGGGCTTGCTACTCTATTCAAGACAACAGTTGCTACTGCTACTTTCCCTGCGTATGGCTCGCCTTTTGCTTCTGCGTGGACAAGCCTTGCAAGCAAGTCCTGATCTGCTGCAGACACGGCTGAAGCCGGGATGGTCAACTTTTGTCCTGGATATAGTAGATTGCTAGTTCTATTGTTTACTTTCTTCAATTCTGTCAGTTGCACACCATATTTGCTGGAGATTCCCCACATAGTATCTCCTTTTTTCACCTGGTACGTTGCTGCTTCAGCAGCTGCGCCCATTGAAAATAATGATAAGGATACCACCGCTGTTAGCGCTGCCAATGTTTTTTTCATTTTTCTCATTTTCCATACCTCCCAGTAGTGATGCTCTCTTTCTCTACTAATAAGGCTAGCAGTTGTAACATAGTTATTCATTGTCCAATAAGTGCCAACAAGGAGAAACCTCTGCCATCCATTGAAGCCGCTTGATTCTTTTTAAACCTAGAAGATTATTCCACCTCCACCCGCTTTCCTACTATAACCAGACTTGTAAGTTTACGGTCCGAATTTTACATAGTGTTACAGGTTTGTAACCTGGTAGTTTGCTATTTTTTTTAAAAATGAAACGAATTCGCTATCATCTCGCAGTATCATCATGGGAAGATTTTATTTTATTGGCGAAAAACAAAATATATCGATCACATTAGCAATATATCAGCGAATTTTTGATTTTATCGACCATATTAGAAAATATTTCGATCACTTTCCCCATTATATCGACCAACTCATATCCAACACATGTAATCAAAAATAGCTAATTCATATACCCGCAGGGAGATTAATAACTTATATTAATTACTTAATTAAAATAATTATAATTAAGTATTGATTTTTAATTGAAAGGTGTTATCATTTAGCTATAAACCAAATTCACTACAAAGGCGGGATCATGATGAGCAATAATCAAAATAAGCAACTTACTACAAGCTGGGGAGCCCCGGTTGGGGACAACCAGAACTCCATGACTGCAGGACATAGAGGTCCTACTTTACTTCAAGATGTACACTTGCTGGAAAAATTGGCGCACTTTAACCGTGAGCGTGTTCCGGAGCGTGTTGTGCATGCAAAAGGCGCTGGAGCACATGGTTATTTTGAAGTGACAAATGACCTGACTCAATATACAAAGGCTGCTTTCTTATCAGAGGTTGGCAAGAAGACACCTATGTTCATCCGCTTCTCAACCGTTGCCGGTGAACTTGGATCAGCGGATACTGTCCGTGACCCACGCGGCTTCGCAGTGAAGTTTTATACAGAGGAAGGAAACTATGACATCGTCGGTAACAATACTCCGGTATTCTTCATCCGCGACGCGATCAAGTTTCCTGATTTCATCCATACACAAAAAAGAAACCCTCAGACTCACCTGAAGGATCCAAATGCTGTTTGGGATTTCTGGTCACTTTCGCCTGAGGCATTGCACCAGGTAACAATCTTGATGTCCGATCGCGGCATTCCGGCTACCCTTCGCCACATGCACGGTTTCGGCAGCCATACGTTCAAGTGGACAAATGCCGAGGGTGATGGCGTCTGGATCAAGTACCACTTCAAGACAGAACAAGGCGTGAAAAATCTTACAGCAGATGTAGCCGCTAAAATTGCAGGCGAAAATCCTGACTATCATACAGAAGATTTGTTCAATGCGATTGAAGCTGGGGACTTCCCTGCATGGAAGTTATATGTGCAGATCATGCCACTTGAGGATGCGAACACATATCGTTTTGATCCATTCGATGTCACAAAGGTATGGTCGCAGAAGGACTATCCACTGATTGAAGTCGGCCGCATGGTATTGGATCGTAACCCTGAAAATTATTTCGCGGAAGTTGAGCAGGCTACATTCTCTCCTGGAAACCTTGTCCCTGGTGTCGATGTATCACCTGATAAAATGCTGCAGGGCCGCTTGTTTGCATATGCTGATGCTCACCGCTACCGAGTTGGCGCAAACCATAATCACCTTCCGATCAACAGGGCTAAATCAGAAGTGAACTCCTACCAGCGTGATGGCCAGATGCGCTTCGACGGCAATGGAGGCAAAACAGTAAACTACGAGCCTAATAGTTTCGGAGGACCAACTGAAGTGAATGAACACAAGCAGGCATCCTTCCCTGTCAGCGGCTTTGCTGAAAATGTTGGATACGACCATAACGACCATTACACCCAGGCTGGTGACCTGTACCGCCTGATGAGCGAGGAAGAACGCGAACGCCTTGTCGCTAATATTGTCGCTGCTATGAAGCCAGTTCAGCGCGACGATATCAAACTCCGCCAGATCGGCCACTTCTATAAGGCTGATCCAGAATACGGAACACGCATTGCTCAAGGATTGGGCCTGCAGGTTCCACAGGAAGTTTAATGTTACGAGAAACGGATGCCTTTTATAGGGCATCCGTTTTTTTCATCTGTAAGGTGACGAACGTTAGCTGGGTTCTATCGGACAATCTCAGGAATATTTCCTGTAAAAGTGTCCGTTAGACAGGCTCTATCGGACAAACTCAGTGCGACTTCCTGAAAAAGTGGCCGTTAAAGCCCCTCTATCTAATAAAGCAGGCCGATATACACCGGCCTGCTTCGTCTATTATTCATTAAAACGTGTGTGCCAAATCCTTAGCACGTGCGATTCCGTTTGCTTTGATTTCTTGTGCTTTTTCTGGATTCGCATTGTGGCCTTCGAGATATAGGCATTCCATTGAAGGTACACCGAAGAAGTTCATGATTGTTTCGATGTAGCGATTTCCCATTTCCATGTTTGCTGCCGGTCCTTCTGAGTAGTAACCTCCGCGGGCCTGGATGTGAAGGGCTTTTTTGTCTGTCATCAAACCGACAGGTCCTTCCTGTGTATATCTGAATGTTTTACCTGCTACTGCAACTGCGTCCAGATATGCCTTCATGACTGGAGGGAATGAGAAGTTCCATAGCGGTGTCACAAAAACAAATTTGTCTGCTGCTGTGAACTGGTCAACCAGTTCAGCAAGACGGCCTACTTTTGATTGTTCGTCTGCTGTCAGTTCAGTGAACTCAGTTCCTTTTTGCAGCTTGCCCCATCCGCCTAAAACATCGGCATCGATGTGAGGAATGTTTTCTTTATATAGATCCAGATGAATGACTTCATCACTCTGGTTTTGTTCTTTGTACGTATCGATGAACGCTTTTCCTGCTGCTAGACTGAAAGATTGTTCTTCAGTCAGTGGGTGTGCTGTGATGTATAAAACTTTAGCCATGTTATATTCCCCTATTCTGTCTAAATTTTAAAAACTATTTCGAAGATGATAAATCTCGGAATTAAAATAGCTTACTTCGAGATATTAATCCGTTTTTCATCAAAGGTCAAAAGAAATGCTCGTCTATATATCTAATGTGTTTGCAAATCTCAGCTTCATAACTTAACTTTACCCAGCCTTGCACTGCATAATCGAAGTGCAAGGCTTGCGGCCTTACTCCCGTTTAGACTTTGGTTGAATTAATGTGTAAACAGGTATGACAGAGTCATAATTACATAGCTGTTACCAGCTTGATTTGGTTTCCAGACGGGTCAGTAGTAATGAATGTGCCATTTTCATCTGACACCTGTGCACCGATTTTTTTCAAGCGGGCTATTGTACCTTTCAGGCTTATATCGTCCGGCAATACCAAGATATATGAGTCGAGTCCAACGCTATTGGCTTCAGGCTTGGGAGCACCTACACCATTCCAGGTATTCAGCCCAATATGGTGATGATACTTGCCTGAAGAAATGAAGAGAGCCTGCGGACCGTATCGGCTTACCACGTCAAAACCAAGTCCCTTTGTGTAAAACTCCTCAGTTTTATCTAGTTCTGCAACGTGTAAATGGATATGCCCCATCACTGTCCCTTCAGGTAGCCCATTCCATGTACCTTCCATCCCCTCTGCAAAAAGGTTTTCGGCATCCAATGCTTCAGTGGCCATCACCACATGCTGCTTATTCCATTCCCATTTTGTAGCTGGTCTGTCTGTATAGATCTCGATACCATTTCCATCCGGATCTGCTAAATACAGTGCTTCACTTACAAGATGGTCAGATGCCCCCTGCAAAGGATATCCAGTCTGCAGGAAATGCTTCAACACTTTCGCAAGGTCCTTCCTTTCTGGAAGCAAGAGCGCGAAATGATACAAGCCAGTTGTTCTTCCCTTCTTTGGAATCACATCTGATGGCTGCTCAATGCTTAATAGCACATTTTTTCCATCGGCAGTTAACAGAGCGGACGTATCCGTTTTGTCATATATCTTAAAGCCAATTAATTTTTCATAAAAAGCAAGGGAACGTTCCAGGTTCTCTACTTTTATATTTACTTGCCCCACAAAAGTGACTGGCGGTTGATGAAAGTTCATATTCACTTCCTCCTTTTTGATTGAGAATTCCGTATTAAGTTGGTTATAGCCAGGGTAGCCAAACCAAGATGTGCTCATATACTGCCATTTCAGTAATCTGTTTAAGTTACTTTATGTAAGTAACTATATAACTGTAATTAAATTACGTCAAGTATCCTTTTTATAAAAAGTAATTTAATTTTCAATTGATATGTTTATAATGTTAGTAAGGAGTGATTGAGATGGATAAGTCGATTTGTCCAAGATTTGAAAAAGCCATGACAATCCTAAGCCAGCGTTGGACTGGCTTGATCATATACCAGCTGCTTACTGGACCGCAGCGATTTTGTACGATTGAATCCTCGATGGGAGTAAGTGGAAGGGTGCTTTCAGAGCGGTTGAAGGATTTGGAAAGCGAAGGAATTGTGCGACGCGAAGTCCATCCTGAAACCCCGGTCCGGATCGAGTATTCATTGACGGAAAAAGGCAAGGCACTGGAACCTCTTATGAGAGAAATAGAAAAATGGTCAAAGAGCTGGCTGGAGGCATAAATAATAGCTTCACAAAGAACCCCTCATCTAAAGCACCCGTTTAATGGGTGCTTTTTTACTTTTGAACATATAACGATATTCAAAAAGCCAAACAAGACTTGATAAGGCATTTATTAGACATTTTGCTCCCGCAGCTTGCTCGAAATGTCCATTAAACCTCTGTTTTTAGACATTCCGGTCCTGCACCTTGACTGAAATGTCCATTAAACCTCTGTTTTTAGACATTTCGCTAAGGTATCATACTGAAAATGTCCAATAACCTCTTTTGTTAGACATTTCGCTGTTGCCTCTTGCTTAAAATGCTATCGTAAAACCATAAAAAGAGACGTATGCCATTGCATACGTCTTGCATTCCTCATTTATTATCTCCCCAGGAAAGAGTTCAGCATCCACATATGCTTTTCCAAACCGGAGTGAATGGAAAGAAGCAGGTCGCTTGTTGTTTCATCATGGACTTCCTCTGCCAGCTCCATACCCTTCTTTAGATCATGAATCACTGTTGAATAGTCATCTACTATGCTTGCGACCATATCAGTTGCGCTTTCATTCCCTGATGCTTCTTTTACAGAGGCGAGTTCAAGTGCAGCGGACATTGTTGCGACAGGTTTGTCACCCATTGCCAGTAATCTTTCGGCAAGTTCATCGATATGTAGGGCCGCTTCGTTGTATAGCTCTTCGAATTTTGCGTGCAGAGTGAAAAATTCCGGACCTGTCACATACCAGTGATAGTTATGGAGCTTAAAGTAGAGTACAGTCCAGTTTGCGATTTGCTTGTTTACTGACTGCGTCAATTCATTTTTCATCTTGGATCCCTCCTATTTATATGTACGGGTTCATTATAGTCCAAGATTATCCAACATAGGGTTTGAGCCCGGAATTGTTCACAGGACTGTCAACTTTTTAGACAAGTTGTGTGCTAGTACCGGGTCAAAAACCAAATTTCTCCATAAACTATACATAATAAAGTAATGATTTCTCCAAACTATGCATAGAAGTGGAGGTGTAAAAGAATGGGATTAATCAATGCGCTCAACCAATGGAGAAATGCAAGATACGAAAACCACCTTACTAATATGAAGGACCAGAATAAATGCCCGGATTGCCATGGCAGAGGATATTACGCTTTTTCCGCGAATGAGTTTGTTTATTATGCGGCACCATACGAATGTCCTGGCTGCAGCGGCAGTGGATTATATACAGATTGGAACAACAGTACGACCTAAAAATGGCCACTGCTTGTGCAGCGGCCATTTTTTCTATCGTTTAATAGAGAAGGTACTTTTCCCTCACTTGCTTGAACTCATTCAATTCATCTTGCCACATCGTCTGGATTTCTTCGACGGATGTTCCGGCTTCAATTTCTTCCCTGATCCAGCCGTTTCCTGTCAGAAGATCGAAGAAGGAAATTCCCCTGCTGTCTTCTGCACGGAATTGGAAGTCTTCAGGATACATATCGTGAATTGTTTTTACAATATGAAGTCCTGTTACAATCGGCTCAAATGAATCCTGGTCGGTAATATGAATCTGGATTCCATGTGACAGTTTGCCTGCATGCTTTGAGAACGTCGGGGTGAACGATGCTGCCCTGAACTTTACTCCTGGAAGCTTCAAAGAGTTCAATTTTGCGGACAAGTCATCGGAATTGATGAACGGTGCCCCGATCAGCTCAAACGGTTTTGTCGTCCCTCTTCCCTCCGATACATTCGTTCCTTCAATCAATGCTGCTCCCGGATAAACGAATGCAGTATCCAGGGTAGGCATGTTTGGTGATGGCATAACAAACTCCAGAGGCGTTTCATCATAATGCATTGTGCGCTTCCAGCGATCCATCTCAACGACAGTCAAGTCTGCGCCAATGTTGAATTCTTCATTAAAGAGCTTCGCCAGCTCACCTACGGTCATGCCATGACGCAGAGGGATCTCATAGTTTCCTACAAAGGATTTATAATCTGTTTCGAGGACAGGTCCCTCAACCTTAACACCGCCAAGCGGATTCGGACGGTCAAGCACGATGAATGGAATATCATTTTCCTTTGCCGCTTCCATCGCATAAGCCATTGTGTAAATATACGTATAGAACCTGGTTCCTACATCCTGAATGTCAAACAATAGGACATCTACATTTTCGAGCATATCAGGTGTTGGTTTCTTCGTTTTACCGTAAAGGCTGTATACAGGAAGTTGTGTTTTTTCATCGATATAGTACTCTACATAAGCTCCAGCCTGTGCGCTTCCACGCACGCCATGCTCAGGACCGTAAAGTGCGGTCAACTCGACATCAGGAGCATTGAAAAGCAGGTCGACAACACTCGTCAGATTTTGGTCTACTCCAGTAGGATTCGTGATCAGTCCGACTCGCTTGCCTTTGATTAAATCCTTGTGGTCTTCGAGCAGTGCTTCTGCACCAACCTTGAATTTCTTCAGGTCCTGGCTTTTGCCCTGTCCACTATCATGATTTGCCAACGCAATCGTCAATGAAGAGAGGATGAGGACGGTCGTCAATACTGCTGCCAGCCATTTTTTCAATATGCTCACTCCTAGTATAATAGATTTTAAAACTACTAATGTTGATTTCAGTCATTAAAAAGGCGGGCCGCATTCATGAAGCCCGCCTATATACTTTTTAATAGGTTAATCCATGGCCGAATTCGTAAAGGACCCCGCCATTATAATCAGGAATCGTGATCGGCAGCTTCCCTGTTGGCGTGAATTCACCAAACATCGCTCCGGCTGCTGCTTCAAAGCTTGCTGGACGGAACCCGTATTGGGTTAGATATGCGTCAATTTCAGGGTAAGCCATAATGTCATATGGATTGCGGATGCCAACACCGATAACAGGAGCATCTGCAAGCTTAATGATCTGGTTGACCATTGCCATCTGAGCACTAGAAGGTGTACGGCCTGATACATTGTAAGTATAGGTGCCGACTACCACAGCGCTGGCGTTTTTAATTTGTTCCAGCTGATCCTCAGTCAGCTTATAAGTTGAAGATGAGATGACAGTTGTATTTTCATGGCGCTTTTTAATCGCATCACCCAGGCCGCTGATAAAAGTGTTGCCCACAACGACGACCCTCTCACTGCTTTCCAGCTGTAGAGGCAATCCTGCATCATTTTTAACCAAAGTGATTGATTTCTCAGCCGCTTCTTTTTCAATTTGCTTATGCTCAGCAGAGCCGACCACTTTCACTGCATTCCCAATCTTGTCTTCAACTGAAACAGGCGTTTCTTCCTTGATCACGCCTCTTTTTATCTTCAGGGTTAAAATGCGTCTAACCGATTCCTCGATTCGTTCTTCGGAAATCTTGCCATTTTTTACAGCTTCCAGCATGCCAGCTGCTACTTCTTCAAGACCGACCGGCATCAAGACGATATCCGTGCCTGCTTGTACCGCGCGGATGGCTGCATCCACAGGGCCGAAATGGTCAGCGATTGCCTTCATATTCATCGCATCAGTTGTGATGACGCCTTCATATCCCATTTCTTCACGCATCAGCCCTGTCAGGACCTTGTATGAAAGGGTAGCAGGAATGGCGATTTCTTCCCCGGTTTTCTGGGAGATTGCTTTTGTTCCATCGATTTTAGGGAAAGTGACATGTGCTGTCATAATCGCATCAATACCTGCTTCCATTCCTTTTTGGAAAGGATACAACTCGACTTCCTTCAAGCGTTCTTTATCGTGCGGAACTTCAGGCAGTCCAAGGTGGGAATCGACAGCCGTGTCCCCATGTCCCGGGAAGTGTTTCGCTGTCGCGGCGACACCAGCGGCCTGGAGTCCTTTTGTATACGCTACACCCATGTCAGCAACAAGCTGTGGGTCTTCGCCAAATGAGCGGACGCCGATTACCGGGTTGTCCGGATTGTTATTAACATCCATAACCGGTGCAAAGTTCATGTTGATACCCAATGACGCCAGTTCCTCTCCGATTGCATTGCCTACGTTATAAGCGATTTCTGGTGAGCGTGTCGCTCCCAATGCCATGTTCCCTGGCATATCCGTACCAGATTGAAGCCTTGTGACAATCCCGCCTTCCTGGTCAATCGTCAGCAGCAGGCCGAATTTTTCAGCCGCCTCCTGATAATCGGATACTAAGCGTGCTGTCTGTTCTGTTGTAACGACATTTTCTCGGAAAAGGATGACTCCGCCCAGATGATATTTTTTCACAAGCTGCTCGATCTCTGGCAGCATTTCGGTTACATTTTTACCATTCCAGTTCCTGAAATCCGGCATCAGCATTTGCCCTGTTTTTTCGTCCAGGCTCATTTTGCTGATTGCATTGCCAATCAAATCATAGCGCTGGCCCTCCTGCTTAATGACCAACGCTTCCGATTCAGGCTTTCTTTTTTCACCTTCATCTTTAGAGGAGGGTTTCACTTTATAATCGAGTGCGATTCGGTCCTTGAAAGTACCGTCTCTCACTGTAATGAACGTCCGTCCATTCTGCCCTGTAAACTCCACATTTCCACCCTGGTCCACTGTTGCGACATTTTTATTCGAAGACTCCCAGTCAAGGTTTTCAGATGCAAGCAAGAAATTTCCTTCTGAATATACATGGAGTGCTTTCAATTGGAGGTTTCCATCTTTTACTGCTGCTTCCGCTTCTGGAATGTTTTCGTAAATCACCAGGTCCTCCACCTGGTTTTTTTCCTCGGCATTGGCTTTTTTCAAAGAAATGCCGGGAATCATTTGTGAAAAAGCCAGAACGAACACTAGTGTATAAAGCATAAGCTTGCTGAGTTTCCTCATCGTATCTCCTCCATTTTGCATATTTTATCCAATTCATTGAAAATTACTAAAATCAGTAATTTCTTTGCTGCCAGCCTTCTCCTGAAAAATCAGGCTCAACCTTCTTATCATCAGAGGTTACCAGTCTGATATTGTCGACATACCAGCCCCGTCCATTTGTATAACTGTCCGTTTCGTAGCGGAAACGGACGTGCTTGGTTGCTGCCGAAATTTCAACCTCCGCTGTATCCCATTCAACGCTGGTGCCAGTAAAAACAGCTGCTTGTTCCCAGTTTTCACCGTCTTCGGAGATCTCCAGATAACCATAATCAGCATCTGCTTCAATCCGATACCAGGTGTCGAATGATAGTCTAGCAGTCTCTTCAAGTTTTACCTCTGCAGTCATCGTGCGTTGGAGCTTGTCTCCATACCCTGAAAACCATGCTGACCCATCCGGAATATTTACCGGGATGGAATCGGCAACCTGTCTTGCCAGCTGTCTCCTCGCAACATTGGTTGAAACCGTACTTCGACTTGGATGGACCCTGTTGGTAAGCAGGATTGCGATCGTGCCATTATTTCTGTTTACGACAATCGAGGTGCCGGTATAACCCGTATGTCCAAGGGAGGTTCCTTCTGATAAAGCATCCATGAACCATCCCTGGGCGAGCTCCCAGCCTAAACCATGGTCATCACCAGGGAACTCTGGGATTTGGTTTTCGATGATCATTTCCACTGTTTCTGGCTTTAAAATGACTTCGCTGCCATAACGCCCGTCATTCAAATACATATGAGCCAGCTTGGCGAGATCTTCTGCCGTCGAGAACACTCCAGCATGTCCTGCAACACCATCCAGTGACCAGGCATTTTCATCATGGACTTCTCCCCAGACGATTCCGCGGTTCGTCCATGGCTGGTATTCTGTCGCGGCGATCCGCTTTTTAAGTGATGAAGGAGGATTGTACATTGTTTCTTTCATGCCCAGCGGCTGTGTTATATGCTCTTTGACAAACTCATCCTGGCGCTGGCCTGAGAGCCTTTCGATCAACAAACCGAGCGTGATCATGTTGAGGTCGCTGTATGTATAAGTACTGCCCGGCTCATTTTTTAACGGATGCTCCAAGACAAGATTCATCCTGTCTTCGCGGCTGCTTCCTTTTGTATAGAGGGGAACCCATGCAGTGAAACCAGATGTGTGGGTAAGGAGCTGCCTGATCGTGACGTCTTCCTTTCCGTTAGCAGCAAATTCAGGAATGTGCTCAGAGACTTTCTCATCGAGCTCGAACCTTCCCTGGTCATAAAGAACCATAGCTGCTGTGGTGGTGAAAATTTTACTGATAGAGGCAAGGTCGAAGATAGTGTCCTCCTCCATCTTGATCGGTTCACTAGATTCAGTGAATTGGTCATCTTCATATCTGTAGGCAAATCCATATGCCTTCTGCTTCACGATATGGCCGCGGCGAGCGACGAACGCGACAGCACCTGGCATCACGCCAGCAGCAATCATTTTTTCCATATGCCCGTCGATCTCGTCTAGCGGCTGCTGTACCATGCCCGCTCCTCGAACCGATCCTTTATGGAGCACTGGCGATAAAGGGCCTGGCTTGTCCCATGAAAATACAGGATGGACTTCCTTGAAGCCACCTTTGCCCTCCCGCTGTTCAATCGTTCCCCCTGGTGGTTGATTGCCATCCGCAAATGACACCGGAATCATCATTCCTGTACCGAGAACTGCTGCTAATGCAATCGACAATGATTTGTTCTTCATGTTTCCTCCTTTTCCGAGCTATTGCTCCATTTAATCTATTAAACTTTGAAAAGGCTTTCATGCTGTAATCTTAGACTATCTAAATAACAGTATAGATGTCTATACCACTATAGACCCAACCCTCCTGAAAAATAGAAAAATCCCGTGACTGCTCTCCCGGGATTTTAGAATCATTTTTGTAAAAATATTCAAATAATTTAGCAGGAAATTTCCCAACATCATATTGAATGAATTATTTCCGTTTATTCTCCTTTTGTTTGATCCAATACCTGATTCCCTTGCCTGCAAGAGGTTCATCATTAAATCGCGGAATAACATGCAAATGGGCATGGAAAATCGATTGCCCGCCAGCCCTTCCCGTATTCCAGCCTACACTGTAACCGTCTGGAGTATACTTATCGTCAAGAATCTTCTTCGCCCCAAGCAGCAACTCCCTGGAATCATTCCACTCCTGTTCTGATAACTCAAAGACATCTTGCTTATGAAGCTTCGGTATAATCAGCCCGCTTCCCTGCAGGACCTGCTGCTCAGACTCCTTCTGGATAAAATAACAGGTTTCATTCTCCAGAACGATTTCCTGCTCTTCATCTGCATGTACATTGCAATATGGACAATTCTCCTGGTACATATTCTAGTGCCTCCGTTTTCTTGACAGATTTAGGTCCTAACCCCTGAAACATGTCATAATATACCCATTTTCTTGACAGCTTTGGGTCCTAACCCCTGAAACCTGTCATAATATACCCGTTTTCTTGACAGCTTTGTGCTATGCTGCCTGAAACATGTCACAATAAACGGGTATTCTTGACAGCTTTCCACTTCCAAACCATGCATTCGCGAAAAAACATCATAGTTTTCGCGGAATGAGTGAAAACACTAGTTCGTGGCTTTCACCCCCACCTATATTAGCCACTTTTTCCTGAAACATTCAATGGTCCAACTCCGATTTCCGAAGTGAATCTTTATTTGCCATCCTTCTTCTTACTTAAATTATTCAGCCATGTCTCATAAAACTGATATACAAATCCAGCAGCGACAAAACCGATCAACAGCATGATGACTGAAAGTGTCTTTCTGATCCACGTGATGTCAATGAAAAGGAACAGTGCTCCAGCTATCGCAAAGGAAATGAATATGATGAGCCACCTTCTGAGAATCATTGTATCCTTATCCTTACTCATTTCTCACACCTGCCTTCCCTAGTTACTAATACGTAATAAGGGATTCCAGGTTTCAACAAAAGAGCCCATTATAGGACTCTGTTATTTTACTAATTTTCTCATCGCGTGAATTTGCCCGAGGTGATAGGCTTCATGGAATAATGCCATATTCGCTAGCTCACCAAAAGTCTCCAGCCCAAGAAAAGGCTTCTTTAGCTTCTCATCCAGCATTGAAGCCGGAATTTCCTTGATTCTCCCCAGCTGTGCTTTCAACTGGTCACGCAAAATATCAACAGAAGGTACATCTCCCGCCCATTCAGACGGTCGAGTACCGTTCCCGAACAACTCTATGTAGCTTGCAGGGAGATGCTGCGATTTTTTCGGGAACCCCATCATGAATTGTTCTGTAACTGTCAGTACATGTCCAATGTGCCAATGGATATTATTATTGAAGCCTTCTGGCTGAACACTTGCCTGTTCTGCATTGATGGCCTCAATGTTTTTTAAAAAATTGCCTCTAGTCAATTCAAAATGCTTAAATAAAAGCTCGCTCATATTTCCCTTCCCCTTTCCAGCTTGTACTTCGTCATATATTTATTCTATAAATTTCCAACATATTCAACAAGGAAAAAAAGAATAACTAAATAAATACCTTACAAGGTATAAAATACCATAAAAGGAAACTGTCTGACAAAATTTGTTCAAAACATTATGGCTGATATGTGTCTTCACACTTTTTTCACAGATTTCCATAAATTGCTTTGATATCTTATAAGTGTAATAATTATTAATTTTTGAAGGGAAGCGATTTAGATGTTCGCTAAATGGTTAAGAGAAAACAATATTGCTGCTGGCCTGTTGACTGTGATTCGTGTTTGGCTGGGTTACAACTGGATGACTGCAGGATGGGGAAAATTGACTGGTGAGGGATTTGACGCAACTGGATATTTAACACGTGCCGTAGAAAATCCTGTAAAAGGTCCAGACGGAAATGCGGTATATGGTTGGTACGTGAACTTCCTTGAAAACTTTGCGATCCCGAATGTCGAACTTTTTAACTTCATCGTTCCACTTGGAGAGTTCCTTGTTGGACTTGGTTTAATCCTGGGAACACTGACAACTGCAGCCATGTTCTTCGGCCTGGTAATGAACTTCAGCTTCTTCCTTGCTGGAACTGTATCTCATAACCCAACTGACATCTTCTTCGGCTTCATCATCCTGTTCGCAGGCTACAACGCTGGTAAATATGGCTTAGACCGCTGGGTGGTTCCTTTCATCCGCAAGACTGTTTTCAAACAAACACCAGAAGCTGCACATAAATCTGCTTAACGATATTGCAAAAGCCCTCCGCCAACAGGCGGAGGGCTTTTCTTATCAGGATTTTTCTTCAATTGTTTTTAGCATGATTTTTTTCCTGAAGCCGCCGCTGCGAGTCTTCTTTAGCTGGCGCATGAACTCTACTTCAGATTCCGTGATGCCGCGATGATCGGCAATCGCATATACCACTTCCAGCAAGTCGACGATTTCACCCAGCAGCCTGTCCGTTCCCGCATTCCGGAACTTCTCGACTTCCTCATTGAACTTCGCCATAAGTTTTTCACTATATTGACTTCCATCCAAAATTTCAAATTCAACATTTTTGCCTTTTTCCTTCATTAACTCCGGAAAATAATCTCTTACAAGCTTGTTATATTCCTTTTTCTCCATGTCGATTCCCCTTTAGCTGTCCTATTGATAAACATAACCTTTATTCGAGATGTTCAAACACTTTTTTAAAATAAAGAAAACAGGTTCAGCCGTCTTGCAAATAATAGAAAAAGCCTGTGGATCGGTCCACAGGCTTCAATCTTGTTTCAAACTACATAATCTTCAGTTAATTTACTGCAGGCATTTGATAGATTCTGCAGGCATTCCATTCTTAGCTTCTCGTCGCAGATAAAATCATTTAGCAGCTCTTCTTCAAGCTTTAATTGAATTTGATTGATTTCTTCTTTCAGCCGCTCTCTTTTTTCAACCTCTGATAAATGAAACTCAATTTCCCGTTCGAAATACTCTACCGTTCCAAATAATACAGTCAACGATTCCTCCACCTTCCGTAAAATTTTTTAATCCTATGTGATAAAACCAAACCTGCCAAAAGGATTATTTAAATTTGTCCTGTCAAGTAACTTAAGTATTATTTATCCTCTCTCGCAATATACAAACGTGAAATTTAGTTCTTTTTGCAATATTGAGCAGAAAGGGACATTCTAAATAAAAAAATCCCCAAAAGATGGCGGATTTTTTTAAAACAAGCGGTAAACAAAACCTTTTACCTATCTTTTATTTGCATCCGATCTTTTTTGGCAACCCGACGATCATAGCTTAAACGCCTTAGACTCGTGGCTTTGCGTCCTTACCTTTCGATAAGTTTGCCTTTTTCAGTTCTAATTAAAATATAAATCTTAAGAACCATTTATTCAACAAAATTCGCCAATTAATTACAAATATAAGTCTATTTTCCTACAAAAGATTATTGGGAAAACTTTTTCGCTATAAATTAATAGTCGCGAATTGAAAGACAAGGCTTTTTGGAATGGCAGAGTCTGTTCGAACTAGATTGTTTTAACAATGTAATATAGCAGCAATCTCTATGTAAAATTCACTTGCTAGAATAGAGGGAAGAAGCTTTATTACAGGCGAATGGCAGGAGGATCCGTATGGAACAGCATGTTAAGATGTCGCTAGATGAATGGAAAGCAGAAATTGAAGAGATTCTTAAAGAGATTGATGCGGAATATGAAGAAGTGAAGAATGAGCTAAAGGTGTATACATATAAATTCAACATTACAAAGCAGGTTGTCCAGTCAACCGTCAATCCTGATTTGAATAGGAAGATCCGTGAATTGTACCATCAACCTTTTGAGGAGAAGTTCAATGATTTAAAGGAATATATCAAGGAACTGGAAGAGAAGAAAAGAGTCTTCCAAATGTTCACTGATAAAATCGACAAAGTCACTGAAAAAGAAGAAACACCACATTTTGCAGTTGCTCAATCGGAGTAAAATGAAAGCCTGGCTGATGAAAAATATCAGCCAGGCTTTTTTGTCTTATTTCTTCCACCATGAATCAAACATGGATGCGGGCACTTGTCGTTTATGCTCTGAAGTAAGATATCTTGTTTCAATTTTTGCTGCATCTGCTTCGTCAATCTGCTTTCCTTCCAGGTAATCATCGATGGCTTCATAGCTCACACCGAGCTCGGTTTCATCTGCCTGGAGCGGCTTGTTGTCTAGAAGGTCAGCCGTCGGCTCTTTGAGATACAATCTTGGCTCTGCATTCATAGCTTTTAGCAGTTCCCTTCCCTGTCTCTTGTTCAGTCCGGTTAGTGGCAGCAAGTCAGCTCCGCCATCACCGTATTTTGTGAAGAATCCTGTCACGGCCTCTGCGGCATGGTCGGTCCCAATCACAAGTAAACCTTCCTGACCAGCGATCGCATATTGCGTGATCATCCTCATTCGTGCTTTTGCGTTACCTTTGTTAAAATCGGTCATTTTATCACCAATAGCATCCTCAAACTGTGTGTTAAAAGTGTCTACCGCTGGCTGGATGTTGAAAGTGATTGTTTTATCAGGCTGGATGAACTTCAGTGCTTTCTGTGCATCCTCTTCATCTTTTTGCACTGAATATGGAAGTCTTACAGCCACGAATTTGGCATCAGTACCCTCCGAGCGCAGTTCCTCTACTGCGAGCTGTGCCAATCTTCCGGCAAGGGTGGAATCCTGGCCGCCACTAATTCCAAGAACGAATCCTTTTGCTTTTGAAACTTGTAAGTAATCCTTGAGAAAGTTAATTCTGTTCCTGATTTCCTCCTGAGGATTAATTTCCGGACGGACATTCAACGCTTCTATAATCTGTTTTTGCAAGCTCATAATAAACCTCCTAAATCACTATTAACTATTCATCATGCTCTTTCGCTAATTTAGGTTAGAACACCATTATAAAAAGAGCATATCCCTTAAAAAGTTTAAAGTCCAGATGTTGGTCAGGAAATCTAACATCACGAATAATATGTTCACGCTTTATTTTACCCATTAGCTTGTTGTTCGTAACATTTTGTCCGACAAGATTTTTTTGCTAGACTATAACTTAGACTATAAATGCTTAATCAAATTGGAGGCATTAACAATGGCAGCTAATGAAAAATTCACAGGATATTTAGGTACATATACAAAAGGAGATAGTGAGGGCATCTATTCTTTTACACTGGATGCAGCCAATGGAAAAATCATTGATGTGAGGGCGGCAGCAGCGCTTGAAAATCCTACCTACCTGACTATCAGCGAAGATAACCGCTTCCTATATGCAGTTGCAAAGGAAGGAGGAACTGGTGGCGTGGCTGGATTCAGCATTAAGGATTCAGGACAATTATCGTTCATTAATACTCAGCTTTCCGCAGGAGCATCTCCATGCCATGTGAGTGTGAACAGAGAAAACAACCTGCTTTTATCTGCGAATTATCATAAAGGATCTGCAGATTCCTACCTCCTAAACCCTGAAGATGGCAATATTGAGGCAGTTTTATCAAGCGCTGTACATGAAGGCTCAGGTCCTGATGAGCGTCAGGAAAAGGCGCATACCCATTATGCCGGCTTTACTCCTGATGGGAAGTACGCAGCAGTCATCGACCTTGGCATCGACCAGTTGATCACTTACTCCCTGGATAACGGGCAGTTGATTGAGAAAAGTGTATTGGATGTAGCCCCTGGAAGCGGTCCAAGACACCTTGTTTTCCATCCGAACAATAAAATTGCCTATTTGATGACAGAATTCAGTTCAGAGGTTCTTGTCTTAAAATATAATTCTGAAGATGGCAGTTTTGAACAGCTTCAGGCAATTACCACTCTGCCAGCTGATTTCACTGAAAACAACCAGGGAAGCGCCATCCATATTTCCTCTGACGGGAAATTCGTCTACGCTGCCAACCGCGGCCATGACAGCATTGCTATTTTCCAGGTGGATTCTGATAGCTACAAGCTATCATTTGTCGCTCATACCTCGACAGAAGGGAATTGGCCAAGGGATTTTACGCTTGACCCAACTGAGAAATTCCTGATTGCGACGAACCAGAATTCCAGCAATGTCGCGCTATATTCTCGTAATCAGGAGACAGGCAAATTGACGCTGCTTCAATCAGATGTCAAGGTTCCCGATCCAGTATGTGTTAAGTTTTTGAATTACTAAAAGAAGAAGGGAAGGTGCCTCTTAAGCGCCTTCCCTTTTATTTATCACTCGGGAACCGGACTCCCATTTGCTTTCTTGCTTCATCAAGTATCGACATCGTAATTCTTGAATTTTCAAGAGAGTTATTGGCAGATTGCTGCCTGCCCTGCTGAATTAGAGTGATGAACTCATCTGCTTCATAAAACATATTATCAGCTAGCTGTTCTCTTGATATATTTTCCGTTTTACCATCACGATAGATGATTTCCACTTTTTCCGGTGTGCTGATTTTATCAATCCTGATGTTGCCATCCTCGCCGTGAATTTCAGATGGAAGCGTTGAATCGGTGATTTTTGAGAACATGATGACAGCATCCATTTCATCGTATTTCAATATCAGGCTGCCTTCCCCATCCACCCCTGACTCGAGCACATAGCCATTCGCCTGGACTGATTTTGGCTCACCAAACAAGACTACTAGTGGATAGATGCAATAGATGCCGATATCCATTAAGGAACCTGCCGAAAATTCCGGGTTAAAGGCATTCAGCACTTTACCCTCTTTATATTTGTCATAACGGGAAGAATACTGGCAATAACTTGCAAAGTACCTTCTGACCTTGCCGATTTTATGCAAGTTTTCCTGTATCGCCTTGAAATTAGGCATGAGCGTTGATTTCAAGGCCTCCATCAAAACAACATTATGATTTTTAGCGATATTGATCATTTCTGCCAGCTCGCTGCTATTGGACGCAATCGCCTTCTCGCACAGCACATGCTTGCCATTCTCCATGAATGTGATCGCCTGGCTTGCATGCATGGAATTCGGGCTGGCGATATAGACTGCATCAATCACATTGCTTTTCGCCATCTCTTCTAAATCAGTAAAAATGGTATTCACTCCGTGTTTTCCCGCAAACTCCGCAGCGCGTTCCTCTGTACGCGAATAAACCGCCGCAAGCTGAAAATCCTCATTATGACTAGCACCTTTTATAAAAGCTTCTGTAATCCAATTCGTACCTACCACACCAAAACGCACCATAATACTCATCCTTTCATATGAAAAGCGCAAACGCCTTGTTCAGCCCCGACAAGCGCTGGAGCTGGACACTAAACTAAGTGTAAAAAATTATACTTTCTTATACGGAAATAGCAAAAGCTGGAGGCAATGCCCGCAGCTTCTTTTTTCATCTTATCGAAAAGGGAGCTCAATCACAAACTTTGTCCCTTTTCCACGCTCGCTTTCAACGCTAATTTTTCCATCGTGCATCTGAACCAGTTGTTTGACGATAGACAAACCGAGCCCAAACTCGCCAAACGGATTACTTGTCCTTGAGATGTCCGCTTTGTAAAAGCGATGCCAGATTTTTTCGATCTCTGCTGGTTCTATTCCCATTCCGGTGTCCTCGACTTCAATTATCGTATTGGTTCCATCCCACCTGCCACGAAGCCAGATTATCCCGTTTTCAGTGAACTGAATGCTGTTCTTCGTAATATTGATGAGAATCTGGACGAGCCGGTCATAATCGGCATGGACCATTGCCATTTCCTCCGCTTCAATCTCAATTCGGTTATGCCTCTCCTCCGCCTGCAATCCGAGCTGGTCCTGGATGATTTCCAAAACCTCAATCAATTCAATATCCTCTTTAAAAAGCTGTACCTGATTTGAACGGATTTTATCATAGTCGAGATTTTCATTCACCAGTCTGATCAGTCTCTTAGTTTCCTGACCGACCAAATTGATGCCGCGCTCTTTTTCAGCTTCTGGAATCATATTATTTCTCAACCCTTCAATGATCCCGCTGATTGTCGTGAGGGGTGTTCTCAATTCATGTGATACATCCGACATGAACTGGCGACGCCGGTATTCCAGATTTTCGATCTCAGTTTTTGATTCATTAAGCTTGCTCACCATGCTGTTAAAATCATTCGCCAATTCCCCGATTTCGTCGAAGTCAGAGGACGGAACTTTTATCGTATAATCCCCTGCCGAAACGACCGATGTTGCTTCCTGGAGTTTCTTGATCCGGTTCACATGGATACGCGCCAGCACCCAGCTAAGCAGGAACGATACGGAGAGCGCAATCAGCATTGTATAAAATAAGTTCTTATTGATTTCCGTGATCATTTCCCGTGTCCCACTGATTGGCGAGGTGAGGAGAATGCCGCCAATGAAATCGCCTCGATCCACATATGGCAGAACAACCAGGGTCACGGCCCTATCATAACGTTTTAGGTCATAGTTTTTTACAATCGGATTTCCGTTTGTAAGCTGGCTCCACTCACTCTCTGTCAATTCAATTGCTGGCCCTCTCCATCTTATCGGGTTAAGGAGCTGGATATTCTCATCGAACACACTGAACTGGATATCCCGGCCAAAAAGAACGCGGGCATATTGATTGATCACCTGGTCAGGACGTTCACTGCCTCGATCAAGGTCGCGGAGGATATTTTCTCCGTAGGAAATCAGCTCCTCGGTCTTGTTTTTATAAATCAGGGTTTCCACATACTGTGTGAAGACCAGGCTAAGAATGAGGAAAGCAACGATGATGATGCTGATATGGCTGATGAACTGCTGGTAAATATACTTAACTTTCATGCCCATCAACCGACTCATCGAATTTATAGCCGACGCCCCAGACAGTATGGAACAATGGCTGTTCAGCCGTGCCAATCTTTTTCCTCAGACGCTTGATATGGACATCCACAGTTCGTTCGTCCCCATAAAACTGGTATCCCCATACACGTTCGAGAAGCTGCTCCCTTGTGAAAACCTGGCGGGGATGCTGGGCAAAAAAGAGAAGCAGGTCGAATTCCTTGGGCGTCAGGTTAGTAACTGGTTTGCCAGCCAGCGTCACTTCACGAGTTTCCTTATTGACTTTAAGCAGACTTGTCCCAACTTCACTGTTCTCTTCTGGTTTTTGCTTTTGATAGCGGCGGGCAACAGCCTTGATCCTTGCCATTAAAGCCAGCGGGCTAAATGGCTTTGTCACATAATCATCTGCACCCATTTCCAGTCCGAGCACCTGATCCGACTCACTGTCCTTCGCCGTCAGCATGATGATCGGCACATCACTGCCCTCCTGCCTGATTTTCCTGCACAAGGTGACACCATCCATACCCGGAAGCATCCAGTCGACAATCAGCAGATCCCAATCTTCGCTTCTAAAAGCCTCATAACCTCGGAGGCCATCATTCACAAACCTTCCTTCGATTCCCTCTTTCAAAAAGAACATCTCGATCATCGCGCAGACACTCTCATTATCCTCAATGACTAATATTTTCACGCTAATCCCCTCTTATCGGATATCTGTTATATCTAAATTATAGCTCAACGCAAGCAGAATCAACTTTTCCGCCTATTGTTACAGATTATTTAATAGATTGGTCATAGTTTGTTCATTAATTGAAATGGGCTGGGTTTCAGTAGTATATTGCTCAGATTACAACTCAGTAACCATTGAATTGAAATGTCTTTTTCTCAGTTTCTAATATATCGGTCAATATCCTCTATTGGCGACCTCTTTTCTCTTATTCTTACATTTTAGGGCGCCAATACGCTCTATTGGTAACCTGTTTTCTCATATTCTCACATTTTAGGGCGCCAATACACGCCATTGGTGACCTCTTTTCTCTTATTCTTACATTTTAGAGCGCCTATGCACTCCATTGGTGACCTCTTTTCTCATATTCTTACAATTTAGGGCACCAATACGCTCCATTGGTGACCTCTTTACTCTTATTCTTACTTTTTAGGGCGCCAATACGCTCTATTGGTGACCTGTTTTCTCATATTCTTACATTTTAGGACGCCAATGCACTCCATTGATGACCTCTTTTCACTTATACTTACATTTTAGGGCGCCAACACACACTCCTATGCCCAAATAAATAAGCCAGCTCATCAACTGAGCTGGCTCTAGTCTTAATCTTTTTTAACAGGGAGTCCTTCTTGTTCCCAGGCGGAGTAGCCGCCTTCGAGATTGACTACGTCTTTGTAGCCGTTTTTCAGTAACAGGCTTGTCCCGATTCTGGATCGTGCGCCTGACTGGCAATGGGCGATGATTTTCTTATCTTTGGGAACCTTGTCCAGGTTGTCAGTCAGGTTTCCGAGCATCAGATGGTGGGCACCTGGGATGTGGCCGCTGTCCCACTCACTCTGGTTGCGGACATCGATGACGAAGTAGTTTTCGCCTTCCATCATTTCTTTTGCCTCGCTGGCCGTTACGGTCTTGTATTCTTCCAGCTTGCCGCCGAGCTCTTTCGGATCAACATACCCTGTTACCTGGTCCAGTCCGATTGACTGAAGAGATTTCTTCACATCAGGCAGCTTCTCCGGATCAGCAATCAGCACGATGTCCTGTTCATAGCTTAATAGCCATCCCGCCCAGTTTGTGAAGGATTTGTTATACGGAATGTTGATTGTTCCTTCTGCATGTCCCTCGGCGAACTCTTTTGCTGGACGGGTGTCGACAACTGCTTCATTGCCAGCGTCAGATAATGAAACATGAGGGGTTTCTTCACGTCGAAGCAATTCTGGGCCAACTTTATTGAGTTTTTTCATCTCGGCGAAGTACTTTGGAGGTTCAGGCTGACCTGCAAGCAGCTCTTCTACGAACTTTTCCTCCTCGTTGATTTGGAAAGCCCAGTTGAATTTTTTCTCATAGCCTAAAGTGGACATTGGCACTGCGCCGAGGGATTTCCCGCATGCACTGCCTGCGCCATGTGCTGGCCATACCTGCAGGAAGTCGGAAAGCTTTTCCACTTTACGGAGTGATTCGAACATCTGACGTGCCCCTGATTCAGATGTATCCTTAATGCCTGCCGCTTTTTCCAAAAGGTCTGGGCGGCCGACATCGCCTACGAACAGGAAGTCTCCCGTGAAAATGCCCATCGGCTCATTGGCGCCGCCGCCCTTATCCGTCAGCAGGAATGAAATGCTTTCCGGTGTATGGCCCGGCGTGTGTATAACTTCAAAATAAATATTGCCGATGTTGAAAGTCGATCCCTCAGTCAGCAACTCATGCTCATACTGGTCGACATATTGATACTTCCAGTCTTTATCCCCTTCATCGGATACATAAAGCTTTGCGCCATGATGGTGGGCAAGCTCCCTTGCACCAGAGAGATAGTCTGCGTGAATATGAGTTTCTGTTGCGGCTGAAATATTGAAGCCTTCTTTTTTGGCGATATCCAGGTAAGGCTGGATATTTCTTGCCGGATCAATGACAATGGCTTCACCCGTTCTCTGGCAGCCTATTAAATAAGACATATGTGCTAGCTGATCATCAAAAAAAGATTTGAAATACATAGCGATTCCTCCTGCAATTTTTGTTTTCATAGGTTCATGAAGTCTATACTCCTCTATACCCTGCACCATATTTTTTAAAAGCCATAAAATACGCCAGTGGGTGCTGCCTTAATCCCAATATATACCTATAACTGTATTTTACTTTGAATACACCTATGCTTCAAATAAAAAACCTGCTCCGGTATGGAACAGGTCTACTTCCTCACAGTTCTTCTCGCCATAAAAATATATAAGATAATCGAGATTGAAACCGAAATGGCAGAGGCAATATAGATGCTGCCATATCCAAGCCAATGACCGATTTGGCCAAAAGCCATTGCACCAACCCCAACGCCTAAATCGAAAAAGGAGAAGAAGGTTGCGTTGGCCATACCCTTGCGATTCATTGGCGCATCCTGTACTGCCCATGCCTGCAGTGCCGGCTGGACAGAACCAAATCCAAATCCGTATAACCCTGCTGCAATCAACATAACAAGACTATTCGGCAGCCAGGCCAGCAGGATCATCGCAATCATGATTAATAAAGTTCCTGGCAGGAAAACCGCTCCGTGGCCTTTTTTATCATAGATCTTGCCGGCAAAGGACCGTGACAGCATCAGGGCCATCGCAAAAATAAAAAAGTACCACTGGATCCCTTCAATACCTTTCTGGGCCGAATAAAGGGGCAGAAAGGATGCGATTCCTCCAAAAGTCACCGTGATGAACAAGAGTAATAAAGATGGCTGCAAAGCCGATTTCTCGTATACATCCCATTTTCGGCGCTCGACTTCACTTTCGCTTTTTTCAACTTTTTTATATGTAATCCTTGATGCTAAAAGAAAAGCTGTCAGTCCAAGAAAAGCACTTGCTAAAAACAGCTGTTTGAATGTAATGACTGCAGCGAGTGCAAGGCCGAGAGTCGGTCCCATCGCAAGCGCAACGTTTCCTGAGAGCCCAAAGTAGCCCATTCCTTCCCCTCTGCGCCGGGGAGGGATTAAATCTGTAGCAATTGTGCCTGAAGCAGTAGTAGAAAAACCCCAGCCAACTCCCTGCACTACTCTCATTAAAAACAAGAAGGCAATGCTGACTGCAAATCCAAATGAGCCCACCGATATCACGAATATTGCCAGGCCAATCAAGTAAACAAAGCCTCTCCCCTTTGTTTCAAGCATTCTCCCCGCGAATGGACGGACAAGCAATGCTGAAAAAGTGAAGATTCCAACGACGAAACCAATCAGCTGGTCATTTCCACCTAGCTGCTCCACAAACAATGGTATCGTCGGCAATGTCATTTGAAATCCAAGGAAAATAAAAAAGTTGGCAAGGAAAATAAATAAAAAATCCCTGCTCCAGATTTTTTCAGTGCCCGGGTTTTGTTGAGCTGCTTCTGATTGTTGGTCCATCTGATTTCATCCTTCCTATTAGCGCTTTGCTTAGGCACTGCAGCCGATCTATCCTCTTTTGATGATTCATGTTCAATATTCCGTCAATTTGTTGTTGCGTTTTTGTGAACAACTTCACAATTAACTCATTTTTATTTCGGATTCTGATATATTGTAAGTGTAATCAATAATTACTTATTTTTGAAGGGAAGCGATTTATATGTTCGCTAAATGGTTAAGAGAGAACAATGTTGCTGCTGGCCTGTTGACTGTCATTAGGGTTTGGCTTGGATATAACTGGATGACTGCTGGATGGGGCAAATTGACTGGGGATGGATTCGATGCATCTGGTTATTTGAAAAATGCCGTCGCGAATCCGGTTAAGGGTCCAGACGGAAACATGGTGTACGGCTGGTACGTGAACTTCCTTGAAAGCTTTGCGATTCCGAACGTCGAACTGTTCAACTTCATTGTGCCACTGGGAGAATTCCTTGTCGGCCTTGGATTGCTGCTTGGAACCCTGACAACTGCTGCAATGTTCTTCGGTCTTGTGATGAACTTCAGCTTCTTCCTTGCTGGAACTGTATCTCACAACCCAACTGACATCTTCTTCGGCTTCATCATCCTGTTCGCAGGCTACAACGCTGGTAAATACGGTCTGGATCGCTGGGTGGTTCCTTTCATCCGTAAAACTGTATTCAAAAGAGAAGCTGAAACCGCGCATAAAGCAGTTTAACTTAAATCATAAGCAGAGAGCCTGGCATATGCCTGGCTCTTTTTTTACGTTATTAGCTCTGTCTGGTAATTTGACCGGCTCTTCTTTTTTGCCGTTATCTCCCCTGCCTGATATCATGATTGATTCCTTTTTTCCGTTAATCCTCCGTTTGTGTTCCTCCCGCTATTTTCGGTAAATCCTCCGCTTGTGTATCTCCCGCTATTTTACGTAAATCCTCCGCATCCGTTTCTCTCACTTTTTTACCGTTATCACCTTCGCCAAGTGTTCAAAATACTGACAATATGTTTTTGCTATTTTGTGAACAAAGACTACCAGCCCGCATGTTAATTTAAAAGATCAATATATTGTAGTGTAATCAAATAATAATTCATCCTTGAAGGGAAGCGATTGATATGTTCGCAAATTGGTTGAGAGAAAATAATGTTGCCGCCGGAATTTTGACTTTTATACGTATATGGCTAGGTTACAACTGGATGGTTGCAGGATGGCATAAAATGACGGGGGATGGCTTTGACGCAACTGGATATTTGAAAAATGCCGTCGCCAATCCGGTAAAAGGTCCTGATGGAAACATGGTTTATGGCTGGTATGTCTCTTTTATGGAGAACTTCGCTCTGCCAAACATTGAGCTTTTCAACTTTATCGTACCGGTCGGTGAATTCCTTGTCGGTTTGGGACTCATCCTCGGCTGTCTGACAACTGCCGCCATGTTCTTCGGTTTATTGATGAACTTCAGCTTCTTCCTTGCAGGAACCGTATCCCACAATCCAACAGATATTTTCTTCGGATTCATTATCCTCTTCGCTGGTTATAACGCAGGCAAATATGGATTGGACCATTGGGTAATACCATATATTCGAAAGACCTTCTTCAAAAAGAAAGCAGCCATTAAATGAATTGTCAGCCTCCTGAGATTTGGCAGGAGGCTTTTACTATTCCGCTTGTCCCAATTGGAAAACTTAGCTATAATTTTACATAGTATGCCTACTATAAAAGGAGCGATTCCTTTGTTCAATCTCGATGAAATAGAAACTCACCAACTTTTAAATAAAATCAATGAAAATATTCTAATCGCTAATGAAGATTACAAAATCGTTTTTATCAATGATTCTGCGATGAAATTATTAGCGAAAATTGGCCCTTATGTAGGAATCACTGATCCAGAGGAATTTCTCGGGATGGATGTCGGAGAGTTCCATGGCAGCCGCCCACAGAAAATCCTGGCTGAAGGTAATTTCCCCCATTCAGCTAGCATTACTTTTTTCAATAAATTTTCGGCTGAAATTATGGTGGATCGATTATTTAATACCGAAGGGACGGAAAGTGGATTTATACTTACGTGGAAAGATGTGACCGAGTTCGAGGAAACACTGGAGGAAAACCGGAAGCAGCTTCAAATCATTGATATGCCTGTCATTCCTCTGTCGGTGGACACAGCAGTACTTGTTCCAGTTATGGGGAAACTGACTGAAGATCGATTGGTCCTGCTCGGAGAGAAAATCCTCTCGCACAGTGCACATCAAGGAAATGAATATGTCATTTTTGACTTTACTGGAGTATCCGATGAAATTGACGCATCTATCGCCTTCCGTCTGCAGCAGGTCATTAATGCCCTAAAGCTAATGGGCGTACAATCCATCTATGTTGGAATCCGTCCGGAGATGGCTAAATCAATCGTACTGAATGGTTTAAGTGTAGATGTCCCAATGTTCAATACCTTTGTCCACGGAATCCGTTATGTCTGGAAAGTGACAGGATTTGAACTTGTGAAAATTGAAGAATAGCAATTAAAAAGGCTTGGTATTGGACCGAGCCTTTTTATTACTTAAATCGTTGTTAGATTGGAAACCGTTCTTTCATTCAATTCCTCACCCGTATTCACGGTTGATTTCGGTTCGAAAAAGATGACATGCGCTTCTTCCTCCGCAATGGGAAGGTGCTCCACACCTTTAGGTACAATCATGAATTCTCCTTCCTCCAGATGCACGTCCTTATCCCTGAACTTAAGCAGCAGATTTCCTTTTATGACGAGGAACATCTCATCCTCATGGTCATGCTTATGCCAGATGAACTCACCCTTCAGCTTGGCGAACTTAACATGCATATCATTGATTTCCCCGGCAATTTTTGGACTCCAATAGTCACTAAAAAGCGAGAACTTTTCGCTGATATTTACCTTCTCCATCTTTGCCACTCCCCTATTCTGATGTATTTCCGAAAGGAAACTCTGTATCAATTTCCCAATATTTCGTGACTGTATTCCCATTTGTTAAAATAACCCCTATTTGTACTTTTTTTGTTTTATTTTCAAAGGTCATGATGCCATGGGGTAAATAATCGTATGTTAAGCCGTTGTCAAATTTGAAATTACGCGGGCTTTCATTAATGTCTGATATGATTTTTGCAATCTCGTTCCTGTCTTTTAAAACCTGGATTGTCTCGCCTTTCATGCCGTGGATGGTCAGTTTATCAAAATCCCCGGAAAGTATCTTGTGATGGTACGCCCAATATAATGTTAAAAGGACGACACTCACCAGAATGAAAATTAATGATAAAAGTAATTTCCTTCTTGCCATGAATCCCCCTCCCATAATCATATTACCATTTATTTCATATCGGCTGATACAGTAAAAAGACCAATCCCGCAGTGGATTGGCCTTTCATTAATTTTCACAAAACAATAAGCTTAAAAATCGTCAAGCCGATACCAATCAGGAAGCCGCAGACGGCACCGTTCACCCTGATCCATTGCAGGTCTTTACCGACGTTGTTTTCCATCATATCAATCAGTGTTTCCGTATCAAGCTTGTCTAGATTCTCACGAACAAGCTTGCCGATCTTCGAATGATTTCTTTCAATCAGGCCTGCTATTTTAGCATGGAGCCAGCTTTCGATTGCCGCTACCTTACCCTCATCTTCTTTGATCTCCTGTATGAACCTTTTCACCACTGGAGTAACGGTATCGTCAACAAAGCTGTCTGCTTCTATAAAAGCAATGACACGATCCTTTGACTTTGCCAGTACACCCCTGATTTGTCCGGTCAAATCCATATCCTCGACCATCTTGTTTTTCCATGCCTGGATTTCGGACATTAATACTTCGCGCTCATTTATGCTGCCAAGTTCTTTACGGACTTTCTCAAGAATCATATGGCGGTAGCGATTATCTTCCTGCTGAAGATTATTCATTCTTTTTAAAATAAAGGACTGCAAAATGTTGCCGACTTTTTCTTCGGTGATCATATTGCTGAACGATTGGATCGCAAATTTTAACAGACCATCCGCTTCCGTTGTATCAATTGCTTGTTTGCCCAGTTTGCCAAGAACCATTTTCGCTTCATCCTGAGACGCCCACTTCTCCGTCTCTTTCAGTACATAATTGAACGCTGCCGCCTCATATTCCTTCGACAATACATGCCTGGAGGCTTTTTGCAGAATATCGGAAGTATCAGCTGATAGCAGGAAGTCTTTGATTTCCTGTTCAATGGTTGGCGCAAATCTTTCCACATCTATCTTTTTCACAACATCCAGACTGAATGACTGGATGCTCAGCTTAACAGACTCAGAATGCAGCTCCTTCTCAACCGTTTCGAAAATTTTATCCAGAATATGAATCTGCTTGAACTTATCCATGATGCTCTCTTTCGTGAGCCAGTCATTTTCAAGCATATTGATTAACGCGCGTGTTACTTTATCACGATTTTTCGGCAGAAGCGCGGTGTGAGGAATCGGGATACCCATTGGATGCCTGAAAAGTGCTGTTACAGCAAACCAGTCCGCAAGTCCCCCGACGAGCCCGGCTTCAAACCCGCCCATAAGCAGTTTGCCGAACAACGAATCCTGGAACGGCATAGTAGCGAGGAACCCCGCACCCATAATCGCCAGCGATATAGCCGCCAAATGTCTAGATCTCTTATCTCGTTTTTCCATATATCTCCCTCTGTTACTGTTAGATTGATTCCAAAAGCCGAATGCTTCATTTTCCACTCAAAAAAGAAGGAAGGTCCCATTTCTCTACCGTTGATGATTCTATGTGACCTTTTGGCTTTTCATGGACCTTGGTTGGTCACATAGATTGGTTCTATGTGACCTTTCGGCGCTTTCACACCCTTGTTCGGGCACATAGATGCGTTCTATGTGACCTTTGGGCCTTTCACACACCACGTTTGGGCACATAGATTGGTTCTATGTGACCTTTCGGCGCTTTCACACCCTTGCTTGGGCACATAGATTCGTACTATGTGACCTTTGGGCCCTTTACGCACCTTGGTTGGGCACATAGGTTGGGAAGGTGATTCCGTGACTACTGTTTCCGTCAAATATGAAAGTTATTAAAACAACAAAGAGCCTTCTAAAAAGGGTCTCTTTTAATATATTAACCAATTTATAGGGGGGAAAGCTATAAAAAAGGAAAAGTCCCGGGAGCTTGGCTGCCGGGACTGCATTATTATAACACTCTTACTTCATCCACTCTGGCTTGCCAAATCCTTTGAATTCTTCATCGATGATTTTTTCAAATTCTACAGATTCTACGACTTCTTTGATGTCCTTTGCGAATTGAGCATCCTGGTCTTTTGTATTGATGACGACGCGGTTGCGGTACTGGTCTGGCATGTTTTCAAGCTGAAGCGCATCAAGCAGGTCCATTTTTGCTGCCAGGGCAAAGTTGCCTGGTACAGCGGAAAGGTCGACACTTTCGACTGCTCTTGGAAGCTGTGCTGCTTCAATTGGCTTGAACTGAAGGTTTTTGACGTTGTCTTTTACATCCTTTTCAGAAACTGTCAGCGGGTCAGCATTAGGATCAAGCTTGATTAGTCCAGCGTCTTCTAGAATCAGGAAGGCACGCGCTGCATTTGTTGGATCATTTGGAATCGCGATGGCAGAACCGTCTGCAACTTCATCCAGTGACTTGAATTTCTTAGAGTAAATTCCCATTGGTGCGGTTGGCACGACGATGATTTCCGAAAGCTCAAGTTTATGTTCTTTCGCGAAGTTTTCCATATAAACCTTGTGCTGGAACAGGTTAGCGTCAAGGTCACCTTTTGATAAAGCCAGGTTCGGCTGGATGTAATCGCTGAATTCGACTACTTTCACTTCATAGCCTTTTTTCTCTAGAAGTGGCTTGATGGCTTTTGAGACCATATCACTGTATGGACCGGATGTCGCGCCAAATGTCACTTGTTTTGCTTCTGCTTTCGCATCGCCGTTGGAAGCTGAGTCGCTTCCGCATGCAGCAAGTAACCCGATTGATAATAACAACACTACTGAAATGAATAATTTTTTCATTTAAAAGAACCCCCTATTATTTATCTTTTGTCTACTACTCTTGCAATCCTGTCCCCGCCAAACTGAATCAGCTGGACGAGGCAGATTAGGATAATGACTGTCGTGATCATGATTGTATTGTCGTATCTGTAATAACCGAAGCGGATTGCGAGGTCGCCAACTCCCCCTCCGCCGACTATGCCGGCCATTGCCGAATAGGCAACAAGGCTGATGATGGTGATAGTCACTCCCTGGACAATGCCCGGCTTCGCCTCTGGAATCAGGACATCTTTGATGATCATCCACGGAGTCGCGCCAGTTGCCACGGCTGCCTCGATGACTCCTTTATCGATTTCCCGTAAGCTTTGTTCTACGATTCTAGCAAAGAACGGAATCGCCGCGACCGATAATGACACAGATGCGGCTGTCGGCCCGATGGTCGTACCGGCAATTAAATTCGCCAGCGGAAGCAGAGCGATCAACAAGATAATGAATGGAACCGAGCGGATCATATTGACGATGAATCCAGCAATATTTTTAAAAGCTAGATTCTCCAGGAACAGTCCCTTATCGGTGACAAAAAGCAGGACCCCAGTAGGCAAGCCAACGATAATGGCGACAAGGATGGAGATGCCGACCATATAGATTGTTTCAAAGAATGCTTTGTTCAATTCCGGCAATAGTTCAATCAGGTTATCAAGCAGCATCATCAATCACCTCCAGATTTTTCGTCCTTGCCGCTATGTAGGCAATCGCCCGATCAATCTCCACTTGTTCTCCCGTGACCTCCATGATGAAAATCCCCAGTGGAATGTCCTGAATGTATTCAATTTTTCCATGCAGGATATTGCCACGAACCTTAAAAGTCTGGAATACATCAGAGATGACTCCCTGCTCAGCAATCTCACCCTGAAAATAGATTTTGATCAACTTTCCTTGGCGCTCCTCCAGCAATCTTTCCGGCAGTTCGAATTGAAGGATTGAGTTGACGAAGTCCTTAGTAAGCGGTTGTTTCGGATTCGCGAAGACCTCGTATACATTCCCTTCTTCGATGATTTTTCCATCCTGCATAACAGCCATCCTGTCGCAAATGGTCTTGACGACTTCCATCTCATGCGTGATAAGGACAATGGTGATACCCAATTCAATATTAATCCTTTTAAGTAAAGATAGAATCGATTTCGTCGTGCTCGGATCCAGAGCAGAAGTAGCTTCATCACATAAGAGCACTGATGGATTATTCGCCAGCGCCCTGGCGATGCCGACACGCTGTTTCTGTCCGCCCGACAATTGTGCCGGATAGACATCTTTTTTATCCGAAAGGCCAACCATATCAAGTAGTTCCGTTACCCTATGATTGATTTCAGCCTTCGGAAGACCTGCTGCTTTCAACGCAAATGCGATGTTTTCACTAACTGTCTTTGCGCTTACAAGATGGAAATGCTGAAAGATCATCCCGATTTTCAAGCGTGCTTTTCTCAGTTCAGTCTTACTCAAGGAAGTAAGCTCTACTCCGTCAATATGTATCTCTCCTGATGTCGGTTTTTCAAGGAGATTCAGGCAGCGGATCAAAGAACTTTTTCCCGCCCCGCTATACCCTACAATCCCGTAGATTTCTCCCTTTTTCACGGCTAATGAAACATGGTCAACACCAGTAACTGACCCTTTTTTCGTTTCGTATATCTTGACCAGGTTTTTCACTTCAATCATTCTTCGCACCCCCGTTTTTTAAAAATAAAAAAGCCTCTTTCATTCATAGAAAGAGGCATCGTAAACATCTATACGACTTATCTTTCAGAATGAAAACATTCTGTAGGAAGTGGCACCTTTCCTAAAAAGGAGGTTGCCGGACGTCATAGGGCCTAATCCCTCAGTCTCTCTTGATAAGTTTCTTATTAAGTTAATTTCGATAATTGAAATATTAAAACTAACTGATTTATTTGTCAATAAAGTTTTATCGGTGGATTTCTCATGACACCGCTTACATGATTGTGGGAGTAAGGGAATATTTTTTTTAAAAGAAAACCCTTGCTTATGATAAAACAAGGGCACCGTAAACAAGGGATCCTGCGATGACATAGGCAGGATGAACTTTTAATTTTTCCATCAGGATGAAGCTGATACCGCCAATTAAAATCGTCTGTGTCAGGCCAACCCCTTCATAGGAGGAGAAAAAGAAGTCATAGGTCATGACCCCTAAAAGGACGGCAATGACAGGACGGACGACGATTGTCAGCCTTTTGACACGCGGGGAATCTTTGAATTTCATCAACAGTCCGAGCAAGCTGATCATTAGGATTAAGGATGGTGCCACCGTGGCAAATACTCCAACTATAGCACCGAGGATTCCACCTTCAGCATATCCAATATACCCAGCCATCTTGGTTGCAATCGGACCTGGCAGAGCGTTCCCCATCGCCAACACTTCACTGAATTCGTTGACTGTCATCCATTCATAACGATCAACAACTTCATTTTCAATTAGCGGAATGGAGGCAGGTCCGCCGCCATATCCTAAAATCCCCGGAATGAAAAAGGCCAAAAATATAGAGAAATAAATCATTGCTGCTCCCCTCCCGTTTGTTTATTTTCAGCTGGAGCAGGGTCTTTTTTAAGCAAGGCACTCAGCAGCAAAACAAAAATTAAAATAGCGGGATGCAGATTCAGCAATTGAAGAAGAACCAGGCTGCCAATAAGCGCCACAGCTGTCCATGCCCAGCCAAGCTTGGATTTCCCTGACTTCTTGATGAAATCCCAGGTCAGGACAGCGAGCATGACCGCAACAACCGGAACAACAGCCTCTGCCATTCCGTTCACCCATGGCTCATCTTTGTATGAGTTTAGGCCAGTCAGCAGCAGGATCATCAGGATGATTGCCGGAATCATCGTTGCTGCGAGGGCATTGAACATACCAAGGAATCCGCCTACACGATAGCCAATGTAGCCAGCCATTTTTGTGGCGATCGGTCCTGGCAGCGCATTTCCTAACGCAAGGATATCGCCGAACTCATCAGAATCCATCCATTTATATTTTTCTACCACTTCCTTATGTACAAGCGGAATCGAAGACGGGCCGCCGCCATAACCGAGGATTCCGACGCGAAAAAACGCTAAGAATAAATCTCTTTGTTTCAAAACTTCACCTTCTCTTCTGTTATTGGTGCCTTAAGCAGTCCTTTTCTATAAATCTTATTGCTTTTATTTCATTATAGACTCATATAATCGATACTGCATGTCAATTTAAAGGTAATTTACAGTTTGTGGGCTCATTTTTCGTCATGTAAATGGTTCAGATTCCCTTCGCCACGCAATATATTAGCGATTTTTCAATTTTTCCGACCACATTTTGAATTAATTCGACCACATTCTCGAATATTTCGACCAAGTCACAATTCTGCAGTTAACATGCTCAATCCGAATAACTCTTCTTATAAAAAAAGTACCACAGCCCGAAGGCCATGATACTCTCCAAATTATCTATTAAACTTAAAAATCGACACAGACTCATTCAACTCATTTGTCAGCTTCCTCAGGTCTGTCACCTTTTTTGACAGGTTGCCGAATGCAGATAATTGTTCCGTAGTGGAAGCAGAGATTTCCTCGCTTCCTGCAGCTGTCTCCTCGACGACTGCACTGATGGATTCGACATTATGGAGGACTCTGGCTCCCAGTTCTTTTGAAGCCTCCATACCTTTAACAAGTTGAGCGACTTTTTCCGAAATGCCGGTTACCTTTGATTCGATATTCCCAAATGCACTCATCGTTAAATTCATTGATTCCATCTGTTCATCAGCGATGATACCGCCTTTATTCACTGCCTCTCCTATCACATCGAGACCATTCTTCATCAGGTTGACCATATCAAAGATTTGAGTTGTGGCAGTGTTGGATTCTTCCGCCAGCTTTCTTACCTCTGCTGCAACTACCGCAAAACCTTTTCCAGCTTCACCTGCCCTTGCTGCTTCGATGGCAGCGTTTAAAGCGAGCAAATTCGTTTGGGCTGCTATTGCCGAAACGGATGCGGCCATATCTTCAATTTTTGCTGCATAGCCTACGAAATGGTCAGTTGCTGTCTGGATGGACTGGGAAGCCATTTTGTTTTCCGAAATTAAGGCTTTTTGTCCTTCGATTGCCTTTCTTCCTTCTCCAATTGCTTCCACAGCATCCTTGCTGTAAGACGACGATTCCTGTGTGTGGTCAAGGTTAAGCATAATTTCTTTATCCATATCATCAATTAGCTCAACTGACTGCTGTAAATCCTCTGAAACGGTTTGTGCTCCTGCAGAAAGCTCATCCGTTGAGACTGCTACTTGATTTGAGATTTCCGTCAGCGCAATATTTTCCTGCTCAATTTCCGCTGCGAAATCCTCAACTTCCCTGCTCGCCATATTCACCTTTTGCAGCAAGGATGTCAATTGTGCTGCCATCAAATCAAACGATTCATTCAAGGTTCCCAGCTCGTCTTTATGTTTATAAGGAACTTTTTCGATCATCAAGTTCCCTTTGGCAATTTCCTGTGCATTGACAGCAATCTGCTTCAATGGCTTGGTGATCGAACTAGTCAGCCTGATCCCGATTCCACCGGCAACTACCACAAGCAGGATGCTGCCGATGATCGCCGAGAATATTATGAATTGAATCTGATTTTTTAAGTCCGCTTGTAAAAAATCGTAATATTCATTGACCTGTATATTGAGCAAGTGAAGGTCATTCAGGACACCTTCACTGCGCAGTGACTGGCGCTTAACCTCTGCACTGTTTTGTTCATCAAGCGCTTTGTTAGCTTCACTTTCAAGGGCAGTGAACTTTTCAAAAGCCTTGTCCAAAACTTTTTTGCTATCTTCCTTCTGAATCAAGCCTTTTGCCTGCGTAAAAGTTTGAGAAGTTTTTTCCATTTTCGTCAAAGCATCCTGCCTGTTCCCCTCTGTAGGGTTGAACGAAAAATTGCTAAGAGATTGCTTCGCAGCAGAAGTCTCAGCCTGAAGATTCTGCACTGTAAGCAATACCTGAACGTAATCCTGGTTCGATGCCTGGACCATCAGCATTCTGTAGATAATAAATGAGATCATAACGATCGATAACCCAATCGCGAGCAATAAGTTAAGCAGTAATTTCTTTTTAATTGTCATGTTGGCTCCTCCAGTTGCAACTTGTTAATCTAGCTGTATTGAAAGCTCGTTACTTGATAGTTTGGCTTCCAGGTCTTCTAAGCTTTTTTCCTGTTCTGGACTCAGCTTGATCACCCTGATTGGTGCAAGTCCGACACCTTTTTCATTTATGCCTAGTTCAATCTGCTTTGATTTAAGCTTATTTTCCGCCTGGAACTCCTTGACTGTTTCATATAGCGCAACATCGACGTTTTTCAGCATTGAGGTAATGATGGCTTTTTCGGCAAAAAAGTACTGGTCACTATCCACACCAATTGCAAACTTTTTCTTGGATTGAGCTTCCTTCAATACACCGACACCTGTAAAACCGGCTGCAGCGTAAAGAACATCCGCACCTTCATCAATCATTCCTGAAGCAATCTTTCCTCCAAGCTCTGCATTGCCAAAATCATTGGCATATTCAACTTTAACCTCTGCTTCCGGATTCACAGCCTTTACTCCCTGTTCAAACCCAGCTTTAAACTTGTGAATAAGCGGCACATCTGCTCCGCCAACAAATCCAACGATATTTGACTTTGAAGCCATTCCGGCTACTGCTCCCGCCAAGAAACTGCCCTGTTCTTCTTTAAAAGTAATGGAAGTAATGTTATCTAATTGTGATACTGAATCAATCAGGATAAATTGCTGTTCCGGATACTTTTTTGCCACCTTCTCAAGATCCTCAAGGACCATGAACCCCAAACCAATGACAAGATCATTTCCTTCTTCTACAAGCTCAGTGAACCCTTTTTCATAGCTGCCTACAGTCTGAAGCTCTCTGTAATCAAAAAGAATATCAAGCTCGGCTCTCGCTTTTACCAGACCGGCAAAAGCCGCATCACTGAAAGATTGATCTCCAAGTCCGACGTCAGACAACATAATGCCGATTTTGACCCTTTCTTTCGCCTTCAGCTCCGAGTTTGCACACCCAGCAAGGGTACCTATCAATAAAAATAAGATCATAAGCATATTCAAAATTCGTTTCATCTAGATGTCCTGCTCCCTTTTTAAAAATTTATATGTATTTCATCGACCATAGCGATATTTTGTTTACGAATATGCAGAAAGTCTATCTTTTGTTAATTTTCTAACTTCTAATGAATAGAAAAAGCAGACTGTGCAATACAGCCTGCTTCGATTAACATTATTTAATTTTCGTGAACCTGTTCAAGTCGCCATTTTCGCCAAGGACGATCAGGATATCCTCAGCTCTCAGCGTTTTCTCTGGATCTGGAGAGATGTCGACCTTGTTGGCAGTTTTCACGCCGATTACTGTGATATTGTATTTGGCACGCAGGTTGATTTCAATCAAGTTTTTGCCAGCCATGCTTATAGGAAGCTTGATTTCCTCAATACTGTAATCATCGGAAAGCTCAATAAAGTTCAATACATTGGGTGATGCCATGAGCTGGTGGGCGACTCTCTCCCCCATATCCCTTTCCGGGAAAATGACTTTGTCAGCGCCAACCTTGAATAATACTTGTGCATGGTGTTTGTTAAGTGCCTTGGCAACGACATTTGAAACACCCATTTCTTTCAAAATCAGAACTGTGAGTATACTTGCCTGAATGTCGTCTCCAATCGCCACAATGACAGTATCAAAGTTCCTTATCCCTACTGCCTTCAAGGTTTGCTCGTCCGTTGAGTCACCAATTACTGCATGAGTGACATGTTCTTTGTAGTCCTCAATATGTTGTTCACTCTTATCAATCGCCAGCACTTCGACTCCTTCATTGTATAAAGTCGTCGCTACACTTGATCCGAAACGGCCCATGCCGATTACTGCATATTGTTTTGCCATAAAACATCCTCCTACCCAATCATCACTTTTCCAGCTGGATATCGATAATGATTCTCTTTTCTTTTTTTCGCAACTGCAAAAGCCAGTGTCAGCGGACCAACCCGGCCCGCGAACATCGTAATGGTTATCAATATTTTTCCGATTGATGACAGCTCAGGGGTCAAGCCCATTGATAGCCCTACAGTTGAAAAGGCTGAAACTGTCTCAAAGAATATCATTAAAAAGGCTTTTCCTTGTTCGGTGATTGTCAACACCATTGTAATCAATACTACTAAAAAAAGCGAAATCAGTGTAACCGTCAATGACTTGAAGATAATGCCAGGATCCATTCTTCTGCCAAAGAATGTGACATCCTCCCTGCCGCGAATTTGTGACTTGACTGCACCAATCAGGACTGCAAAGGTGGTGGTCTTGATGCCCCCGCCTGTAGAGCCTGGCGAAGCGCCAATGAACATCAGGAAGATGATCAAAAACAAGGTTGACTGCTTCAAGTCCGGGATATTCAATGTATTGGATCCTGCTGTCCTCGGTGTGACCGCCTGGTAAAACGCCCCGAACATTTTACCAGTCATCGTCATTGGCTTCAAGGTGGATGGATTGTTAAATTCCAAGATAAAAATCAGGAGAGCACCTCCAAACACCAAAACTGCCGATATAGCAAAAACGATTTTTGAATGCAGGGAAAGTCTCCTGGTCTTGCGGTAGTCAAATAGCTCATTCATGACTATGAACCCAATCCCGCCAAAGCTGATAAGAGTAATCATTGTGATATTGACGATCGGGTCTTCCGCATATGCAGTAAGCCCTTTGAATCCCCCCATCAAATCAAATCCTGCATTATTAAAGTTCGAAACAGCATGGAAAAATCCGTAATAAATGGCTTTTCCAGCAGCCATTTCCTGTGAAAACCGCAGAGATAGAATGATTCCGCCGGAAATCTCGACTACCGCTGTAAAAAGGAAAATTCTTTTGACAAGCCTGACAATCCCTTCTACAGTCTCGTTATTCAATGACTCCTGGATAACCAGCCTTTCTTTGAACGAAATTCTTTTTCCTAAAATAAATGCAAGCAAGGTGGCAAAACTCATGAATCCTAGTCCTCCAACCTGGATCATCGACAGGATGACCATTTCGCCAAAACGTGTAAAGGTATCTCCTGTATCAACAACGACAAGACCCGTTACACAAGTTGCCGATGTTGCCGTAAACAATGCATCCAAAATTGGAAGGCCTCTTCCATCCACTGTGGAAACTGGGAGTGAAAGCAATAATGTCCCTAAAATAATTATGGCTCCGAATCCAAAAACAAGTACTTTCGGTGGATCCATCCTAAAAAATACTTTTCTGCGCATGTTCCTTCCTTCTTTCCTTAGTATGAGGAATTATGCGTCTAATATTTCTTTGCAGGGACTCATGATTACTGGAATTTTAAAATAGTCGACATATCTAAAATACAGCAAAACAAAAAAGCCCCCAGAGGCTAAAAGATAGCAGCCTTGTGGACTTTTGTACATACTTGTCACACAAGCTTCATCTTCCTCTTCTGCAACGCTTACGGAGTTAGCTGTCGGATTAGGGCTCAGAATAGCCCCGCCTTTTATTAGGCCTCACCCCAAGTGGATTGCATCCACAAAGTTGGTTCCCCCGCTCCTGTTCGGATTCAGCGATTTAGAAATATGAAACTCATTTAATTTTGTTCAGAAATCTGAAACTGTTGTAATCATACTCCTCCCACATTCCACTTGTAAACATGAAAAGGAAGCCAAAAATGACTCTTTTTACTCAATTTAATCCGAAATTGATGGAAAATCATAGTATCTCTTACTGAATCACCGTTTTTCTTCGATTTTTACTTCTTTAATAAAGGTTCTTTTCGTAGACTTTGTTGCTTTCTCAACAAGAGAGAAAACCGGGACCTGTTATTTTACGAGTATGATTCGAAATTCTCCTTTAAAAGAGACTCCTATACCTTTAATGATGTGGATACCAGTATTCATTCTAAGAGCAACAATCGAACACGAGTGAAATTAATGAGAGAGACAACGCGGTTTATGGTGAGTCATTTTAAGGTAAATAATAAGATTGAGATATTTGTTTCTGTGAATAGATTTTCGGGGAGGTTAGTGTGGATGAAAGCCATGATTATTTTGAATCCATCATCAGGAAAAGAAAAAGCAGTTGACTATGCTGAAAAAATAGAGGAAACCTTACGGGAGAAATACGATGATATAGATATTCGAAGAACCGAAAAAGAAGGTGATGCTGCTGCATTTGCTACAGAAGCATGCATTGCTTTATACGATGCGGTCATTGCCATGGGCGGTGACGGTACAATCAACGAGGCCATAAATGGAGTAGCTGAACAAGCCCATCGACCTGCTCTCGGCATCATCCCGCTAGGTACAGTCAATGATTTTGCCAGGGCACTAAATATTCCCCTGGATCCCTATGAAGCAATTTCGATTCTGGAAGAGCAAAATCTCCAGCCTGTTGATATAGGTAAAATCAATGAGCATTATTTCGCCAATGTCATAGCAGTAGGGGGGATTGCAGAAGCTTCTTACAATGTAAGCCCTGAACTAAAAACAAGACTTGGTTCACTCGCTTATTTTATGGAAGGGGCAAAATCGTTCCTAAATGGAGAGGCAATCGATATAAGTGTCGAACACGATAACGGTAAATGGGAAGGCCAAACTTTCCTGCTGCTTGCTGCGCTAACGAATTCCGTTGGCGGGTTCGAGTCCCTTGCCCCCCATGCAAGCGTAAATGATGGCAAGTTCCATGCTTTCATTATTAAAAAGATGTCAGTCCCGAAAATTGCTTCACTTCTCCCATCGCTTATGAAGGGTGAATTGGAGGAAAGTGAAGAAGTGGAATATATTCGGACCTCCTCCCTTAAAGTAACTTCTGACAAACAGCATGTGGTGAATATTGATGGTGAGGAAGGTGAGCCATTGCCTTTCCAGGCCAGAGTCCTTCCTGGACATTTGGATGTTTTTGTACCGAAAAAAAAGAATGAACCAAAAACCTGAGCAAGGAATCCCCTGCTCAGGTTTTTTGGTGTTTATTTTACACTTGAATTAAAGTTGTAGAAGAACTTAGCTGTAATTGAGCCATCTTCATTTTCCTTGATGTCTGTTACGTGAATTCCAGAATCAGCCGGTGTAGCACCATAGCCCTTCCAGAAGTAGTAAGAACCTGTGTGTACATTTCCGCTTACTGGAGTCAGCTTGTCTCCTGTCTTGAAGAAGTCAGCAGCATCACCGCGGTTAAGATTCTTTTCAAGATCATACTTACCATCTGCCTGAAGGACAGACAATCCGTAGTGAGTCACCACATCACCATTGCTTGCAGTCTGTGACTGGTTGAACTGGAATCGCTTGTTCATCCAGTTTTCAACGTTGTTCGGACGGAAGCCAGCTGTCTGGTAAAGGTTGATGACATTTTCATCGACATGCCATGCAACTAAACCATGAGCATCTTCACCCTGACGTACCATCCCTTTATTAAAGCCATCTTGCTGCATGTTTTCAAACAGGAAGTATTCCGTTCCGTTTGATCCTGGAACTTCCATTTTAACGATGCCGTTATCAGCTTCTGCTTTGCTTGCAGCTGGTAACGTGATAGTTTGTACTCCACTTTCTGGTGTTACTTCAATTGGCTCTGCCCATCCTAAGAAAACCTTAGAGAACGGATCGAAGTGTGTTGGAGAGTTTCCGCCGTACTCAGGCTTATTAGGATAGCGCATCCAAGATCCGCCAGCCATCATTGAGTAGTTACCGACACCTTCGGAAGAATAAACAGTATCATAGAAATCAGGCAATCCTAGAGCATGTCCAAATTCGTGTGCATACACACCAGTCTGTACCGGGAATGGACCTGTTTTCGCTTCTTCTTTATAAGTGTTAGTCGCTGCGTCAAAACCAGCTACGTTACCGCCGATACCAGGCTGGATGTTGTAGTTGTTGACGATTACACCGTCGTATGTCATGTCTTCTTTTACTGTTTTTGCAATCCATTCAGATTGGCTCATGCCGGCTACAGCATCGGCAGGCTTGCCAGTTTCATAGTATTTTCCATAGTAAAGCGCGCTTAGCAAGCTCCACTTGTGAGACCAGAATTGAGCAGGGTCACGGCTGTATTCCGCTCCTGTTCCTTCATGAACGACGAATACGTTAGGAACTTCTCCCTCTTCATCAGCGTATTTAGAAAAGTCGACTTGATCATCCGCTGCTTTCAACAGGTCACGGATGAATTCACCTGTATGTGCATCACCATTTACGTTTCCAAGCTTATAAACTCCACCTTCTGCATAAGTGCCTTCCTGGTCAAGATAGTAAGAGGCACCCTTTGGCAGTTCGACCCACACAAATTCCGTGTTCTCTTTACGAACCAAATTCGTTTTTCCGTAACTTGATTCTTTATAAGCGTTTTGCATCGTGCGATTTTTAGGAACATCTGGACCATCATACTTTTGGAATTGTGGCAGCTCGTAAGGATTATATTCATCACCAAAAATTAAATCCTCATAATATTCCGCAGGAACTTGACCAGTCATGTCACCCTTTGGCTCGTCACCTTCCTTGTACTTAGCCAAAATAACGAGTACCGGAATATCACCCGTTGCCTCTTTATAAGCCACATGGTTATCGCCAGGCTGCTGGAATTTCGCTCCATTTTGTGCAGCCTTCTCGGCTGGATCGACTTTAGAAATATCAATTCCTAATTCCTTTGCTCTATCTACTAACTCTGGAGCAGCACCTACATGGTGTGCAAGGCTTAATTCATATTTACTTTGTGGCTTTACTGTGGAATCAGTTGGACTGACTCCAGCAAACACCGCACTCCCTGCTAAAGCAAGAGAAAGCGCTGAAGTTGAAAGGACTTTTAACACATTATCCACTCCCTGTTAGAATATTTCTATTTCCTAAATAATATAAAATATTCAGTATATTCTAAATAGGGAGAAAGTATTGTTTGATAGTTTTTTAAGTAAGTCGAAAGGCTTATCTTTCAATATTCATCCGAAAAAATAACTATATTTCCATAATAAACCAAATAATAATTTAACTCGTTAACTCTTCTGGAAGGTTCAGACCAAACTCTGGCTCACCCTCAAAATTTTGTCAGAAGCCACCTAAGCTCGGACAGATTCTCCCGCTTTTCTACTAACCTGTCCGATGTTGGATCAGCTTCTGACAACTTTTCACTCTTATCTTGAAACCTGTCATAATAACAATGTTTTCTTGACAGCTTTGCGCTCTACAACCTGAAACCTGTCATAATAATCATGTTTTCTTGACAGCTTTGCCCTCTATACTCTGAAACCTGTCACAATAATCACGTTTTCTTGACAGCTTTGGGCTCTTCAACCTGAAACCTGTCACAATAATCAAGCTTTCTTGACAGCTTTGGGCTCTACAGCCTGAAATCTGTCACAATAATCACGTTTTCTTGACAGCTTTGGGCTCTTCAACCTGAAACCTGTCATAATAATCACGTTTTCTTGACAGCCTTGGGCTCTACAACCTGAAACCTGTCACAATAATCAAGCTTTCTTGACAGCTTTGGGCTCTACAGCCTGAAACCTGTCACAATAATCACGTTTTCTTGACAGCTTTGGGCTCTACAACCTGAAACCTGTCACAATAATCAAGCTTTCTTGACAGATTTGGGCTCTACAACCTGAAACCTGTCACAATAATCACGTTTTCTTGACAGCTTGGCCTCTTCAATCTGAAACCTGTCACAATAACAACGGATTCTTGACAGCTTTTGGGCTAAGCGCTTAAAACCTGTCATAAAAACGTTGGATTCTTGACAACTTTGGTGCTCTCTCCGCTTCATACCTTTCATAATACAATGGCTTTCTTGACAGCATTAAACTATCCACCTTAAAAACTGGCTAAATAACGAAAGTAGTTCATCTCAAAAAAACAAGACTCCGCGGAAGCGGAGTCTTGTATAAATTACAGAATATCCATCCAAATCTTAATAGCGGTACCCAAAATCAATACTGCAAGGATGTACTGAAGGATCTTCGTATTTACTTTCTTACCTGCGTTTGCACCGAGTGGTGATGCGATTAGACTCGCTACGACCATGATCAATGCTGGCCAGAATTCTACCTGGCCCGTGGCAATTTTACCTACTGTAGATCCAATTGAAGAAATGAATGTGATTGCCAATGAAGTGGCAATTGTCATTCTAGTTGGGATCTTCAGGACAACTAGCATGATCGGCACTAGCAAGAATGCACCAGCCGCACCTACGATACCTGCTCCAATCCCAACGATAAATGCGAAGAATGCTGCAAGCCATTTATTGAAAGTTACCTGGTCTAGCGGGATATCATCTACGCCCTTTTTCGGTACAAACATCATGATTGCTGCAATTAATGCCAGGATACCATAAACGAGATTAATTCCGCCTTCGGACAAGAACCCAGATCCATAGCTTCCGATTAATGACCCAACAAGAATCGCGGAACCCATATAGATGATTAATGTTTTGTTTAAGTATCCGCCTTTACGGTATGCCCAGACACCGCCGATAGTGGCGAAGAATACCTGGACCGCACTTATTCCTGAAACCTCATGGGCACTGAATGCGGCTAGGCCGAACAATGGCGGAATATATAATAGCATAGGGTATTTAATGATTGAACCGCCGATTCCAACCATCCCGGAAATATAAGAACCGATAAAACCAATAAAAAATATGACGATAAGAAAAGTCAAATCCATCAGGCTTCCTCCTTATTTAAAAACTTTTTTGGGTAAGCTCTCTATAAATAAGATCCTATTAAAAAACAAAAGAAAAGGGAGACGAGCTCCCCCTTTCTTCAATTACGCCTTCTTCATCCAGAACTTGAACACACCGTTTTCTTCTTCATGCTTAAGAAGTTCATTACCAGTGGATTGAGCCCAAGCTGCTAGATCTTTTACAGCGCCTTTATCAGTTGTATGGATTTCTAGTACTTCTCCAGATTGAAGGTCAGTGATTGCCTTCTTCGTTTTTACGATTGGCATTGGACAAGCTAGTCCTTTTGCGTCTAATACTTTTGCTACGTTCATGTTAAAATCCTCCTTGGTTGTATGAAAAACTGTATTTTCGAATGCGGTCAGGGAGCAAAGCCCCCTTATCAGATTTATCTTACCGCACAGCGGTTTGGCCCGATTTCCATTTCTCTTTGCTTCTCATCATCTGGGCTGATTTTACCCATATTTGTTTCACGAATCTCCTGGTATGCATTTGGCTGTGGTGGCAGATTCTCAGTTACAAGTCTGCGGAACTCAGCTTCGTCTTCGATGTTCAATCCGTGGTTTTTCGCGAATAGTGTACCTAATTTTTCAGATACGCTGCCATCTTCATTCAACTCTTCAATAATCATGAAGTGTGCAGGCAGAACGACTAGTTCATCAGAAAGCTGCTTGTAACGAGTGTAAAGAGAGTTTCTTAGGTCTGCTACCCAGTCTTCAGCTTTTCCAGCCAGGTCAGGGCGTCCAATTGAGTCAATGAATAGTATATCCCCAGAAAGAAGATATTTTTCATCTACTACAAAAGAGGTAGAACCGATTGTGTGACCTGGAGTATATAGTGCATTTATATCGATATTTGTTTCACCGATTTTTACATTGTTGCCATCTTCAAGAGACTGATAGATGAATGTTACTTCATCAGCGTCTTTCGGAGGCAGCCAGTAAGTTGCGCCTGTTGCTTCAGCAATTTTTCTGCCGCCGGAAATGTGGTCTGCGTGCAGGTGTGTATCGAATACATGCTTGATTTCAACGCCAAGGTCTTTAGCGAAATCAAGATATACATCAGTCATTCTTGTCGCGTCGATCAAAGCAGCTTCACCATTTGAAACAACTGCGTAAGATAGGCAGCCTTTACCGATGCGGACGAACTGGTACATTGCTCCGCCATCCTTAAGATCGCCAACCTTGACTGGCTCAAGGTGTTCGCTCCAAGCTTTCATTCCACCTTGAAGATAAGATACTTCACGGCCTGCTTCTTCAAGCATTTCAGCAACCATTACTGATGAACCTTCTTTTGCACATACAACAAGAACTTCTTTATCAGTTGGTACTTGATCAAGGATTTCTTCTACTCCGTCAAGAAGATCGAAGTAAGGAACGTTAAGGTATTCGAAGTTTTCTCCTTCGATTTTCCAGTCGTTGAAGTCGGTCTCGTTGCGGACATCAAGGATGAAAAATGGTTCTTTATTGAATACTTTTTTAGTTACTTCTTTAGACGTCATTGCTTTCATTACTATTTTACCTCCCCGGGTATGGTTTTTTCAAAAAAAATAATTACTGTACCTTCGTTTCAGTTGGGCCATTCCATTCAGACATTCCTGGTACCACATTCCAAACCTTCTCAAAGCCTTTGCTTGAAAGTGCCTGAGATGCCATATCACTTCTGTTGCCCGTACGGCAAACAACAAGGATTGTTTTGGACTTATCCAGTTCAGCGATTCGGTTTTCAAGATCACCAAATGGTATAGATACAGCATTTGGAATATGTCCAAAAGCATATTCAGCTGGTTCTCTTACATCAAGGACAACAACATCCTCATTTGCTTCAAGCTTATTGATGACATCGTCGTTTGAAACAACGTTTGGATATTTTGTTTCTTCTTGTTCTTCACCTGAACCGCCTTTGCGGATATAGTGCTTAAGAACATCGCCTTCTTCAATCGTTCCAAGGTATTGGTTACCAGAGCTTTTAGACCAAGCCTGGATATCCGCCCTAGAACCTTTATCCGTTGCGAGCACCTCTAAAACCTCTCCAGGATTTAAATTGTTGATTGCTTTTTTAGTTCTGACAATCGGCATAGGGCATGCAAGCCCTTTTGCATCGACTGTTGCATTTGTTTTAACAGTTTCCATTTGTCGACCTCCAATTAAAAGTATCTATTAGATAAACAGGTTGACGTTTCCGTCCTCTGCATCAGCCAGGTAAGCTGCTACACCAGCAAACTCTACGCCTTCCATGATTTCTTCTTGCGTAAGACCAAATAAGTCTACTGTCATTTGACATGCAACAAGTTTTACATCCTGTTCTTTTGCCATTTCAATCAAGTCTGGAAGCGGCATTGCATTGTGCTTCTTCATTACGTCCTTGATCATTTTTGGTCCAAAACCTGCATAGTTCATTTTTGATAATCCCAATTTATTCGCGCCTCTTGGCATCATCTTAGCAAACATTTTCTCAATGAACCCTTTGTCAGCCTGGATTGGCTCATCTTTTCTAAGAGCGTTCAATCCCCAAAATGTGTGGAAGATGGTCACTTCATGATCATAGGCAGCAGCACCATTCGCAATGATGTAAGCGGCCATGACTTTGTCATAATCCCCACTGAATAAAATGATTGTTGTTTTTTTCTGTTCTCCCATTATCTCTCTCCCCTTCGTTATTTACGGTAACGGGTATTTATAATTGCAAAAAAATAATATCTTTTCTAACGTGATTACGTTGTTAAATACCTTACAGGGTATATATTATAAAAGATTGATACCTTTGTCAACCGTAATGATGAATTTTTTATGACTTTTTTAATTGAGTGGTTTTTTTACCATAAAACAACTGATTTTTGCGGACATTATCATCATATGCACTATTTAGGAAAAGTTGATTCAAATTTGAGTCCGAATTAGAAAGCAATATATTGAAAAAAGAAAAAAGAAGGGAACTGCAGTTGGTGACATTATCAATAGAAGAAAAAAGTTTTTCAGGATAAAAAGGGTGAGAAAAGATAGTAATCAAATAAAAGATAAGGCAGTGAATTTATTAGAAGAAGTAATAGTGGAATAATAAAAAGCAAATAAAAGCCTGGCTTCAAATATCTTTATAATTAGCAGATTGTAAAGATTGTGATCCAGGCTTGATTAATCTTCATCAAGCATCCTATATTTTACACTTTCATCGTAAAGCCCGTTTTTCTTGCTCCATGCCCAGATGATTCCCGCAGACGCAGTGAATGCAATCATAACCAATAGTAAAATCCAAGCTCCTGGTGCCATTTTTACACCTCCTATTGTTAAAAATCCTATACTATCGAATTACTCTAACAGAAATCTTGGAAACCGTCCAGAGTATATTTTTAGGGGGTTGTAAAAAAAAAACTTTGGGATTACAATGTGTTCAAATTAATTTGGGAGGTAAACAAATGGAACATCAATCCCTGGGTTTTTACTTCGATTTTCTTTATTATATTGGAGTCCCTATCCTGATTATCTTTGTCCTTGATACACTACGCAAAAAGTATAATAAAAAAGAAGAACAAAACTAATAATTCCCTGACAGAGCGAAATCATTTCGCTCTGTTTTTTTTGACATAATTGTTAAAAATCGCGGTTTTTTTCCAGTTAGAGAGCTAGTATAAAACAATTGGATAGCACTATAAAAAACTTGAATAACTTTATTTCTCTATGGGATGTATCATGTAACATAGCAGATTGTGAAGAAATTGTGAAATTTATGTGTTTATTTTATGAACAAGGGAGTGTCAAAATGTTTACAGACGAAAAATGGAGTTCTTCGAAGAACTGGTTCATCGCTGCTGTCTTTTGGATTATCATCGGCATGACCATGGGACTTCTTACTGCAACAAAACAAATTTGGCCAGAATTGTTGAACAATCGCTGGACAACTTACGGGCATGTTCGCTCGGCACACGTAATGCTCGTCATCTACGCGTGGTTATCAATGGCTTATGTAGGATCAATGTTCTACATGATTCCAAAGCTAGCTAAAACGAAGGTTTATAGCGAAAAGCTTGGGAATTTCGCTCTCGTATTTTATAACGTTGTTATATTAGAAGGTTTCTTCGCATTGCTTTTTGGCCAAACCGAGGTAATTGAGTATGGCGAATTCCCATTATGGGTAGACGTTCAGCTTCTTGTAGCAATTGGACTTGTAGCTTATAACCTTTTCAAGACAGTTGGACGCCGCCAGGAAAAAATGCTTTATGTCAGTCTTTGGTATTTCCTTGGCTCATTGCTATGGCTGCCATTGACCTGGATTGTCGGAAACTTCCCGGCTCAATGGATTCCAAGTGGTGTACAGCAAGGTTTGATGGGCTGGTTCCTTGGACACAACGCCATCGGTCTTTGGATGACAACAGTTGGTGTGGGGCAGATTTACTACTTGCTGCCTAAATTGACTGGACGTCCATTATACAGCCACCAGTTATCAATGATTGGTTTCTGGGCAATCGCTACTTTCTATGTATGGAATGGTCCTCACCACCTGATGAATGGTCCGATCCCGGGCTGGATCTCAAAAGCCGGAGTTATTCCTTCAATCGTTCTATTGATCCCGGTTTGGGCCGTTCTAGCCAACTTCTGGGGAACGATGAAAGGATCCTGGTCACAGACAAGAACTAGCGTACCGCTTCGTTTCACAGTTGCTGGGACGATTTTTTACCTATTCGCATGTCTCCAGGGACCGTTGCAAGCCCTTCCATCTGTAAGTTCAGTCATAAAGTTCACTCACTGGACTGTCGGGCATGCACATATGGGACCATTTGGTGCGTTCTCTTTCACATCTTTCGCAGCAATCTATTACATCCTGCCTAAAATTGTTGGACGCGAAATGTTCAGCAAGAGAGCAATGGAAGCGCACTTCTGGTTCTCTACTGTCGGTTTCTTAGTATTCGCATTCTCATTGTGGATCGCAGGTGTTGTCCAAGGGTTCGCATGGATCGAAGGTGTTCCATTCCTGCAGACTGTATTGATGATGGAACCTTACGTACAAGGCCGCGCAATCGGGGGAACAATGATGTATGTAGCTCAATTCTTCCTGGCATGGAACATGTATAAAACTATTAAACTTGCAAAACTAGAGAAAAAACAGCAAGCACAGCAGCAAGCTGCTTCTGCTTAATGAGGAGGGAAAACGTTGGAACGTAAACCATCAGCTGTATTAATCGTTGCTTTGATTCTATGGACTTTCGGTGTAGCCGGAACGGTCATCCTTCCCCTCTTCGATCAGGAAATCAACTCTGCGACTGCGAGCGGTGAGCTCCGCAATTATCCAGAGGATTCTGCTGAAGCAAGAGGAAGAGAAATTTATATCCAGAATGGCTGCCAGACTTGCCATACACAATTCGTAAGGGCATTGCCTGCTGATACGAACCAAAATCTTGGTCCAGTTACTAAGGGCGGCGACTACAAATATGATTTGCCCCATTTATTGGGATCTAACCGTACGGGCCCGGATTTGATGTGGGTCGGCTTGAAATATAACGAAGACTGGCAGCGCCAGCATTTGATTGATCCACAATCAACAAGCCCTGGAACAATCATGCCTTCGTTCGATTATCTTTCAAATCAGGAACTTGATGATCTTGTCGCTTACTTGATGAGCCTCAAGCCAACAGAAGAAAGATTGGAAGAGTACAAGAAAGAACGGGAAGAAGCAAAGTCCATGGACCATAACTAAGCTCTATTAATGTTCATTGCCTTGAATCCAGTTGATTCAAGGCAATGAACACCTATATCAGTATTTAAAAGGCAGGTGTAAAAAAATGAAAAAAGAATATCAGCAACATGATAGCAAAGAGGCGGATATTGTCTCTGATATTAAAATCGAACACAATAGAGTGCCAAAGCTCCTGGTAGTTGTATTTTATGTTGTGGCCATCTGGGCGATCGGGTATGCGATCTTCATGCCTGGTAAGCTTGCAGTCGAACCTGCTGCTGCTCCACAGGATAATAAAGGGGAACTTATTTTTGAAGGCACTTGCCTGAGCTGCCACGCCACTGGTGCGGCACCTGACCTAAGCGGAGTAACTGACAGAATGCCTGAGGAAGACATTAAGAATGTAATCAAAAAAGGCCGTAACACGATGCCGGCTATCGGTCATCTTTATACCGAAAAAGAAATCGACATGGTCTATGAATACTTAAAGGACTATAGATAAAGAAAGGGGGATTCTAGTGGGTAAAACTATAACAAGATGGGCATTTTTCATCATTATTTTCACACTTCCGTTCTGGAACGGCTTCAGGATGGATATCGACAACGAAAAGCTGTTCTTATTCGGATTTGAATTATCCTATGAAGCTGGCTATCTATTTTTCGTTTTCTTATTCTTATTCCTGATGGCTTTCCTCGCACTATCAATGATCGTGTACAGAGCATTTTGCCAATATGCATGTCCGCACAATACGTTCAGCATGCTTTTGAACAAGATTGAAGCGAAATTAGGTGACAAAGGTAAGGTCATAACCTTCCTGCTAGCTTTCGTTGTAAGCATCTTCATGGCTTACGCGACCGTAAGTTACTTTTATAACCCGATTACAATCTGGGAATCACTCGTTAACTTTAAAATGAACAAATACTTCTTCCTTGTGACATCAACTGCTGTTTTATTTACAGCTTTATCCTACAAGGCAAGGAACTCATTCTGTAAAGTCTGCCCATACGGACTTGCCCAGGGCATTTCACGTGTGGATGACAAAACTCAATGGCTTACACATCCAGGAGTATGGATTACATGGGGTACAACAACTGCCCTTGTACTAGTCCTGCTTGTTGGATGGTTCTAAAGAAAACCAAAGCGAGGTGAGAACATAAATGAATAAAATTTTGAAACTGTCAGCATTCGCACTACTATCAATTTCACTTACTGCCTGTTCTGAAGCCGCAGTAAAAGATGCATCACTTGATAATAAGAACGAAAAAGAACTTCCTCCGATCCATGAGGACTATTCTTCTAACTGGTGGAAAGACCAGCCGAACGGAAACGCGGATACCAATATGGATTGGGACGGCGAGGGCTGGATCCTGTCTGCAAACGAAGTTAGTAACGGTATTGCCATCGCTGATATCAAAACCGGCAATCCGGTAAAATACATCCAGAGCTCAGGCACCCCCCACCATGTTCACTTAAATAAAGACCAGTCGTGGGCTTTTGCTACCCAGCGTTATGGAACAAGCTTATTAGCCATCAATATGGAGACACTTGAATCCCATAATATTGATTTCCCTGGCTTTGACAGCGATCCTGCACCGCAGCATTTGACTTTTTCGAGGGATGGAAAATATGCCTTCACCTCACTAAACGGAGTTGGCGCGGTCGGAATGATCGATGCTGAAAAAGCTGAGCTTGTAAAAGTCTTCAAAGATGTTGGTAAAAAGCCAAGGGATTTGAACGTCACTCCTGATGGCAAAAAGCTATTCGTCAGCTTACAGGCAGAATCGTTCATCACAGTCATCGACATTGAAACTGGTGATATGAGATACCTGGAAAGAACAGAGACTGACTACGGAAAAGGAACAGGTTCAGGTCTCGATATGTCTAACGACGGGAAGCTTGTCGCGGTTGCCAATACAGCTGACAATGAAGTGGCAATTTATGATGCCGAATCCGAGAAGCTGCTAAAGAAATTCGGAGATATCCCAAAACCTGTTAATGTTAGCTTCATGGGGGATACGTATGATTTAGCCTCAGGGAATCGTAACGATGGGTCAATTTCCATCATCGATGCAGACAAATTAAAGTTCGTCAAAACCATCAAGACAGGTCCAGGAACTAATATTCCTTACCTCGGTCCAGACGGATATTGGTATACTTCTCAGAATGGTGCCGGTTATTTGACTGTTATGGATCCGGAAGATAATTATAAAATTGTCAGGAAAATCTGGGGTGTCCAGAATATCCACTGGCTCGCTTGGAGCCCGGATGGCAGCACGATGTTCGGTTCTAACTGGGGAGATAAGACGCTTACAAAAATCGACCTTACAAAAAAGAAGGATTTCAGACAGACAATTCCTGTTGGTTTGAACCCTAACGGAATCGCAATCAAAACAAATGTGCCAAAAGACCAAATTCTGGCTCACCAGAAAGGCAATGCGGAAGAAGCCAACAAAATCAAGAAAGCTTCCACACTTGTTTTCCCAGATGCGAGGAATGTCAATGAAGAAGCCTTCCTCGGCACTTGCCTGACATGCCATGATATCGGCCGAATCATGCGAAACAACAGTAAAGGCCCTGAGGCATGGACTTCAGTTGTTGACCGCATGAAAGGAAATGGAGCTAAAATGACCGATGAACAGAGACAGCAAATCATCGATTACCTGGCTTCTGACGAGCATAAGTCACTATCAATCCAGACTGAGCTTGAAATGGAATTGGCTGAGCAAGAAAAGGATAAAGAATAAGGACAAAAAGCGCAGCGACTCAATGGGCTAGTCGCTGCAGCTGGCCAAAAGAAAAACCCTAATGCTTCTTAACAGGAAGCATTAGGGTTTCCATCTAAATCTCTTATGAAGTTCCACAATCTTTCATGCAGATTGGACTTGAACTGTTTATCTTTTCTTAACAGGAAGAATGGGCGGAATCGGTCCCTGTCTTTGAAAGAACTGACAATAAGCTGCCTTGAGTGAATTTCAGGACAGATTGCCAACTTGGAAAAGACTGCGACGCCAAGTCCATTTTTTACACCTTCTTTGATGAGTGTGTTGCTATTATAAACAAGGACGGATTCTGGTTTGATATTCAAGCCATTCCACAAATCCAACGTAGCCTGCCTCATCGCACAGCCCGGCTCTCTGATCAGCCAGGTCATTTGCTCGAGAGTTGTAGGGTCCTGGTTTGCCGGATCTGCCCTAAGCTGTGGAGAAATACCAAGAACAAGCAAGTCATCATAGAACTCATGAGAAATAAAGTCATAACGGCCAGCTTGCCCCTCGACAAGAGCAAGGTCAACTTCAGAAGCATAAAGTAAATCTGTAATATGCACAGATGTGCCGATGGTGATTTGAATTTGATTGCTTGATATTTCAGGATTCAGCTTGAGGAAATCCTGGACCATCTTTGAGATCAGGCATTCACCTATTGTATTGCTGCAGCCAATCTTGATTGATTGACTTGAGTCCCCTTCTGCCAGAAGATTCTCAAGTTTCTCATTCAATGCTATCAACTGCTGGCCATGTTCAAACAATGTTTTTCCAGCCTCTGATAATTTGATTTTGCGATTGGCCCTGATAAACAATTGTTTATTATAATAAGTTTCCAGCTGACTGATTTGATGGCTGACGGCTGGTTGGGAAAGATTCAGCATCTTCCCTGCCTGGGAGAAGCTCTCATATTTAGCAGCGGCTATGAATGTCTTTAAATGTTCCAGATTCAATATGATCGCACCCCTTTATACTATAAGAATTGGAGGGAATAAAATGAAGAAAGTAGATATCATTATTACCGTTATCGTATTATCTGTTTTTATTTTCGGTTTGATGTACTTTACCAAGGATGATTCCGTCACATACCGCGACGTGAAATTCGAAATTGCCTCATTGGCCATTTTATCCACTGTTTCCCTGTTCACTTATTTCGGTATCAGAAGAAATTTAAATCATTAATTGGCATTATACCACATAGGGTTTGAATTGTGAGATAAAATAATGTTGTAAAAAACCTAGGAGAACTCCTAGGTTTTATTTTTTTCCTTGAAACAGTATACTAGCAATCAAATGCAATAATCTTGATTACCAGAGATTAAATTTGAAAGTTTCCTACAGTAATTATACAATATAATACACAATACCAATAGGGGTATAATTTTAACACTCTTAATTAACCCTTAACAAAAACATCACAATATAGATTACAGAAAAGGAGTGAAACTTTATAATGACGGAAATTGGTTTATTTTTTGCTTTTACTGCTGGTATTTTATCATTCTTCTCACCATGTGTGTTCCCGCTCCTCCCCGCTTACATAACACATTTGACTGGCGGGAAGATTGAGGGATCTAAAGTAGCTGTGGATCGTGCAACACTTTTTACCCGTTCATTTGGATTCATTGTCGGTTTTAGCTTGATTTTCATCGTCATGGGAGCCTCTGCATCGTTCCTTGGACAGGTGTTTGCAAATTACCGGACAATCGTGATGCAAATTGCTGGATTGCTGATCATCATTTTCGGCCTGCAGATGGCTGGCTTGCTGAACATTAAATTTCTGATGATGGAAAAGAAGGTTAATTCCGATACAAAACCGAAAGGAGCTTTCAGTTCCGTGTTCCTTGGTATGGCGTTTGCGAGTGGATGGTCACCTTGTGTCGGACTTGCACTCTCCTCCATCCTGCTTTTGGCGAGTTCTTCCGATACTCTATATCAGGGCATGTACCTGCTGACTTCATATTCTCTTGGAATGGCAGTCCCTTTCCTTATCATTTCTTTTGTCATTTCTTATTCATTAAAAGCAATCAAGAAGATCAACAAATATCTTTCTAAGCTTGCACTCGTGAATGGTATGATAATGGTAGGAATGGGCTTCCTTGTCCTTTCAGGGCAAATGCAGAAAATCAGTGCCTGGCTGTCTGCTTATAGCTTATTCGGAGTTTAAGAAATTTGCTGTAAAGCTTTTCATTAAATAAGTTGAACTTAACAATTACCGATTTTATGGAGCGGAAGGCGCGTAGACTCCTCCGAAAATGCTATCGCATTTCCATCGTGCGTGGGCAGGTTCGAGGAAGTCAATCAATGTCCTGTGGGATGAAATGTCAGTGAGAGACCCCACAGGCGCTTGCGCCGAGGAGGCTCCCAGACCACCGCGGAAAGCGAAGCACCTGGAGCGAAATGAAAAGGTAAACTTTCTAGTACAACTTATATAGTTGATATAAGGCAGTGTTAAGGAGTGACATATGTAGTGAAGAAAGAACTGATTGGCAAAAGTGTACTCGTCGTTGAAGATGACCCTAAAATCCGCACACTTGTTAAGATTTATTTGACGAATGAAGGCTTTGAGGTGCTGGAAGCTGACAACGGGATCGTCGCTCAGGAAATGATTGAGAAATATGATCCATGCATCCTCATTCTTGACCTGATGCTCTCCGGAAAAAGCGGTGAAGAAATATGCCGCTGGGTTCGCAATGACCTGGAAAGCATGATGCCTGTCATTATGCTGACTGCAAAGGCTTCCGAGAAAAGCAGGATCGATGGCTTCAAGCTTGGAGCCGATGATTATGTCGTAAAGCCCTTCAGTCCAGCTGAGCTGATGGTCAGGGTTGAAGCGGTGTTAAGAAGGACGGCAAGCAGATGCGGGAAACTGACTTTTACAGGTCTTACAATCAAGCCTGCAAAAGGCGAGGCAATGGTTGATGGCGAGCTACTCGATTTGACCAATTTTGAATTCAGGCTTCTTCATATGTTCATGCAGCATCCAGGACAAATCCTTTCTAGGACACAAATACTCGACACAATTTATGAAAACCACGAAAAGGCCGTTACTGAGCGGACGATTGACGTCCATATCAAGAACCTCCGTGAAAAAATTAAAGAAAAAACACCCAAAGATTATATCCAGACAGTAAGAGGAATGGGGTATAAATTTGCGGCGAATTAAAAGCTTGGCAGACCTGTTACTATCTAAACTCGTGGCGGTCAACAGCGTCGTCATCCTGCTTGTCATCATGCTTGCAGGTATATCCGTGAAAGATTACGCCTGCTTCCTTGTCAATAACCAACAGGTGACTGGGACGCAGCTGGTTGACACATTGAATTCATTCCTTATTAAAGTTAGTTTCATTGCATTTGTCATTGCCGGGCTTCTGCATTATTTTTCAGTAAAGCGAATCGTGGAACCGGTGAAGACAATGGCTTTTGCCGCCAACCAAATCAAGGAAGGCAAGATTCCTTCGAAAATAGATGTCTCTGCAAGCGGTGAATTGGGTGAACTAGTAACGAATTTCAACGCCATGTCAGAAACTCTCTCTGCAGTACAGACAAGACGGGAAGAAATGTTAAGAGATATTGCCCATGAGTTGAGGACTCCGTTAACAAATATCAATGGCTATCTTGAAGCCCTTCATAACGGGATATTATCAGGTGACCGCGAGCTATTCGGCTCTCTTTTGGAGGAATCCAAGCGGATTACGAGGATTGTTGACCTGATATCTGAGCTTGACGCGTGGAATAAAGAAGTTTACTTTCTTGAGAAACAGTTTGAAATAACTGATATGAAACAAGTCATCGCAGAATCACTGGCAGCCTTCCAGCTGAAGTTATCGAACAAATTCGAAACAGTCAATCAGCATATAGAACATGCACCCATTTTTGGTCATGAAGACGGCTTAAAGCAAGTCCTATCCAATCTGCTGCAAAATATCATAGATTATGATACTGGCGAGAATCTTTCAATTGCTGCACAGCCTGATGGTAAGGTATACAAAATCACTTTTTCCCATGAAGGAAAATACATTGATCCGGAGATGAAAGAACTCATTTTCGAACGATTTTACAGGCTTGAAGAATCACGCAGCACAAAAGCAGATGGCGCAGGGCTCGGACTTGCCATTGCCAAAAGTATCATTGATGCACATCAAGGGAAAATCGGCGTTGATACAGATGGTCATAAGCACACATTCTGGGTAACGATTCCAATCCACCTAAATTCTTAATCATTCCTTAACAATACGATTACATACTGGACTGTAAATGAAGTTTTCGTAAAAAGGGAGCGATTGTGATGGAATTTACCTACTATAATGGAAAACTGATTGGCCAGCTTGAATATGGGTTCTTGCCAATATCTCCAAATACTGAGATGGGGTACAGACCTATGGAGCTGTTCGTATCCTCTTTAACTGGATGCAGCACCTCGGTGCTCGCAAATATTCTCACCAAAAAGAGAATAGACTATAAAAGAATTGACGTACAAGTGTCAGCGACCAGGAATCCGGAAGAGGCAAACCGGGTTGAACAGCTGATCTTTAATGTACGTGTTCAGATTGATACTATGGACAAGGCTGATCATGCTGAAAAGCTTGCCGGACTTGTCCTGAAAAATTGCGGCATGATTCAATCTGTAATCGGCAGTATCGACATCGGTTATCAGATTGAGTTCACGTCAGAACAGCCAAAAAAAGGTGATGTTGCTTGAACTATATAACTTTCGGCAGATTCACGCTGCCTGCGGATTTGCTTGCAGCGTTTGCTGCCATTTTTATCGGAGCCCTGATTTACCGGGCCAAGGAGAAAAAGAGTATCGATGATTGGTATTGGAACAGCTTCTTCCTTTACATAGCTGTGTATAAACTCAGCTATGCAGTCTTCAATTTTAAGCTGTTCATTGATACTCCCTTCTCCCTTCTCTACTTTAATGGCGGTACAGAAGGCCAGATCCTTGCATATATTGGAATCGCACTCTATTTATATTGGCTAGCAAGGAAAAAGGGCAACACCATCAAGGAGTATCTTCCTGTTTACTTTATATTCTTTTTACTGTATTGGACAGGGTTATTTGCATTCTCACAGGACTATCTCGCAACCGCTATACAGACGGTCCTTTTATTAGGCTTCATATTATTTTTCTTCAAAAACATTAAGCTTGCTGTTGAGTATGCAATCTTTTTCCTGATGCTTGAAGCACTAATACTTAGCCTTTTTTCCGATATGCTATCAGTGGAAAATTTATTGATTTTCGCACTCGGAATTTACTTAATCATTTTACAGCGATTTAATAAGGAGGAAATTCAGCATTGAATAAAAATCTTTTATCATTTGCGATTTTAGCGCTGGCTGTTGTCATTCTTGTCGTGAATATCTGGAAACCTGGATCAACAGAAAGTGAAAAGAACACAACAGCTCCAGCAGGCGAATCTGTAGAAACAACAGAGGATATTCCAGGCGCGAAGCTTTCTTCTTTGCGTGAAGGCGCAGAGGCTCCTGATTTTGAGTTGAATACTCTTGATGGAAAAACAATCAAGCTATCTGATTACCGTGGCAAAAAAGTGATCCTTAATTTCTGGGCTACATGGTGTCCTCCATGTAAGGCCGAAATGCCGCATATGCAAAATTTCTACGAAGAATACAATGATCAGGACGTAGAAATTCTCGCTGTCAACCTGACAAATATGGATAAAGGTGCAGATGAAGTCAAAAAATTCGTTGAGGAGTACGGTTTGACCTTTACGATTCCTATGGATGAAGAGGGATACGCCGGAACGACCTACCAGGCATTCACCATCCCAACCAGCTATATTCTTGATGAAAATGGTGTGATTACGAAGAAAATCGTTGGCCCTATGGATGAGAAAATGATGAAGGAACTTACTGGTGTTAAGTAAAAAGTCGCGGCTGAGGCCGCGACTTTTTGTGTGTTAACCGGTATTTAGGGCTTGTCCACCTTCGAAATGTCCATTAAACCTTCTTTCGTGGACATTTTGGCCATGCTTCGCCTCTGAAATGTCTATTAAAACCTCTTTCTTAGACATTTGGGCGCTGCTTCGCCTCTGAAATGTCCATTAAAACCTCTTTCTTAGACATTTGGGCGCTTCTCCACCTTCGAAATGTCCATTAAACCTTCTTTCTTGGACATTTTGCGGTTGCTTCCCCTTCAAAATGTCCATTAAAACCTCTTTCTTAGACATTTTGGCGCTGCTCCACCTTTGAAATGTCCATTAAACCTTCTTTCTTGGACATTTTGGCCTTGCTTCGCCTCTGAAATGTCCATTAAAACCTCTTTCTTAGACATTTGGGCATTACTTTCCCTTCAAAATGTCCATTAAAACCAAACATTACTAGGTGCTCAGGATTCTTGGTTCTGCATCAGCCTTGAATGTTCCCTTTTCCAGCAAATACTGCTTAATAACATCAAGAGCATGGACACCATGGTAGGTTTTATCTGCTTCAGCCCCTTTGAACAGCTGTTTGCCGGCCCCCGCAACCTTGTATTTCTTTTTCAGGTCAATCTCCTGTCCGCCAACGAGCAGCTTCTGAATCCTGTTCCCTTCCGGATTGTAGGGCTTGAAGGACATGAATAATCCAGAAGACCTTAGGATATATCCGCCTTTTTGCTTGAACGGGTCTCTTGAGAACACCATCTCCAGATTCTTCTCTAGGGCATTCAACAGGCGCTCTCCAGTCATTTCGAGTGTGAACATTTCGGGGTTCGTCGGGATGATGGAATGCAGCTCATACTCGGTAATATCCCCTGTTGGGATTGGAGTACCATACCTCCACCCATGTGAAAATGCCAGATCGCTATCATAGGCGTGAAGATAGGCATCTGTGATCAGTTGATCCATCGGCGCTTCATTCAAGGTCATTCTGTGTAAAATAGACTCGGTCTTTCCGACGAGATTGCCCCGCTCCTTACTGTACGGTTCTAATATATCAGCAATGATTACAGCCATTTCCTCATCCTCAGGGAAGCTTTCGTCAATTGCCACTAGTTCGTATCGATAATCCTCCATCCTTCCGCCTTCAAGGGTAATATCAAGTTTTCCAAGGAATGATGCACTTGAACCAGCTTGGACGACAAGCGTATCATTGACGGTGATCGCCTCTTCTACCCTGTCATGGCTGTGCCCCGACAAGACTATATCAATGCCATCTACGAGAGTTGCCAGCTCTACATCAAGAGGGAGCCCCATATGGCTTAACACCACAACTAGGTCTACCTGATCCTTTAACTCTTCCACACAATCACGCGTTTCCTCCACACCTCTAGAGAACGCAAGGCCTTTCGAGAAGCTTTCCGGCATGGTCTCATCGACATACGGATAAGTCAGACCTATGATACCGACCTTGACGCCCTCTAGCTCCTTGATGATAAATGGGTTCATAAACGATTCATTTGTTTCTTGTTTCTTAACGTTGCAGGCGACAGAGGGAAAAGGCAATGCTTTTACCAGAGAGGACAATTGCTCTTTTCCGTAGGCGAAATCCCAGTTCCCAGGGACCCAGCCATCCAGCCCCATTTTTTCCAATGCTGGTAAAATTGCTTCGCCTTTCGACGCTACTAAAGGGAGTGTTCCATGAAACAGGTCTCCCCCATCCAGAAATAAAACATTATCTGCTTGTGATTTAAAATCCTTGATATACTTCGCAATTCTCGGAAATCCACCTGTTTTACGCAGTTCAGGTTTGTTTTCTTTCCAGAATAGTTCAGGGTGGAGATCCAGGCTCCCATGGGTATCGTTTTGTTGTATAATCGTCAACTTAGTCATAGTACCTCTCCTCTACTTTTTAGGATTTTTCCATAAGCCTCCTGATGTGCATGAAGCTTATGGAAAAATCCTTTCTAGTCAAAAGGAGTACCCTTATTAGGTACCCCTTTTTGTTCCTTGTCCTCATGTTTATCTAACTGCACAGCGGTTAGGGCCGATTTCCATTTCCCGCTGCTCTTCGATATCCGGATTGATTTTCCCCATATTCATCTGCCTGATTTCCTGATAGGAATTTGGCTGTGGCGGAAGGTTCTCGGTAACTGTCTTCCTGAACGTATCTTCACTGTCGATTTGCAAACCGTGGTTCTCGGCATAAAGGACACCAAGTTTTTCGGAAATGCTGCCGTCATCATTCATTTCATTGATTCCCATATAGTGGGCTGGAAGGACCAGCAGTTCATCAGCGAGTTCCTTATAGCGCTTGTATAAAGTGCTCCTCAAGTCGCCCACCCAGTCCTGAGCCAGGCCGGCCAGGTCAGGGCGTCCGATTGAGTCGATGAACAGAATGTCACCAGTCAATAAATATTGGTCATGAATGATGAACGAAGTACTTCCGATTGTATGGCCCGGAGAGTACAATGCATGGATCACGGTGTTTCCAACCTTGATTTCATCGCCATCTTGAAGAGGTTCATATTGGAAAGTCACTTCTTCTGCATCTTTTGGAGGGAGATAGTATTTGGCTCCCACTTTATCAGCAAGTTTCTTACCACCCGAAATATGGTCAGCATGAAGGTGGGTATCCAACAGGGCAATAAGCTTGAAATCCTTGCCTGACATGAATTCCTCATACTGTTCAATCATCCGGTTTGTATCGATGATGGCAGCTTCGCCATTTGATTCAACAAGATAGGATAGGCATCCTTTCCCAATTCGGACGAATTGATAGAGCGATCCGCCATTCTTAAGGTCACCGATCTTGATAGGCTCTAAATGCTCACTCCAGGCTTTCATACCGCCTTCAATAGAGTATACATTCGTATAACCAGCCTCTTCAATTTGCTCGGCAACAAACTCTGACGAACCACCTTTTGCGCATACAACGTAAATATCCTGGTCTTTAGGCAATACATCCTTTATTGGATCAATACCTTCAAGCAGGTCAAAGTATGGCGTATTATGGACTATTACATTGCGTCCTTCAATTTTCCAATCATCGAAGTCATCTGTATTTCTTGCATCAATGATAAACAGGTCTTCATGGTTAATGACTTTTTGCGCTATTTCTTTTGCTGAGATTGTCTTTACCATTTGATTCCTCCTGTTTTACTTTGGTTTTTAGAATGTCAGCGTAATGTCTGCGTCACTTGCGAAGTGCAGGAAGGAAGCAGCACCGCCTACATCGATCCCCTCAACGAACTGATCTTTTTGAAGAGACATTACGTCCATTGTCATCTGGCAGGCAATCATTTTGACGCCCATTTCAGCTGCCATTTCAACAAGCTGTTCTACAGGAGGAACATTTTCTCTTGCGAAACCTTCCTGGAAGTGTTCTGTCCCTGCTGGCATAGGAAGTTGCTTGTGCGCTTCCTTATGGATCAGGTTAAGCCCTTCAAATGTGAAGAAAATTCCTACTTCTGCGTCTGTTGCTGCTGCTGCAGTCGCGATATTGAATACTTTGTATGCGTCGAACATTCCGCCGTTAGAGGCGATGATAGCTACTTTCATTTTTGGTTCCTCCTATTTTTCAACTGATGTTTCGGTCGGGCCTGTCCAGTCCTTCATTCCAGAAACAACATTAATTGGTTTTTTGAATCCTTTTTCAGCAAGCTTTTTCGCTGCCATGTCACTTCTTGAGCCAGAGCGGCAAATGATATAAACATCCTCTTCAGGGTTCAGTTCATTGAAACGCTGCTCTAGTTCTCCAAGTGGAATTGATTTCGCATTCGGAATATGCCCAAAAGCATATTCAGCAGATTCTCTTACATCGAGAATCGTTATTTTTTCATTCCCATCAAGCTTAGCCAATACTTCTTCAAGAGAGGCTGTATGTGGGTGAGGCGTTTCATTATTGAGTTCATCATCACTGGCTTTACGGAGATAGTGTTTAAGCACATCTCCTTCAGTTATTGTACCGAGGTATTGATTGCCTGTACTTTCAGCCCATGCTTTTAAATCAGTTGTCGATCCTTTGTCCGTTGCCTGCACCTCGATAACCTGGCCAGGCTCCAGCTCATTCATGGTTTTCTTTGTTTTGACAATCGGCATTGGGCACGCAAGTCCTTTTGCGTCCAGTACTTTATCCGCAGAAATTGACATAGTAATCCCCCTTCCTTCACATTAGTATTTATGAATTCCCGGAATCCATACTGTAAAAATACTCCCTAGTATATATACCTCCCGAGGTAAAAACTATGCGTATATTGTAAAAAAAAACATGAAAAAACAGCAACCATTTTTGCCTGGTTGCTGTTCCTGCTTATTACTTGCAATAATTTTAGAAACCATTTGTCAGGTATGTATCCCAGGGAGAGTAGTGTCTACTACAAAAGCGAAAAGGCCAAAAAAGCCACAGCAAATGATGCCGCGGCCCCACCTATTCAATTCTTCCGTTGACCAAAAGCTGATTCCAAGTCTTCCCGCCATCCTCTGTTTCGTAAAGGTCGTTCAGGATGGTAATGAATGCAATCCGGTCTTCCTGCTCTGGGTCAGCAGCTATATAAGTAATCGGATTGTCATACTTCAGGTTAGGTATGGTCACTTCCTCCCCTGCATTTCCCTGCTCTATTGAAAGTCTGATTAGCTTAATCTCTTCATTCACGACTGGTGCGATATACAAGGCCCCCTTAGAATAGGCTGCAGCCGTAACCATTTGATAATCTCCAGCTCTTTCCATGGTCTTCCCATAATCGTTCGAAACAAAAATCCCTTCTCTCGTAGACATCGCTATAGTTCCGCCTTTTTCAGGATGAACTGCAATCATCCCAAGGGAATTTGCAGTAAGTCCATTAAGTTCTACAAGTTCCCATGCTCCACCTCTATCTTTGGAGACATATACGCCTCGCTCCAGCTCAGAATTAGGCTCTTCATTAATCAAGTATAAGACGTCATCCTTGTAGCTAGCAGAAAGAAAATGAAAATCGCTCTCCCCGTAAAAAGCTATTTTTTTAAGTGTGTTGCCCTTGTCGGTACTTTTCACAAGGCCAAGCGGATTTTTCAGGTCTGAGCCCTCTGCTGGATGGCCACTTGCAAAAAAGCCACCTTCAAAAGCCTGAAATCCCATGTAGTCATGGTTTTCGTCAGTCGTTTCCAGCCATTGACCATCTTTGAATATCTTCAAACCATGGTGGGAGGCGACATATAAACCCTCATCATTTCCCGGGTAACCAATTCCGTGAATATGATCAATTTTTTGCGGAGCAGCCTTTATGATAAAATCAGCCTCTGATACCTCCTCAGATTGCTTTTGCTCCTCATTCTCTGCATTATTTTCCTCAGAAGCAGGCTTTGCCTGTTCCTGATTTTCTTCACCTGAACATCCAGTAAATACGAACATTCCAGCGGCCAGGGTTGTGACCAAAATGAATCTATTGTTAAACATACTACTTCCTCCGTTTTCTTCTTTTTTTCCAGTAATAGTAGCAAATTCCAGCCACTGCTGCAAAAATGGTAGCAGCAAGCTGATATTCAGTTTCCCAACCAAGTACAGTATGTACTGAATATGCCTCAATAAAGAGGGCCGGAATTTTCCCTATTGTACTTGATACAGTAAAAGTCCATGTCCCCATTGCGCTGTATGAAGCGGCCAGAGTGACGAGTCCGGATGGAGCGAACGGAAAAAGTCTTAGTAAAATCACCAGCATGAACGCCTCCATGCCATGTGTTTGCTTGAGCCTTTCCAGAACTTTAATCGTTCTTGATGAATCGATATTGCCACCCAGCTTTTTAAGCCCTTTCCGATACAGAATAAAACTTATGACCGCCCCTAAAGCTTCGCCTATAATGGAGAGAAAAAGTCCCCAGACAAATCCGAAATAAACGATGTTTGCCGCTGTCACAAAAGCACTCGGAATAATACCGGCTATTGCGATCACTATACTGACTGCAAGGCTAATGATAATGGCAAACCAAACCGGCTGGCCAGATAGAGTTTCTAATAATGACATATGCCAGCCTCCAGTTAAATTTCAAAACTTTGTCACTGCTTCTGCTTAGTTTTTGCAAACTGTCCCGGTAAAATTTATGTATACCTGAAAGGAGCTGACCAAGACATGAAAAAACTTACGTTAAGTTTATTAGGCGCAGCATTGATATTTGGAGCAAGTACTGCTGCCTTTGCAGAGGAAGGGACAGAAGGTAAAGGTACTTTTAATTTTGGCCAAATGAAGCCGTTAATTGAAAATATGCACCCAGGCTTGTCCGATGAAGAAGTCAAGCAAATGTACAATGACTGCCATGGTACAAACGGGGCCATGCCGAGCAAAAACTTTAATATGATGGATAGCGGCCATATGAATAGCCTGTAATTACAACTCCAGCATTTCATTCGACTAGCAAGAAGGGTTCTGGATAAAATCCAGAACCTTTTTCTATGTACTGAATCTATTTTAACTTAAGATGTTGCAGAAAACATAAAGAAAAAGAATTGCGGAACAAAAAGCGCAAGCGCCTCGTTCAGCCCCGACAAGCGCTGGAGGGACGACCGGTGAAGTCGTTCTTTGACTTCATTGGGCGGACCGAAGCGACTCGAGGGGCTAGGCGCTGGAGCTGGATTAAGAAAACCCATATAACTAACCACAACGAAATCATCTTATAATTTATATACACAATAAAAAACAACCTAACCAAATCGGTCCAGGCTGTCTCAAAAGTTTCCTTAAACTAATACTTTATTATGTTCATGCTGGGATGGCAAGTCAGCTATGATTGTGCCATCTTGTGAGTGCTGGGACGGCAGATCGGCTATGATTGTGCCATCTTGTGAGTGCTGGGACGGCAGATCGGCTATGATTGTGCCATTCTGCGAGTGCTGGGATGGCAGGTCGGCTATGGTTGTGCCGTTCTGCGAATGCTGGGATGGCAGGTCGCCCAGGTTCTTATCAAAGGAATTCCAGCACAACACACCTGCAACAAAAGCTGCTATAAGTGGCAAGATTAATATTCTTTTCATTTTATACCTCCTACCTGGGTAAAACAATCAGCAATACTTCAATAATTTTTCCATTTCATCCATTACTAAACTAGCAAACTTCTCATTCTTCTGCAGCTTGAAAATCGTGACTGCTTTTTCAAGATATTCCTTACCTTTGTTTTCTTTACCCAATTTAATGTAATTCATGCCTGTTTGGTAACAAAGTTCTCCAAATAAATACATGTTTTCTTCATATATACAATTGTCGATCCCTTTGCTGGAATAGATGAGGGATTCTTCATATCTCTCAAGCTTTGACAGTGCCTGGGCAAGACCATAGAGAATCCTTAGCCAGATTCTTGAATCCTGAACTTGTGGAAGCTCTGTCAATTGGTTCAGGGCTTTTTGAAAAAGCTCGACAGCATTATCCAGGTTCCCGCTATCCTTTTCAATGATCGCCATGCTGGTCAGAATCTCAATTTCACGCTCTGTCATTGCATTCGGTTCCTGATGGGTCATGCCCAATGCCTGGCCTAGTAAGCCAAGGGATTTCTGTCTATCTCCCTCAAGGTAATAGCTGCATATTCCCTGGTGCCATACCAAGAATTGATTGAATGATGTATGTTTGAACAGCGGATTATCCTGTTCCTTCTGGATGATCTCATTGATTGCGGCATAGTCCCGCTCTCTTTTATACTTTTTTATTATCTCCGTAACCGCGATTGCGTAATTGTAAGTTTCAGTAGAAGCGATATCGAAAAAATGATTGAGCTCTACTTCAAGCTTTGAAGCGATTTTCGATAATTGATCGATTGTTGGATATTTCTCTTCTTTTTCAAATCGAATGATATCCTCTTCAGAACAGATTCCTTCAGCCAATTGCGGCTCAGTCAAACCTTTAAAAACCCTAGAAGACCTAAGAATTTTCCCGAAGTTATATCCAACCAGGCTCATCCCCTACACCCCATTTAATATTAATTACATTTATATTATCACAATGTTTATAACTTTTAAAAATCGGAAGAGAGTACCCGAATCCAAAATTTCTATTTCCCAATCCAGTGTTTATTTTAAATATGTAAAATAAGGCAGAATTAACACAGCAAAGGAAAGAAGGCCAACTACAATCGCTCCTGCCCTGTTTTTTTGCTTCCATATGGTGACTGCGAAGGCGAGGGAGTACAAAAATACCAAAAGCACCCCTCCCCAAATCCAAAAGATCATCTCAATCCCTCACTTCTTCAAGCTGAGGAAGCTTAGTCTGCCGGCCAAACTCGCCAAATCGGATATCGACATTCACATTGATTTCAGCATCGGGATAGGATTTCATCCAGTCGAAATCCCTGAATTCCTGTAGTGTCCAAAACCACTTCCTTATCGGAACAGATAAATGGAAAGTATCACCTTTGAGTTCTTCCTGAGTATATTTAATGTATTGTGTTAGATGTTCTTCCATTGTTTTTTTCATCGACTTCTTCAATTCATCTACTTTTTCTTTGTTTTTGGCATAATTGACCATACTCGGATCACTGAGTATTTCAATATAAACTGGAACCCTTATATCAACAATCGCTTTACCGTTTCGCTGCTTGAAGTCATATCTGTTCTTTCTTTGTTTGATGACTCTTGCAGAGATCCGATACCGCTCATCAAATGGATCCTTGAATGTGGTCATAAAGTCTGCTACTTCCCATGTGTTGTCCAGTAAGGATGATATTCGTGTTTCTTCTCCTGTGATTTTGCCAATCATTATTCCTTCTTTAAAAACAGCAGATCCACTGAATTGTGTGTCATTCGTTTTTCCGCCAAATCGGACTTCCCCCGCCATGAAATCATCATCAGAAGCGATGTCTTTATCTTTTTCCTTTTCAGTTGAAGCATAAATTCCCAGGAATAAATCTGCGTCACTTTCTGCCACCTGGAAAAAACCATTTAAATCGGTGTTAGGAATCATTCCTGTCTCTTCACCCCTGCTGATCATGAACTCAAAAAATTTATGAGGCCTGGTCTCAAGAAATGGGTTATTGTTTAATATGAATTTTTCGGCTCTTTCTTTTGTTATGACCAATTCCGTGGTCCTTTTGATTTCCCTGTCTTTCGTTGCAGAGTAGATCACTCTGATAAAATCAGGTTTCCTGGCTAACTCCTCCGATACAATGATGACATTTAACAAGTCATAAGAGATTTCCTTTGAGATGACTGTATTCGCTGTATTCCGCGAACTGATGAAATCATCGGCCACTAGCGAAATGATTTCCTCCGGAGATTCAGTTGACCCGCCTCCCGATTGCTGCGAACCCACCTCAGGATTGGCGACTAAGTACGTCACCTTTATTTTTCCTTCTTTCTCATGTGTATCAAGACCAATACCAATCACATAAGCTTTTTGGTCAAGTTCCTTCTTATCCCAACAGCCTGTCAAAGAAAGGATGATGAAGGTCATAATAGAGATTTTAGTTAGTTTCTTGAACTGTCCCATTTTTAAAATCTCCCCGTATCTTCGCGATTAGCCACATTAGCGGCGGCAGGAATAAAAATACCGGACTGATCAGCATCAATAGGTTTTGCCTCATATTAAAAAGTACGATTGATGGGCTGTCTGGTGCAATACCAATTAAAATGATCAGTGTCGTTATTAACGGTATCAGATATTCAAATTCATTAATTTTCAGGATTCCTGCCAGAAGTACCGCACTGATATACAAATAAAAAGAAAACCTTATAAAAGTAGCCACCAGCCAAAATGGGAAGAATAAGGTTTCTACATTTTGCAGGAAGCCAATCTGGATATACCTGATTGTTTCATGGAAAGGGTAACTTAGCATCTCGGCCGTTGTGTAATCAAAAATCATCACAAATGTGACCATTGCCAGACTGATTTCCAGTGTGACCAAAACCAAACCCAACAGCGTGCCTTTTTTAAAATCCTTGAAAGATGTTACCAGCGGAGCAATCAACCCAATAAAAAATAAATCCGAAAAGATTGATACATTTTTGGCAGAGGCCTTAAGAATCTCCATACTGCCTTCGCCCAAAATCGGAAAAATATAATCAAAGTGGCCAGCATTAAGACTGACTAGTATCGCTATGAACAAAGTGATCTTTAAATATGGCAGCAAAACCCAAGCCACAGTTCCAATCTGCTCAATTCCCCTCTTGGCTCCATAGGCGCAGACCAGCATCAACATGACATAAATGATACTAGGAGGAGTTTTGGTAAAGTACATGGTTCCGATTATATCAACGTATATTCCTGTATCAGCGATAATGGAAGCAACTCCTGCCACCAGGAGAAGAATTGATATGATTGTCCCGAAAAATCTTCCAAATATATGGATGATGACCTCATGCAAATCCTTGCCTTTATGAGCTGAAAAAACTTTAATCAACAGAATAACCGGAATAAACGCCATCAATCCCATCAGCAATACGACTATCCATCCGGCGTTTCTTGCATTTTCAAATATAATTGTGGGAGTATCGTCACTAAGCTTGGTGCCAATTGCTAAGGAAATGATTGCAACATATTCTTTTATCCCAATTTTCCCCTCGTTTTGTTTCATTGCTTATGCCCCATCGCTTTTTTTTTGTAAATCAGAGGTTTTCAAAAATCCAGGCCGGAGTTTTTCATTTTTCACAAGCCGCCGAAAAATAGTATCCTTGGACGATTTATAACTTGGAGACAGCGGTGCTAAGTATGGAACACCAAAAGATTTGAGTGACACCAAATAAAAAATACCAGCAGCAAAAAATGCTGTCATCCCATAGATCCCAAATAATGCTGCACTCATGATAAAAGCAAAACGGATGAGCCTAACAGCGAAGTTTAGGCTTAAATCCGCAACAGCAAAGGAACTCAGACCGCCTAGTGCCACCACAATGATGACAATTGGAGAAATGATATTCGCCTCAACGGCAGCCTGTCCAAGAATCAGCGCCCCTACGATGCCGATCGTCGGACCGATCGGACTGGGCACACGCAGTCCCGCTTCCCGAATCAGCTCAAAAGCAGCTTCCATTATCAAAATTTCAATTACTGCAGGGAAGGGCACTTTCTCACGGGAAGAGGCAATCGCCAGCAGTAAGTCCGGTGGAATCATTTCGGCATGAAAGGTAGTTATTGCAATATAGATGGCCGAAGTGAAAAGCGTAATGAAAAGTGCAACCATTCTTAAGGCTCTAGTAAAATTCCCATAATGGATTCTCAAGTAGTGATCTTCCGGACTATGGAAAAATGACCAGAATGTTGCCGGCAGGACCATGCTGTCAGGTGAGTTATCCATAAGCAAAGCAATATAACCATCTTCAAGGAAAGAGGCTGCCCGATCAGGTCGTTCCGTTGTCAATACGCTCGGGAACAGGGAGTAATTCCGCTCCTCTATGTATTCCTCCAGCAACGAAAGGTTCTGAAGGGCATTAACCTCAAGACTGCCCAATCGCTCCTTGATATTGTCCACCAGCTTCTCATTGGCAAGGCCGCGAATATAAAGAATGTACACATCATTATGCGAGCGCTGCGATACTTCGATCACTTCGACAATCAGGTTCTCATTCTTTATTTTCTTTCTTAGCAGTGAGATATTTGCCACTACTTTTTCATTGAAAGCCTCTTTCGGTCCTTTGATTAAAATTTCACTTTCGGGTTTTTCAATTGCCCTGCTCTGGAAATCCGGACAATCAAGAATATATCCTTTTGCTTCACCATCCAATATCAGCAGGGCATTCCCTTTATTCACATCCTTGACAGCATCCTTGAAAATCTCAATTTCATGGACCATCTGGATGGAAACAACATCCTTAACCTTTTTATTTGCCGAGGTATTTTCCGTTAAAGGCTTGAGGATGTTTTCTTCTATACTCTTAACATCTGATATTGTGCTGATGAATATAAGGGCTGCATTTTTACCGAAGCCCTCCAGATGCAATTCCCGCAATTTTACGTCCTTGTTGTCAGGAATGCTATAGAGCTTTTTGATCACAGACAAATTGTCTTCAAGATTTCGTGAAAACTTCCGATCCTTCAGGTCATCCTGCTCCCCTGTCAGCTTTTCTGCCGAGGGAGCAGGTTGTTTTTGCTGTTTGTTGAGCAGCCTGAGCATTTCCTTTAACAAATTGCATCTACTCCCTGCCAGTTGCTTTTCCTTTTCTTAACTTTTACTAAGCTGCTATGTTTTATGAGTTTTGGTCATATAAAAAGCTCAGGAAATATCCTGAGCTACATATCCTGAGTTTTTTATATGTTCTTTTGTTTTCGTGCTGCCAGTATGTAGATTGCACCTCCCCCAAACGCAATGATGCTGATTGGGATGATGAACGGCTTGGCAATGTCCTTGATTTCTGACCAATTTTCTCCGAGCACGATGCCTAGATAAAGGAAAAACACTGTCCAGGGAATCATTGCGGCGATGGTATATAGCGTGAACTTAATGGCTGACATGCCCGCAATTCCCGCAGGTATCGAAATTGCATGCCTGACCACTGGAATGAACCTTGCCGAGAAAATGACCCCTGAACCATATTGGTTGAACCATTTTTCCGATACTTCCAGATGGTGCTTGTTGATCAATAAGTACTTCCCGTATTTCTCCAGCATCGGTCGGCCGCCAAAATAGCCAAGCCAATAGAGGAACAGCTGCGCAATTGTCCCGCCGATCGTCCCAGCAACAACCGCACCGGTAAAACCGATGGTCCCCTCTGAAATCATATACCCGCCATAGCCAAGGACAATTTCACTCGGGATGACCTCAAGCATCAATCCAATAGCAATTCCAATATAACCAAGGCCCGACAGCCAGTCCAAAACAGCCATGATAAATTCTTGCATGTGCACCACTCCAATTCCTTTCACTCTTAAAAATATATTTATGAATGTCCAAGTTTATCTCTCTTTAGACAAGAAAAAGAACCTGCCCAATTTGACAGGTTCTTTTAAAAGAAACGTCAGCTGCGCCAACCGCCTCTGAATAATACTCTTAAGCCAATAAAGATAATGACGAAAGCAAAAAGCACAATGACAATTACTCCAATAATACCGAAAATGCCCATTCCTGCAAGGGTCAGCAGCAACGGCCCGAATTCAATCAGTACCCAACCTGAGAGCATGCAAGCAAGAAAAAGCAAGACATTAGAACCCCAGTTGAATGACATATCATCATCCCTCCTTTACTATCCAGCATATGTATGTGCAGAAAACAGGTACGGGCTAATGAACAATTCCTTATTTATTGTGTAAAAAAGAAAATGCTCGACGAAAATAGAATTACATAAATTTGCCTGAGCCTGTTTTTGAATAGAAAAACAAGGGAAAAGTAAATATTGTTTTCATACATAAAGAAAGAAATTAGAGGGGGACTATGATGACTAATCAATTATATATGCGTTTCGTAAAACTTCCGATTTTGTTGAGGATCCTGATGATTGCCGCGATGATGATTTCTTTGTTTGGCGTAGTCATTCATTTTGTAGAACCGAAAAGCTTTCCGACTATCTTTGATGGAGTTTGGTGGGCGATCATTACGGCATCAACAGTTGGGTTCGGAGATTTCTATCCCGTTACTACGTGGGGACGAATAACAGCCATCCTGCTTCTGCTGATTGGCACAGGATTTTTATCATCCTATTTCATCCACCTATCTGCTGCGACAGTCACCAAACAAAATGCATATGCTGAAGGAAAGGTAGGCTTTAGAGGAAGTAGCCATATTATCATCATTGGTTGGAACGAGAGATCTCGCTCAGTTATCCGCTCTCTCATAGAGGCGGATGAAACCATCATATTGGTAGACGATACACTGGGGTCAAACCCCATTAAGGACGACAATGTCCATTTCATCAGAGGCCGCGCGAACAAGGATGATACCTTATTGAGTGCCGGTATCACAACAGCCAGGAAAGTAATTATTACATCAGACCAAAACCTTGATGAGCTGCAGGCCGATATGAATACAATTCTCACGCTGCTAGCGATCAAAGGCTTGAACCCGGACATCCGATGCATCGCAGAAATCCAAACAGGCGAACAGATCAATAATGCGAGGAGAGCGGGAGCTGATGAACTGATCCCTGCAAACGCTCTGACCAGTGCCGTCCTGTTAAACAGCATTGCCTCCGCGGAGGTCGTGAACCCTTTATTGGATTTGCTTGGCGAATTGAACGGAAAACGCTTGACTTATATTGAGGCTGAAGCTTCATTGATTGACAAGAATTTTCAGGATGCTAGCCGATTTTTGCTGAAGGAGCGGAATGTTATATTGATTGGACGTAAAAGAGGGGATGACGTGATCGTCAACCCCAAAAACAATATCAAAATTAAATACGATGATCAGTTACTCGCGATATTAAATGACGATTAATGCAACAAAGCAGATTCTACTTCGCGGACAAGCGAACGACCTACTTCGATGTACTTCTCCGGAAAGCTCGCATCCTTATCGACTGGTTCCTGGAACTGGTTGAAGGATGCGCTGGCATTCCCAATCTCCGCATGGTCATCGATTCCACGCTGGTATTTATGGGAAAGCAGGAAAGGGCGCTCAAATTGAACAGTACAGCCCTTCGAATCAAGCTGCCCATCAATCGCCTTAAATGGGAGCCTCAAAAATTGGTACCCAACTTCGTCATCTATTTTATAATCAAACGCACCATGGTCGTAATCCCAGTTTCCTCCGATTGAATATCCCAACGGTTTCAGCATCTGCTCCAGTTTAAAAAGATCAAAATGTTTGCCCTCTAGCTCAGATTGTATCTCAATCAATGGTCGTTTCCGCCTTTCCAGTGTGTTTTTACTTAGTTTTAACCAAAAGCAGCAAATTAATGAGCACTGGACGAGGGGATTTAGCTTGGAATCCAACTTTATGCGGGCCATGATTGCTGGGGTTTTACGTTTATTGGCGGTTTTCACAATTTTATTGGCGGAGTTCACAATTTTATTGGCGATAATTTATTTTTATTGGCGATTTTGACTACTTTATTGGCGAAAATCTAAATTTATTGGCGAACTGGAAATTTCGTGCGATTTTTTCCAGTTCCAAAAAATATCACCTCACAAAAAAGGAGCACCCGCTTGTGTCGGCTACTCCTTTTTCGATATTATTTAAGGCGCTTTTCCAATTCAGCTTTCTTTTCTTCGAATCCTGGTTTGCCGAGCAATGCGAACATGTTCACTTTGTATGCTTCAACACCTGGCTGGTCGAATGGATTCACACCTAGCAGGTAGCCGCTCATTGCGCAGGCTTTTTCGAAGAAGTATACCAGGTAACCGAATGTATACTCATCAAGCTGTGGAATCGTCAGTACCAGGTTCGGTACGCCGCCATCAGTATGCGCAAGCATTGTTCCTTCGAATGCTTTGTTGTTTACGAAGTCAACTGTCTTGCCAGCAAGATAGTTCAAGCCGTCAAGGTCGCTTGCAGCTTCTTCAATTGTCATTTCATGGCGAGGTTTCTCGACCTTGATGATTGTTTCAAACAAGTCACGGCGGCCTTCCTGCACATACTGTCCAAGTGAGTGAAGGTCAGTAGAGAAGTTCGCTGAAGAAGGATAAATTCCCTTCTGATCTTTTCCTTCACTTTCGCCGAATAGCTGCTTCCACCACTCAGAGAAGTACTGAAGGGATGGCTCATAGTTGATCAGCATTTCAATTGTTTTGCCTTTGTTGTAAAGCGCGTTACGTACTGCAGCGTACTGGTAGGCAGGATTTTCTTCAAGCTCTGACTTTCCGAAATCCTCTCTTGCCTGTGCTGCACCTTTCATCATGGCTTCGATATTTGAACCACTGACAGCGATTGGCAGCAAACCTACAGCCGTCAATACAGAGTAACGTCCGCCAACATCATCAGGAATCACGAATGATTCATAGCCTTCTTCGTCAGCAAGAGTTTTTAATGCACCGCGTGCTTTATCCGTTGTTGCATAAATGCGCTTGCGGGCTTCTTCCACTCCATACTTCTCTTCAAGAAGCTTGCGGAAAATACGGAATGCGATTGCAGGCTCCGTCGTTGTTCCAGATTTTGAGATAACATTGATCGAGAAATCTTTTCCTTCTAAAAGGTCCATAACGTCTGTCATATAAGATGAACTGATGTTATTGCCGATAAAGATGATTTGCGGTGTCTTGCGCTTTTCTTTTGAAAGAGCGTTATAGAAGCTGTGCTGTAAAAATTCAAGCGCAGCACGTGCACCAAGATAAGAGCCGCCAATCCCTACAACAAGCAGGACATCAGAATCACTCTTAATCTTTTCCGCAGATTTCTGGATGCGTGCGAATTCTTCTTTATCATAGTCTACAGGCAGATCGATCCAGCCTAGAAAGTCGCTGCCTGCACCAGTCTTTTCATGTAATGAATGATGGGCTACTTTAACAAAATCTCTTAAGTATGTAACTTCGTGTTCACCAAAAAAGCTTAGCGCCTTTGAGTAATCAAAACGAACATGTGTCATGTCTGATCCTCCATTATTTTATATTCTCTATCACTTTATCGAAATGAATCCCAATAATCAAGAAACACTCTCAGATGTAAGCGTGCCCAATTGTGAAATTTTAAGTAAACTTATTAAAAAGTTTTTTTCATCACAATCGGGCACCCTCTTTGTTCTTTTTTCCAAAGTAAAAGAGACCGATTGCCAACCATCCAGCAAACAGGATTCCTGTCCCGATCAAAACTGGAACCGGGCCGAATTGTGCGATGATCGGCATGGAGGCAGCAGTGAAAAGGCCTCCCCCCACTATAGGCTCAAACATGATTTGTTTATAGCCGAACGCGTTGAGTGCAGGCGTTTCTTTTTCTGGATCCACTATTTGCAGCAAGAGTAAACCGGTAGTGGTCATTCCCATGGATTGTCCATATTCGAGCACAGCTCTCTCAAACCAGTGATCGGGCATCACCCTTTTTGCAAGGAAGAAAAACGCAGCAAGATTCAACGCAATCCCTGCTCCTGCAAGTATCAAGAAAGGCAGGATATGCTCACTGATCGCTGAAATAGATAAAGTCGTTACCGAGGCAACAATCAAGACATCCAGGGAAAACCCCTCAATCCGCGCCAGAACCTTTTTATCAATAAGCTTAAACGGGATGAACCGGTCATATAGAAGCTGAGTTGCCACTCCTCCAAGCAAGGCCATAGGAAATAATGGGACATGCTTGATGATTTCTATATCGTAAGCCGGACCCCAGGTGGTATTTTCAAGGAACAACAGACCCTTTAATAAAAGCATTCCTGCGCCGATTGCGACAAAAATGAAGAGGAAGTTGACTGTCAGCGATTCAATTGATTCCGACCTTGTTGATAACTCTCCAGCCGGTTTTTCTTCATCCTTTGGATAGAGACCTTTTTGTTCGCGGTCAGAGAGTTCGGAGGATTTCTTCGCTTCCTTCGCCATCCCTTTCCTGATACCCCAATTGACAATGATAATGCCTGTGATCACACCAGATAGGATTCCGACTGTTGCCAGTCCAAGCGCGATGCTGGCTCCTTCGGAAAAATCAAGCGCCTCAAAAGTGCCTCTCATCCCGGCTGCTGTTCCAGGCCCGCCTTCAAATCCGATTTCAATTAACGCACCTGCCATTGGAGGCAGGTCGAATACTGGCTTCAAAACGAAAATCGCCAAAAGGATTCCGACAACATACTGGCCCCATGATACGGTTTGGCCATAGGCAACTTGAGGACCGGCAATTTTCCATATCTTTTTGAACCCGGGTATTTTTTTACCTAAAAAAAGCGAGGCAAAAATAATCGTGATCGTGACTTCAGGAATCGAATGCATCACATCGTACACTTTTTCAGTATATACGCCATTTTCCAGAAAGCCGGCTCCAGGAATGATCGATCCCAGCTTTCCCAATGCTTCCTTACTCATTAACAATCCAATTAAACCTGCAATAAGGGAGGTAGGGATAAAATACTTTTGGAAAAAAGGAATCGTCATCCGCAGGAGCATCCCAGCAGCCAGCAAGACTGCGATAAAAACGAATGCAAGCAGAACACTGTTAAATTCCATTTTCTCCTCCTAGGATAGTTTTTCTTTTAACCTCATACCCTCTCATCATGGACAAAAACAAAAGATTGTCTTACGGTTTGATTTTCGCTTTGACAATCAACCGGTGTGTTGCCGTATCAATTGGTGTGCATGTAATAAGGGTAAGTACCTTTTCATCCTGGCTGCCATTTAGTACAGAAGTTTCATGAGGCTCCACCACTAAAGTTTCATATACTTCGTATTGGTAAGTGTTGTTTTTATCTCTTACCGTCACGATATCCCCTTTGCCAACTTCATCAAGCCGGTTGAACATGCTTCCATACGCTCTGTTCCGGTGGGCGGCAATTGCGCTGTTCCCTGCCATTCCAGGAGCCGGTGTACCCTGCAGGAGTCCAGCACCCTTATCCAGGTTTTTATCCGATACACCATATAGCAGGGGCAGCTTAACGCCAATCTTGTCTATTTCAATTACGCCGACCATGCCGGCGGACAGTTTCTGTTTTGTCTCCTTTTTATTTTCGGCCAGCAGCTTTTCAGCCTCTTGTTTTTCAGCTGGCGGAACTTCATCCACACTGCTCTCTGCATGTGTTTCGATACTGAATACTTCCTCAAGTTCCCTCAGACTCTCGGCAGCCACCTTATTCTCCTGACTGCTGTCCTCCCACGTTTCAATCATTTTCTCCTGACTGTAGGAAGTGTAGTAATCGTTTGCAGCTGGATAAAAGAAGATCGATAGACCAGCAAGAATCATTAATAACGACAATGCTTTTCTCATAACTTCACCTCGTATAAAAATAAAAGAGGGGAATCGCTTCCCCTCCAACTCGAGTTTAATTCCTCAATGGATTCCTGAATCTTAGCATGACTCCTCCTGCTGCAATCAAGAAGCCAAGTACATAGAACATTGTCCTGCTGCTTTCACCGGTTTGAGGAAGGACCTCACCGTTCCATACCTGTTTAGTTGTTGTGCCATCAGATGTATTTCCGGATCCTGAATTATTTCCTTGCGCTGTCGTATCAGTATCCTCGTCTGATTCCGCCTCTTCTGCGTCTTCCTCTACCATTTCACCTTCCATATCCCAGTTTAATTGTAGTGTCAGCACACTTTCGACAATTTCCAGGGACTCGATTTGCGAAAGCAGAATTAATTTTGTTTCACCGTTGCTGGTAATCTCAAGGCCACGAATCAATTCAAGTTGTATTTCTTCCGTCAGAGTGAGGCTAAATAGTTCATTGATTCTTTCAAGATCAATTCTCTTGCCGCTCATCATTACCAATGTTACTTTTTCAATTGGACGTGGAGTGTCGTCTATCAAGATTCTAATCATTGATAGTATGTTCACAGTTTCATCAGTATCCTCTGAATCACCCGGTTCAGATGGTTCTTCTACAGGAAGTTCACAAATATCCAGCCAATAATTAACCGAGCCTTCTGCTTCCACTCCTACTCTTACTTCACTGACTGGGATGACAAGCTCTTCACCTGTTGTAAAAATCAGTTTGAAAGCCGTAACATCATCTTTTATGAATTCACCATCATCAAAAGATTTATATAAAGGGGATGAACCCGGATTCGTCATTTCCTCCCACTGATCATTAACCTGAACAAAGGCTGTTTCAAGAGGATTGACACATTTGTCGATGTGCAGGTGAATCTGCGTGCTTTTATTTTCATCTCCTGGTACAGTACCATCAGCTGGTGTCGACTCATTTCCGCTTTCTTCAGCAGCATTATTTTCTTCTGCATCTTTATCTTCTTCTGATGCATTCTCTCCTTCTGGTGCATTCTCTCCTTCTGAAGCATTATCTCCTTCTGGTGCATCATTTTCTTCTGTATTAGTTTCATCTTGAGTATTATTTTCCCCTGAAGTATTATTTTCTTCTTCAGCAACGTCTTCCTGATTGTCACTATTCTCAGCTGCTTCAGGTTCATTTGTTGTTTCTTGTTCAGAGTTGCTTTCCGTTTGGTCAGCTGTTGTTTCAGTTTCTGAATCTTCCTCAGTATTTGTTTCATTTTCCGTAGATGCCGCTTTTGCATCACCATTAGACTCCTCATTTTGATCCGTAGTCTTTACAGTTACTTTGCTGCTTTTTTGTTTAACAGTACTTTCTTGCTGAGAGTTTGTTTTTTGCTCACTATTTTCCGCAGCAAACGCACCTGTAACCGGGAAAGTAATCATAAACAATAACATGAAAGCAACTAAGATGGATAAGCGCTTTTTAATTTTCAAAATTTCTACCCCTTTTCGAATAAAATTTTGCACCAAAAATAACTGAATATTCAGTTATTTCGTAAGAGCTCTTGCCTCCTTTTCCTTGTATTCATCCTTTTTTACTAGACAAAACAACAGCCAGAATATCTCTAATTTCATGGCAGCTAGGACAATCTTAGCTGGAAAGCTACAGCCTTAGACTCCTTGCTTTGCGTCCCTGTCTTTCAATCAGGTTTGCCGTGAGCATGATTGGTGTTAATGTCTATTTTTATGTAAATTGTTCCTGCTGCTCCATTGTCTTACATTTAGAGACTTACCACAGTTAACCAGCAACTTAAACATTTAGACCTAGAAAATATATTGGTAAATTTTTCTGCTGTTTCATTTTTTATCCGAAAAAGATGATTATTTCAGTGCAACGGAGGCATATTTCATAAAAATCCCATGAGATTTTTTACCCATAGAAAGACAAAGGACCCAGGGAATATTCCCATAGGTCCTTTAGCTTTTTATAAAGACATACGATAGATTTCAAGTACATCATTACGTTTCAGTTTTGAAAAATTGCCAAACTCTCCATTGACCATCGCTTTATCTGTCATTACCTCCAGCTTGCTGTCATCGATGTCATAATCAGCAAGTCGTGATGGTGCACCGATGCTGTTCCAGAATTCACGCAGCTTTTCGATACCTTCCAGACCTGCTTCTTCGTCTGTCTTGCCTTCTGGATTTACGCCGAAAACTCTGACAGCCATTTTCTTGAAGCGTTCCGGTTTCACCTTAAGGTTATGCTTCATCCAGTTCGGGAACAGGATGGCCAGCCCGCCTCCGTGAGGGATATCATACACTGCCGATACTGCGTGCTCGATATTATGAGTAGCCCAATCGCCACGGTAACCCATGTTAAGGATCCCGTTCAATGCCATCGTTCCTGAGTAAAGAATCGTTGCACGATACTCGTAGTTCTCTAGATCCTCAAGCAGTTTTGGAGCTGTTTCCATCACAGTCAAAAGCAAGGATTCAGCCATGCGGTCCTGGAATTCAGTGTTCTCTGTCAGATGGAAATAATGCTCGAATACGTGGGACATCATGTCAACAATGCCGTATATCGTTTGGTCCTTAGGAACTGTAAATGTATTTACAGGGTCCAAAATTGAGAATTTAGGGAACGTCACCGGGCTGCCCCAGCCATATTTTTCATTCGTTTCCCAATTGGTGATGACGGAACCAGCATTCATCTCAGAGCCTGTAGCGGCCAATGTCAATACAGTACCAAATGGAAGTGCTTCTGATGCAAAAGCCTTCTTAGTGACAAGATCCCATGCATCGCCATCGTATTTTGCTCCTGCTGCGATAGCTTTCGTGCAGTCAATTACACTGCCTCCGCCGACTGCGAGCAGGAATTCAATGCCTTCCTCCTTACAGATTTTCACACCTTTATGAACAGTTGACAGACGAGGGTTCGGTTCAACGCCCGAAAGTTCGAATACCTCAGCTCCGATTTCTTTTAAATAATTTATGACGGAATCATAAAGCCCATTTCGCTTAATGCTGCCGCCTCCATACACAAGCAGAACCTTCTTGCCATACTGAGGGACTTCATTCTTTATTTCCTCAAGCTGACCTTTTCCAAAAATAAGTTTAGTTGGATTATAAAATGTAAAGTTATCCATTTATATCACCTTCCTCAAGGCTAATTATGTTCCTTTTTAAAAAGCAATGCAAAAAATACACTTCTTAATGTTCTCCAATGTGCTCCAAAATGTTTCATCTTTTTACATACGGATAAAGATTTAATATGTTCCAGATGAATAATTCATCATCTGCTGAATCACTCTATAAAAGAACAAATTTATTTTAAGGAGGAAACACCCATGAGCGGTATTCAACGTGCAGCACTAGTTCTTACCATTATCGGGGCCATCAACTGGGGGTTAGTAGGATTCTTCCAATTCGATCTTGTTGCAGCAATTTTCGGCGGACAGGATTCAGCATTGGCTCGAATCATTTATGGCCTGGTTGGTCTTGCTGGTTTAATAAACATCGGTCTTCTTTTCGCACCAAGCGAAAGAGAGGAAAGAGCAGCAGAACCACGAGCTACTCGCTAATTCGAAAAGCGCAAGCGCCTCGGTCAGCTCCGACGATATTCACATGAAAAAACCCGCCACAAAGGCGGGTTTTCTCATTTTTATGATAATACTTTTTTGATTCGTTCAATCGCCCAGTCAAGTTCTTCCTGGCTGATGACAAGAGGCGGTGCGAAACGGATGACGGTATCATGCGTCTCTTTGCAAAGCAGTCCCTCTTCTTTCAGCTCCTCACAATACTTCCGTGCAGGTTCGGTCAGTTCGACGCCAATGAACAAGCCACGGCCACGGATATCCTTGATGATGGAATTGTCGATTTCTCGGAGCTTGCTGATGAAGTATTCTCCAAGTTCAAGAGAGCGGTCTGCAAGCTTCTCGTCGATCAATACATCCAGTGATGCGATAGAAACAGCGCAGGCCATTGGATTGCCTCCAAAGGTAGATCCATGTGAACCAGGGTTGAATACACCCAGTACATCATTGTCAGCTACAACACAGGAAATCGGGAATACTCCACCGCCAAGCGCCTTTCCTAGGATGTACATATCAGGCTGTATGCCCTCCCATTCGCATGCAAACATTTTTCCAGACCTTGCGAGACCAGCCTGGATTTCATCAGCGATGAACAGGACATTGTTTTCTTTACAAACATCGTATGCAGCTTTCATGAATCCTTCTGGTGGAATGACTATTCCAGCTTCACCCTGGATCGGCTCAATTAAAAAGGCTGCAGTGTTAGGAGTGATCGCTTCCTTTAGCGCATCAAGGTCACCGTAAGGAATCAGTTTGATTCCTGGCAGCATCGGGCCGAAGCCACGTTTATACTCTTCTTCAGAAGATAATGAAACAGCTGTCATTGTGCGGCCATGGAAATTGCCGATACAAGCGATGATTTCAGCCTGGTTGTCCGCAACACCTTTGACCTCGTATGCCCAGCGGCGAGAAGCTTTAATAGCCGTTTCAACAGCTTCCGCACCAGTGTTCATCGGCAAAGCCATTTCTTTATTCGTCATCTTGCAAATCTTTTCATACCATGGTCCTAGCTGGTCATTGTGGAATGCTCTTGAAGTAAGAGTCACACGGTCAGCCTGGTCTTTAAGCGCCTGGATAATCTTAGGATGGCGGTGCCCCTGATTGACTGCTGAATACGCACTCAGCATGTCCATATACCTGTTGCCTTCAGGATCCTCTACCCAAACTCCTTCTGCTTTCGAAATAACGATTGGCAGCGGATGATAGTTATTCGCACCATACTTTTGAGTCTGCTCGATCAAAGAATTAGTTTTTGTTGCCATGAACCTTCCTCCGTTCCAATGAAAAAATTGGTTAGACAATCATATTGTAACCTGTAAGCTCTTTCATTTTAACCCCCTAAAAAAGATTGGGGGCAGGTTTTTCCGTGGAACCTGTCTGCAGCAGCTATATGTTCTGACAGCTTCTCTTGGTTTTCTCCGGAAGTTGTCCGAAGTTGGCTCATGTTCTGACAGCTTTTCATGTCTTCCTCTTAAACTTGTCCGAAGTTGGCTGATGTTCGGACAGCTTTTCATGTCTTCCCCTGAAACCTGTCTGAAGTTACCTCATGTTTGGACAACTTTTCATGTCTTCCCTTGAAACCTGTCTGAAGTTACCTCATGTTCTGACAACTTTTCATGGCATCCCCTCGAACCTGTCCGAAGTTGGCTCATGTTCGGACAGCTTTTCATGTCTTCGCCTGAAACCTGCCCGAAGTTGGTTCATGTTCCGACAGCTTTTCACGTCTTCGCCTAGAACCTGTCCGAAGTTGGCTCATGTACGGACAGCTTTTCATGTCTTCCCCTTAAACTTGTCCGAATGACCTCGGCGTTGGTATAGCAGTTGTACCTTATTTCAAGGCATTAAAAAAACCGGACGAAAGTGTCCGGTTTTTGCATGAAAAATTATTTCTTAGCCATATCTGACTGGTTGATCCACTCTTGAAGCTTATCCTTCAAAGTGTTGAAACCCTGAGCTGAGTCATCCTGGTGCTGAACTACAGCAGCTGGACGCTTGGCACTGCGTGGCTTCTTAGCGCGTTGTGGTTGTTCTGGTGCTTCTTCAGTAGCACGGATTGATAAGCCAATTTTTCCAGCAGCTTCATCAATTGACAAAACTTTCACTTTCACTTCATCGCCAACTGTAAGGTGCTCGTTAACATCCTTAACATAACCGTGTGTGATTTCTGAAATGTGCACTAGACCTTGTGTATTTTCATCTAACGCTACGAAAGCGCCATATGGCTGGATTCCTGTAACTTTTCCTGTTAAAACGCTGCCTACTTGAATATTTTCTGACATGGAAACACTCCTAAATATTGTTTTATTTTATCCCATTAATACGCAATTAAAAATTATATCATATTCTGTAGCATTTATCAAAAGGAATAAGATAATTCTAAAAGAGTGTTTCCATCCGAGCTTACTGTAATGGCAAATACTGGACTTTCCAGAAACCGTCCTCCTGGGTCATCTGGAAGACTGGAGCATCCGGGCGATCATTGAAATGCAGCTGGATTCCAATCACTTCTTCCGGGTCATTATCCGGATGGTACAGGGAAGCAAACTCATATCCCTTCAGAGCTTCGCTAAGTGCCAGTTTTGCTTCCTTCATTTCTTGTATATATTGTTCTTCTGGAGGCTGCCCACCATTCTTGCTGTAAAGAGCGTATTTGGTTTCGTAATCCCCTTTCTGGTCTGCATGGAAGTACAACTGCATGATTTCAAACGGTCCGTAATTCCTCAAAATATTGAAGTCCTTCTTAGCTGCAAATTCCTTATAGCTCGACAGCAGGGCCTCTGAAATCGGAAGTACATCCTTGTTAATCATATCTTCTGACTTCGAATTGGTTGGGATATTCATATACTTTGGATAGACAAGATTGATGCGAATGGCCCATTCATCAGCAGGCTTTTGGAAATTATTGATTTTCATCTGTTCATACATAGTTTTTACTGCAGCTGCTGTGTCGGTCTCAGGATAGGTTCTGATGAGATATAAATAGCCGTCTTTCACTTCTTCTTTTAAAAGATTATCTTCACCGTAAATCGGATTTACGGTAGAGCCGGTTGTAAACATGACGTAGAGTGTCTTAGCATCCTCGCGCAACATATCATTAATTTTTAAATCCTCCACAGTTCCAATTGCCGTCTCAAGTTTCACCAATACATCTGCGTAATTTTTGTAGGAAATCACTTTTCCCATATTGTCTTGGATCCGATTGCTTCTTAATTCCAGGTAGGTTATATAGTCTTCGTTGGCATTTACGCGAAGGCGGTCAGCGATTCCCATGAAATTCACATATGGCAATAATTTGCCCTTTTCTTCACGAAACGCATACCCGTTCTCAACTGCAACGGCAGCCATCTTCTTCAAATCTTTATCAGCAAGTCCTTTACCGCCAGCATTCATCTTTTCAACGACTGCTTCCAGACCTTCTTTTTTGATAGCCTCTTCTATATTCCACTCGTAAAATACCATGCCATATTGATATACGCCTGTGTATGATTCCAACTGCGTAAGCAAGGTAAATTCGTCACCTGCAAAGTCGACTTTTTCATGGCCTTCTTTCTGGATTTTATTGATGATCTCGGAAGGAAGAGTAAAGGCCTGGTCGATTTGGCTTCTAAAATTTTTCCTGACCTCTGCCAAATCCTCCGTATCATGTTCCTCCATATAGGTTAGAAATTCATTTTTTGTATTTTGGATATCCTCGCCGATGGATGGATATAAATATCTCTCAAATCCAGCCCCCATTCCCAGTTCGGCTTTTGTTTCAGCAACTCTTTCATTATAGTATTTCTCCAAATCCTCAAACACATCTTTAACATCAGCTTCCTTCAAATCCACGGAATTATTTTCACCGGTGGATGCCTGGTACTGCTCTGACTTATCACCGGAAGGCACCTGATCCCCAATATATTGCATCATCAAAACCCCTGCGATCATCCCAACTCCAATAAAGCTCGCAGCGTAAGGCAAGTGAATCCATTTATTCGGTTTCTTTTTTTGATCTCTTTTGATGGCTGCAAGGATCGCTGAACGATTCTCTTCTTCCGGCATTTCATCGTACGCTTTTTTCAGGCTGTTCAGACGTTTTTCCAATAACTGATCATCCATGGTTTTCACCCTCCTTCTTTTCGGCTAGAGTAAGCAGTTTCTTCAAATGTTCCTTCGCTCTTGACATCCGTGTCTTTACATTTGACAATGATGCACCGGTAATCTCCGAGATTTCGTCGTAGCTCTTTTCGTGAAAATAAAAGAGGACGATTGGTACGCGATATTTCTCATCAAGTTTTTGTATGCATTCATGCAGTGTCCTGTCTTCTTCATAACGCAGGATGCTTTCTTCTGCTGTCTTTCCGATGTATGTTCGTTCCTTGCCAATCATCAGAACCTTTTTGATTTGCCTTTGCTTATTTCGCGAAAAATCTCTCGTGACATTCAAGGTGATTTTATAGAGCCATGTCGTGAATTTGGCATGAGAAAATTGGTCGAGGAAGCGGTATACCCTGACGAACACTTCCTGAGTGATATCATCTATGTCGTCATATTTGTTCCCAAGCTGGAAGGCAAAGCGCTTAACGGTTGGTGTGTGGATATCGATCAACTCCGCGAAAGCCTGCATATTGCCATTCCGGGCCCGGAACACTAATTCATCATCATTCATTTTGGATCCCCCAAACTGGTACATATCTTATTCAGTTGTTTTCACCTACCGGAGACGATAGCGGCCGATTACGTTTCCGTCCATACAAGTGAGAACCACTTTACCTATAAAACGGCATATTTTGTTATTTGTTTCAAAAAAATAACAAAAAGCTTAATAATTGTTTAAAGCCTGAAAATGCTATGCTTTTTCCTGAAAAAATAGTAACATGAAAAGGTATTTTTTTATTTTGTCAGAAAATAAAAATATTCAGATTTTTTACTAAAGGAGTTTTCTTATGAACAAGCACGAACAATGGACTTCAAAGCTCGGATTCATCCTCGCTGCTGCTGGATCTGCCATTGGGCTCGGGGCAATTTGGAAATTCCCCTATATGGCAGGTACAAATGGAGGCGGCATTTTTCTTATCTTCTTCTTGCTGATGACTATTTTTATAGGCGCGCCTATTTTGCTGGCTGAATTCATTATTGGCCGCAATACCCAAAAGGACGCCGTTATGTCCTATAAACACCTGGCTCCGAAAAGCGCATGGCCTTTGCTTGGATATGGCGGTGTCATTGCTTCATTCCTGATTCTGTCTTTCTACAGTGTAGTTGGCGGTTGGATCCTTTCCTATTTAGCGCGGAGTTTCACCGGATCACTTTCAGGATTGACCCAGGCAGAATATGGCTTAACCTTTGAAAGCATCATTTCCAGTCCTATTGAGGCAGTTGTAGTGCAGCTGTTATTCCTGATTCTAACCATTTGGGTCGTACAGGGCGGAGTCCAGCAGGGCATTGAAAAAGCGAGCAAATACATGATGCCCGCACTGTTTCTCCTGTTTATCATCCTGGTCATCAGGTCTTTAACACTGGATGGAGCGATGGCCGGGGTTGAATTTTTCCTGAAGCCTGACTGGTCCGCTGTTACAGGTCAAACCATATTAATGGCACTGGGGCAGTCCTTTTTTGCACTAAGTGTTGGACTGTCAGTTATGGTGACTTATGCTTCTTATTTGTCCAAGGGGGAGAGCCTGGCGAAATCGGCGTTTTCAGTCGTGGGGTTGAATATTCTCATCTCACTGCTCGCAGGACTTGTCATTTTCCCGGCTGTATTTGCCTTTGGTTTGGAGCCGGAAGCTGGGCCAGGGCTCGTTTTCGTTGTACTGCCTGCCGTCTTTAATGAACTGGCATTTGGCGGGGTATTCTTGACGATTTTCTTGATTTTACTGCTATTCGCGACATTGACTTCCGCGTTTTCAATTCTTGAGATCATCGTCGCTGTCCTTTCTAAAGGAGACGCAAATAAGCGGAAAAAGTTTTCCTGGATTGCTGGCCTGCTAGTTTTTGCAGCAGGAATCCCGAATGCCCTATCCTTCGGCGTTTTATCAGAGGTGAAATTCTTTGGAAAAACCTTCTTTGATCTTGCCGACTTCCTGACGAGCAATATCGCCCTCCCGCTCGGCGCCTTTTTCATCGCCATATTCGTCGGCTATGTGCTTCCGCGAAAATTGGTCAGACGTGAAATGGAGGAGGGCACTGGAAGTAATCCGTTGTTATTCAACATTTGGTACTTTTCCATCCGCTACATCGTACCAATCGGTATTGGCATTGTGTTTTTACAATCGATTGGTATAATTTAATGTTAAGAAAACGTTCACATTATTGTCGATATTTTCAAAAATTTAATGATAAACTTATAGTAAGAGATATTTTATTTTTGGAGGTGATGAGCGATGACTGCAATTGGACAGAATATCAAGATGTGCCGTGAACGAGTCGGAATCTCACAGGAGGAGCTCGCTTTAAAAATCAGGGTAGGTACGCGAACGATACAAAGATACGAAAGCGGCGAGCAGACACCTAAATTGCAGACGATTTTAAAGATCTCGACAGCCCTTGATGTCCCTGCGTCAGAGTTAATGGGAGAGATTTATTATGCTGCACCGCCAGAACTCGACCAAAGACCAAGCAGCTTGTAACCTGAATAACCATCATACACCTTAGCAGGCAGTCTTTCTGCCTGTTTTATTTTTTATAAGAATTTCGAAAATTAATGTATACTATTCTGCCAATCTGGCTATCCTAGTCCCATAAGGCTTTCTAGTATTCCCCCCTTTTTTAATGGACACCAGTATTGGTGTCCATATTTTTTTTGTTTTCCGGTCATTTTTTTGTGTGAAGTTGGAATTTGCGGGGAAAATAAATGGCATACCTTTCCTAATTTGCTAATAATGTCAGGAGTGAAAGCCGATGGAATTCGCCAGGAATAAAACCGTAAGAGGAATCGATCTTTACTACGAGCACTACCAGAACCCGGAGTCGAAGGAAACACTGGTTTTGCTTCATGGATTTCTTTCCTCAACTTTCAGCTTCAGGCATTTGGTCCCCATGTTAAAAGAGGATTATAACGTCATTTCCGTGGACCTTCCCCCTTTTGGGAAAAGCGGCAAGATTTCCAGCTTTAAATATTCCTATGAAAACCTTGCTGCAACGGTTGTTGAATTGATGAAATCCCTTGGCATCCGTGAGTTTAATGTCGTTGGACATTCAATGGGCGGCCAAATAGCCATGAACATTCTGCTGCACCATCCGGAATATGCAAAAAAAGGAATTCTGCTTTGCAGTTCAGGATATTTGAAAAAGGCAAAGCTGCCACTCGTACTTTCTAGCTACATCCCGTATTTCCATCTCTATGTAAAGTTCCACCTGGCACGCTCAGGAGTAAAGCAGAACTTGCAAAACGTAGTCTATGACCATTCAATGATCAATGATGAAATGCTGTATGGCTATCTCTCTCCATTTTTAGAGGATGATATTTTCAAAGCCTTAACGATGATGATCCGCCACCGGGAGGGCGATCTTTCAGCTGAGGAGTTACGAAAAATTAAAGCACCTTGCCTGCTCATCTGGGGTGAACATGATAAAGTCGTCCCAGTCCGGATTGGGAGAAAGTTGAATAACGATTTGAAGAATTCAGAACTGATCATTTTAAAGGAGACTGGCCACCTTGTCCCCGAGGAAAGGCCTGAAGATGTCCACCAGCTGATCAACAGGTTCATGGCAGCGGAGGAAACAGCAGAAGCAACAGCAAACGGCAGCCTTTGATGGCTGCCGTTTCTGCTAGTGCACTATATGCAGTTTTATAAGGAACAAGTGTCTTCGTTCTTGATGGCCAGCAAGGTATTCGCTATTGAAAGACACTCTTGGTATGGCAAAACTTGTTCAAACGAAAATTCAAATACAGACTGAATTCTTTGGGCGATTTTATCGGCTTCGTCATGATCATGGACAGCCTGAAGGATATCGGCGATTTCCGGATCGAACTGGCCTGCGCCTACTTTGAAAGGATCCCATTTATTTAAAACATCGATCAATTTATAACTAAGTTCTTTAGATTCCAAATTCAATCACCTGATTATTTTTTAGAAATATCTTATCATATTGTTAGTGAGAGATAAATTTTTCAGGAAAAGGCGGTGCGTACATATGGAAAGAATAGATTTTGACAAAGTAGTGGACCGGAACAATTCACATTCAGTGAAGTGGGATGCGATCGATAAGGTTTTCGGCAAAGACGATATCCTGCCAATGTGGGTCGCGGATATGGACTTCCATCCTCCCAAGGCAGTTACGGATGCACTGAAGGACCGGATCGAACACGGGATTTTCGGCTATACATTTGTCCCGATGTCTGTAACTGAAGCGATACAGGACTGGATGAAAAATCGCCATGATTGCGAGTTCAAGAAATCATCTATCGTTTTTAGCGAAGGGGTCGTCCCTTCGATCAGCACGGCAATTCGAGCATTTACTCAAAAAGGCGATAAGGTGCTTGTTCATTCCCCTGTGTACCCACCATTTTTCAACATGGTCAATAATAATGATCGAACTCTGGTAACATCTAATCTCCTATATGAAAACGGGAGATTCGAACTCGACTTTGCTGACTTTGAAGCAAAGCTGAAAGAAGGGGTGAAGATGTTCATCCTTTGCAACCCGCATAACCCGGGTGGCAGGGTATGGACGAGAGAAGAGCTGGAAAAAGTCGGTGACCTGTGCGTGAAGCATGACTGTCTGATCGTTTCAGATGAAATCCACTCCGATTTAGTGTTCAAGCCGAACGTCCATATCCCGATCGCTTCAATAAAAGAAGAGTTCAGGGAAATCACAACGACATTCGTTGCACCAAGCAAAACCTTCAATCTTGCTGGTCTGCAGGCATCCGCCGCATTGATTCCCAATAAAGATTTGAAGGCAAAATTCAAAGAAATCCATGATCAGCAGGGCTTCTTCACATTGAATGCCTTCGCGATCGCCGGAATGGAGGCAGCCTATCGCGGCGGCGAGGAATGGCTTGATCAACTGTTAGCTTATCTGGATGAGAATATGAAAATAGCGACCGACTTTATGGCAGAACATCTGCCCGCACTAAAACCGATGAAAGCAGATGCCACTTACCTTTTGTGGATTGACTGCCGAGAACTTGGTTTGAGTGACGAGGAGATAAAGGATACCCTGCTCAATAAAGGGAAGCTGGGACTGGAACCAGGAACGAAGTACGGTGAAGGCGGAGAAGGCTTTGTACGGATGAATCTGGCATGCCCCCGTGAGACATTGAATGAAGGACTGGAAAGATTGAAACTGGCATTCAGTTAGAACTAAAAAAAGCAAAAATGGAGCTGTCCCATTCGGGCAGGCTCCATTTTTTATGCGCTCACTTCCAGCGCTTCGTAATATGGCTCTAAGGAATAGCCGATGATTGTATCCATGAATGGGTGTAACTCTTCCGGAATCAGCATGCGTGCGTAATCCCAGGCATTCATCTCAATCTGGAGGGCAACCTTCTTTTTTAACAAGTCATTGCCGGTTTCCTCCATCTGATGAATTAACTCCGCAAGTTCGCGGTCCTCGGCATGGCCAATTTCATGTACAAAAACGACCGCAAGATAATCCTCAAATTGTTCTAATGACGAAAAGAGCTGCAGGCATTGCGCCTTGATCTCTTCAATATATAAAGTAATCGTATGAGTACCGAAATTATATTTCCCGCCCGCAAACCGGTCGCCCGGAAAAAAATCCTCAAGTTCAACCTGGACACTGCTGCCAGATTGGACAAGAATGGGTTCGATAATACTCTCTATCTGTAAGTTCTTCAATTTATACCCCTACTCTTGATATTAGAATATAAATTGTATTATATCGCTTTTGTAAAATAATGAAAACATGACTTTTACCCCGGTTTTTAATGTGCTAAACCTATTTGGAACAATATGATTGCTTGATTCCGCTAACAAGGAGGATAACCATCCGTAAACGTGCCTGATTCCGCGAAAAGAGAGGATAATTTCGCGAAACCTTTGCGGAATTCCGCGAAAAACAAACGAAATCCCGCGAAATTCCATCATAATTCCGCGAACTGGAGATTTCGCGTTTTTTCTCCAATTCCAGGAGAGGTAAAAAAAGAACAGCCAATAAATCAGCTGTTCTCCTTTGTATCGTTCATTTGCTTCATGATTGCCTGCTCGTGTTCCTTTGCTTTCTGCGCTTCCCTTTTGGAAATTTTGATGATGTATCTCATCGTCAGGATCGCCCCAATCAGGAAAACGAGTGAAGTGATCGCGGCCGGGATATATTCAGACTTGTCTTCTGGAAAATATAAAAATAATGAGATGACAAACCACTTACTCATTCTCATCTTCCTTTCTTAAGCTCTCAAAACATTATAGCAAGCTTTAGGAATCCGTCCAACATGATGCTATGTTCTATTTCAAAACATTGATTTTTTCAATGACGACATCATTCTCCGGCTTGTCCTGTGCGCCTGTTGGCGTAGAGGCAATCTTGTCCACTACATCCATTCCCTCAACCACTTGGCCGAAGACGGTATGTCTGCCATCAAGATGAGGCGTCCCGCCGCTTTCATACATCTTCAGTACTTCTTCGGGATAGCCTGCCTGCTTCATCTGCTCTGGCAAACTAGCATCCAACTCGCTGTTCTGGACGATGAAGAACTGGCTTCCATTCGTGTTCGGCCCGGAGTTGGCCATCGATAATGCACCGCGGATGTTGAAAAGCTCTTTTGAAAATTCGTCTTCAAACGGGCCGCCGTAAATACTTTCGCCGCCCATTCCAGTTCCATCAGGATCGCCGCCCTGAATCATGAACCCGTCAATAACGCGGTGAAAGGTGACTCCTTCATAGTAGCCCTCTTCACTGTGCTTAATAAAATTCTCTACTGCCTTTGGAGCCTGCTCGGGGAAAAGCTTGATTTTAACACTGCCCATGGAAGTGACCATTTCCACAAGCCTTTCATTTTCCTGAACTTCGGCAGTCGCTTGAGGGTAATCAAGATCTTCCTGGGCCTGGCCAGCTTGTCCAGCATTAGTCGTTTCTTCCTTCTGCTTGTCTGCTTCCTGCTTTTCATCAGCTGTACCGCAGCCCGCAAGTACAACCATCATTGCAAATAAAATCGCGAATATTTTTTTAGTCATTGTATGTATCCCTCCTATTAGACACTTTAAACGATTACAAAATGTTTTGCATCTGTCTTTTTTGCTATAATATAAGAAATTAACTCGAACTCGAAAGGAGCTTCAATATGGCTGAATTAAACATTGGCGATCAGGTAACTGCCATTTATAAGACCGGCAAATACATAGGCGAAATCACGGAACGCAGGCCACAGCACTATCTTGTCCGAGTATTGGCTGTCGCAAAACACCCAATGCAGGGCGACCTCCATAATCCAAAGGATGCAGCAATTGGCTTTTTCCATGAAAGAAAAGCACTTTCCTATCGCGAACAAGCAAATATCCCGGAAAAAATGGTCAAGCCATTCGATGGTGAAATCCCAGAATACCTTGAGTCATTAAAAGAAGCTACCAGCAAGCTTCGTGCCGAACTACAAGGTGACGATTCCGCATGGGCACAGCAAAGCCTTAGAAATCTCGAATCTCTTGAGAAGGATTATTATAAAAATTAGCCTATCAACGCCAAAAGCCAGATTGTATGTTCCAATCTGGCTTTTCTATGCGAATTTATTGAGCAGTTTGGAAAAATCGACCATGTCCCCGATTGTTGCGGGTTCCGGTTTCTGCAGATATTGTTTGTCTTTTTCCACGAGCTTGTAAATGTGGTAGGTCGTCAAAGCATCGTCAAGTGCACGATGGTGTTTTCCGGTCCCTTCCCTGCCATACTCCTGTACTGCCTTCCAAAGACCCGTTTGATTCTGGTCGCCGAAGAAACGCTTATATTCCATCGAAAGGTCAATCTGCTTACCCGGCAGCGGAAAAGCTGCAGAAGCCTGCTGGCAATTTTGCTGCAATACCTTCATGTCCATATTGCCCCAGGTGACAATCTGGCAATTCTTGCTCCCACCCATCGACTTAAGCTTATCTACCAAAGCCTTGAACGTGATTCCTGAATTCACCTGTTCCTGAGAAATGTTCAGGAAAGAACGGCAGCGTTCTGTCAAAATCGGAAAACGCATCGGCCTTACATAGGAAGAAAATTGTTCAACAATCTTGCCGTTCTCGACAAGTACAGCCCCAGCTTCAATGATTTCCGGGTAAAAGCCCCTTCTCCTGCTGTTGCGGTCAGGCATCGTAAATTCAAAATCAATAAATAATGTTGTCCTTTCTTTTTCGCTCATGCTTCCCCAACTTTCTGAAAAGCCAGTAGTTGTATGTAACCAGTATATGCTTTTCGGTCGATTATTTTTTCTATTATATCACGTTTCTTGGTAAATTTTTAAATTTTCTGCAATTTAGACTCGGCATTTTTTTAAACATAAGGGGTATCGGAAAAAGAAGTGAAAAACAGCTCGTTCGTTCCGATAATATGATGAGTAATAAAAAATCATTTAGACGCAGAAAGGAATTATCGTGAGGATTATAACAGGCTATCTTTTGATTTTACTATTGATCCCAGCGTTTATTGCAGTTGTCATTCTAACTTATACCGAAGCAGGGAATGCCGTAAGTTTCAGTGATATCCTTGATGAAAAGATCGAGCTTTCAGAGACGAAGCTTTCTCAAACCAGTTTAATTCTTGCCAATAACGGCGAGGTCATCACCGAAATTTATCGACCGATGAACCGGAGCTATGCTGCGGGGCATGAAATCCCTGATTTTATAAAAGATGTGTTCATTATTTCTGAAGATCGAAACTTTGAAAAGCATCCTGGTTTTGATCTGCCTGCAATCGGCCGTGCACTGGCTATTAATATCCATTCCGCTGACATTGAACAGGGTGCGAGCACTATTACCCAGCAGCTGGCGCGGAATCAATACTTAAACCATCACAAATCTTATAATCGCAAGCTGAGTGAAGTTTTATATGCTTACCAGCTGGAGAAGTCTTTTTCAAAGGCAGAAATTCTCGAGCAGTATTTGAATGCAATTTATTTCCATAATAATGCTTATGGAATCAAGGCTGCCGCGGATTTTTATTTTAAAAAAACGCCTGCAAAATTAACAGAAGCAGAACAGGCATTTCTCGCTGCAATTCCAAATAATCCATCCTACTATGACCCGATTAAACATTTTGAACGAACAAAAAAACGCCAGGAACGGCTGATTGACCAGATGGCTCAACATGGAAAAATCAAACCTGAAGCGGCTAAAAAGTTAAAGAAGGAACCAATCAACTTAAAAGTCGATTACAGGAAAGATTCATATCCGGATTATTCTTCCTACGCATTACATGAACTGAGAGAACTGATTTTCGAACAGGAGAATATCGATAACACTGATGATTTAACCGATAGAATTGAGGAGTTGCTTCGTTCAGGGGTGACCATCCATACAAATCTTGATATTGAAATGCAAAAACGGACTGTCCAGGCAGTCTCAGATCATCTGCCAGACGCAAATATCCAGGGAGCTGCCACAGTGGTCAACCATGAAACCGGCCAGATAGTCGCTATTTCAGGAGGAAAGGGTTATCAGAGTGGCGACTTCAATCGTGCGTACCAGGCTTTTCGCCAGCCTGGCTCATCAATCAAGCCACTGCTCGTCTATGCCCCATACTTTGAAAGGTTTGATGCAAACCATGATTCTCAAATAAACGCAGGACCTCTTTGCATCAAAGGATATTGTCCGAAAAACTACGGAGGTTCCACTTATGGGATGGTTACACTTGAAAGGGCGTTCATCAACTCCTACAACACACCCGCAGTGAGAATTTTACAGCAAGTTGGCGTGGACGAAGCGTTCGGAGACCTTAAAGCATTCGAATTTGGAAAAGTCACAGAGCAAGACCACGTTCTGGCGTCGGCAGTCGGTGGGTTCACAACTGGAATGAGCCCTCTAGAAATGACATCAGCTTATACGGTTTTCTCCAATAAAGGGCTTTTCCTGAAGCCAAGGGCAATCTCGAAGGTAACAGGTTATAGCGGAGAGGTACTTTATAAATGGAATGACGAACCTGTCCAGGTTTGGAATCCAAGCACCGCCGAAAAAGTCAGAAGCCTCCTGCAAAAGACCGTAACTTCAGGAACAGCAAGAAAGGTGGCGGCTGCCGTCCACGGTGCTGGGGGAAAGACCGGAACGACAAATGATTTTAAAGACTTCTGGTTCATCGGCTTCAACGGGCCGCTGACTGCAGGCGTGTGGGTCGGCAAAGACAAACCTGAGAGCATGGAACATATCAATCATCAGTCGCCACACCTATTGATCTGGAAAGACATCGTAAAAAAATAGACCGGGCAGAAGTTCCGCCCGGTTCAACTTAAATCTTTATTCTTGACCGTCATTACCATTATGACGGACACTTTTTCTTTCCTTCTGATCCATTTCTGTCCGTCATCACTCCTATGACGGACACTTTTTCTTTCTTCTCACACATTTTTGAACGTCATCCACATTTAAATCGGCAAGCTCGCAATCAGGCTGTTATACACTTTTACCGCAAGATATATGATGCCGAGGACAAGCGTACTCCAGAGAATGACCTGGAAGAACACGATTCCGATCAATCCAGCCATCGTGAGCTTGGGGCTGATTTTATAGACAAAATAAATGAAATATACCATTGTTGCAACAGCAAAAATAGCCATTATACCGATAAAGCTGTAGAAGCTTAGCAAGGATATTACGCTGCCCACAAAATAAATCGTTGCGCCATGGCGAATCAGATACAGGCTTTCCCCTTCATGATCCTTTGAGAAAAACAAGAGACTGACCTCGTTTATAGTATCGGCAATCAGCTTCATGGCCGCAAACACCATGAAATACACCACCATCAGTAAAGCCAGCAAGGATAATTTAATCCCGGTATCAGAAAAGAATTCAAGCATTCCCTCATAGATCCCGGCATTTTTCAGGATGGAGATCAACTCCATTTCCGTGCGCAATGATAGAGACAAACTAAACAAAATAATGGACAGCAGCGGAAAGTAGCTTGTTAAATATGGATTTCTCATAGGACAATTCACTCAATTCTTTCATTTCCTACTAAATATTATGAAAGAATTTTTCAATACCAGCAACAAAAAGAAAAAAGCCCCTTTGCAGGAACTTTAATTTTTTTGAAACCTTTATGAGGCTCGTCCGTATAAAAAGGTTGGTGTTATTGTGGCACAATCCGGACGTATTCTCTTGAACCGAATGGTACATATGTGGCAGTTTCAACCTCGTCCAACTCTGACTGCTGGACTTTCAGCACTCCAGGTCCTTGCTTTGACAACTCTTTGTCATTCCTGTTATCGAGAAACATGAACCCCGAAAATAAACTAAGGAATATCCCGATGCATACTGTCAGCTTTCGGGCCATGGCTTATCCCCCCTATTCACTGTTAGTATGCAAAAAGAATCATGATTTTATTCAACAATGGATAAAACCTTTATTCATCAAGGTCGATAACATGCATCTGCATCTTTTTTACGATATAATTTTCACATCAGTGAGTTGGGGGCATGAACTTGATTAAATTGGCAAAAAATATAATGTTAAGCCATGCATTTGGAATTAAATAAGGAGGTATTATCATTTGTCTTTACTTCATCTTGCAGTTTTATCACCGCTTTTACTCGCGATCTTAATTCCATTTTTACATAAGTATTTCAAGAACATTCATACTGGGTGGTTCCTTTTGCCGCTGCCTGCCGTACTGTTTGCTTATTTCCTGCAATTCATCGGCACGACCAGCCATGGCGGTATCGTAATGGAAACTGTTGCTTGGATTTCTTCTCTTGGGATTGATTTTACGTTAAAAGTTGACGGTCTTGGGCTATTATTCGCCCTGCTGATCACTGGAATCGGCGCTTTGGTTGTGCTGTATTCGATTTATTATTTAAATCCGGACAAGGAAAAGCTGAATACTTTCTATGTCTACCTGCTTTTGTTCATGGGTGCGATGCTCGGAGTCGTTTTATCCGACAACCTGATTGTTCTCTATACCTTCTGGGAGTTGACCAGCTTTTCGTCTTTCTTGCTGATTGGATATTGGAACCATCGTGAGCGTTCCAGATATGGTGCACAAAAGTCAATGCTGATCACTGTTTTCGGGGGATTATCCATGCTCGGCGGGATCCTGATGCTCTATATTATCACAGGGACCTTCAGCATTACTGAAACAATCCAAATGTCAAATGAAGTCGTCAACCATCCTTTATTCACTGCGACATTGATTTTGTTCTTGTTGGGGGCTTTTACAAAATCAGCTCAGTTTCCATTCCACATCTGGCTGCCTGACGCCATGGAAGCACCTACGCCGGTCAGCGCATACCTGCACTCGGCTACGATGGTTAAAGCGGGGATTTATCTTGTCGCGCGTATGACGCCTGTTTTCGCACATTCAGGTACCTGGGTTTGGCTTGTAGCTGGAGTTGGGGTAATCACATTATTCTGGGGTTCATTCTCAGCGGTAAAACAAACCGATTTAAAAGCCATTCTCGCTTTCTCAACTGTCAGCCAACTGGGGATGATCATGTCACTTCTTGGGGCAGGTGCTGCAGCACTTCATTACGGCACGATTGAAGATGGCTATTATATTGTTGCGGTCACTGCCGCGGTCTTCCATTTGATTAACCATGCCACATTCAAAGGAAGTTTGTTCATGGTGACCGGCATCATTGACCACGAAACTGGGACAAGGGATATTCGCAAGCTTGGCGGTTTAATGAATTTCATGCCAATCACTTTCACGCTAGCGATCATCGGAACATTCTCGATGGCCGGAATTCCTCCTTTCAACGGTTTCCTGAGTAAAGAAATGTTCTTTACCGGCATGCTGCGTGTAGCGGAAATGGATATTTTCAATATGGATACATGGGGCATCCTGTTCCCGATCATTGCCTGGACAGCAAGTGTTTTCACATTCCTGTACAGCATGATGTATGTATTCAAAACCTTCATGGGCAAGTACCAGCCTGAGAAATTGGAAAAGAAACCACACGAAGCACCAATCGGAATGCTGATTTCGCCGGTTATCCTTGCGTCACTTGTCATCATTTTCGGTATATTCCCGAATGTACTGTCACATATCATCATTTCGCCTGCAATGGGGTCGATACTTCCATCATTGCTCGGAAATGGTGAAGGATTCGATGTCCATATTTCTCACTGGCACGGGCCAACAGCTGAATTGTTCATGACAATCGGTGTTATTACATTCGGAATATTGCTCTACAAGTTCATGCCTAAATGGGCAGGGATCTATAGCAAGCTTCCTTCACGCATGTCATTCAATCGTTTCTATGACCGCGGTTTGGAACTCTTGGAGCTAACGTCTAAAAATATTACGAAGTCATATATGACCGGTTTCATCCGGACGTATCTCGTTTATATCTTTTCATTCTTTATTTTGGCTCTTGCTTCGACATTGTTTTTCAAGAATGCATTCAAACTGGATTTGAGCGACGTCGCCCCAATCCGCTTTTTCGAAGTCGTGCTCGTTTTAATTATGGCTGTATCAGCAATTACCATCCTGTTCGCCAAATCAAGGCTGACGTCCATCATTCTGCTTGGCGCAGTTGGCTATACAGTTGCACTGTTTTTCGTACTATTCAGGGCGCCTGACCTGGCACTGACACAGCTGGTCATCGAAACTGTATCTGTTGCCCTGTTCCTGCTGGCGTTTTACCACTTGCCGCAGATCAGGAGAAATGAGGAGCGAATCCGCTTCAGGGCTACAAACGCACTCATCTCTATCGGAGTAGGGGCAATAGTAACGATGATCGCCTTATCTGCCCATAGTAACAAAACGTTTAGCTCCATTTCGGAGTATTATGTTGAAAATACTTATAAAAAAGCTGGCGGCGAAAATATGGTCAACGTTATCCTCGTTGATTTCCGCGGCTTCGATACAATGTTTGAAATTGCCGTTCTTGGCATTGCTGCCCTTGGTATTTTTGCGATGATCAAGCTTCGGCTGACAAGGGGGAGAGAATTGGATGAAAACAAATGATGTCATCCTCCAGACTGTTACAAAGTTCGTCCTGTTCGTCATCATCCTGTTTTCGATTCACCTGTTTTTTGCAGGCCACTACTATCCGGGCGGTGGATTCATCGGCGGATTGATGACCTCTGGAGCGATTGTATTGCTTTTACTAGCATTCGATATCAAGACAGTCAAAATGATTTTGCCGTTTGATTATATAAAAGTTGTCGCTGTCGGTCTGCTCATTGCGATTGGAACAGGTGCAGGAGCGTTATTTTTCAATATGCCATTCCTGACACATGCATACACTTACGCTTATTTGCCGCTCCTCGGCAAGACATCTTTGCATACAGCGGTTTTGTTTGATACAGGGGTCTTCCTTGTCGTCATTGGTGTGACAATGACCATTATTCAAACGATTGGAGAGAGCGAATAATGGAAATCTTAATGGCTTTTCTAATTGGAATTTTATTTATGACAGCCACTTACCTCATGCTTTCAAAAAGCTTGCTCAGGATTATTATCGGGACAGGGCTGTTAAGTCACGGTGCCCACCTTCTCCTGCTGACAATGGGAGGCTTAAAAAGAGGTGCAGCCCCGCTCCTGGGAGAACATGCCCCATCCTATGCCGATCCGCTGCCACAGGCACTGATCCTGACAGCGATCGTCATCAGCTTTGGTGTTACAGCATTCTTCCTGGTTGTGGCCTACCGTGCCTACCAGGAGCTTGGAACCGATAATATGGATCGCTTGAGAGGAAAGGAAGGACATGAATAATCTAATCATATTACCCATCTTAATTCCTCTGATTACAGGGGTTGTACTTATTTTTTTCACTAAAAACATCATGGCCCAGCGATGGATTTCAGCAATAAGCGGACTGCTCACGATTACTGTTTCCTTTATGCTGGCAAACCAGGTTTATCGGAATGGCATCCAGACGATGGATCTCAGTAACTGGGAAGCACCATACGGCATTACGCTTGTATCGGATATGCTTTCCGCCCTGCTTGTATTGACGACAAGTATCATTGCTTTTGCAGCGTTGTTTTACTCCTTCAAATCCATAGGAGAAGCTCGCGAAAGATTCTTTTATTATCCAGTCGTCAACTTCTTGATTGTCGGGGTTAACGGAGCCTTTACGACGGGCGATATTTTCAACTTGTTTGTATTTTTTGAAGTGATGCTGATGTCATCATATGTATTAATTGTGTTGGGCGGGACGAAAATCCAGCTCCGCGAATCGATTAAATACATACTCGTGAACGTTATTTCATCCGCCCTATTCGTTATCGCTGTAGCCTATTTGTATTCAGTGGTAGGGACGCTGAATATGGCGCATATTTCCGTAAGACTCAGCGAAATTGGGAGTGCCGGAATCATTACGGTGATCGCCGTATTGTTCTTGATTGTATTCGGACTGAAAGGCGCGATTTTCCCGCTTTATTTCTGGCTGCCTGGGTCGTATTACGCACCGCCAGCTCCAGTAATGGCACTGTTCGGTGCACTCCTGACCAAGGTTGGCGTATACTCAATTACCAGGACATACACATTGTTCTTTTACCATGATGTCGGCTATACCCATCAATTGCTGCAAATCCTCGCTGTCTTGACGATCATTGCTGGGGTCATCGGGGCAATGGCCTATACTGATATCAAAAAAATCATTATCTATAACATCATCGTTGCAGTCGGGGTAATCTTGTTCGGTGTATCCGTCCTGACACCTGAATCACTCACTGGCTCGGTCTTTTACCTGATGCACGATATGAACATCAAAGCGACACTGTTTCTGTTGATTGGAATTATCATCATGATCACAGGAACTAGCGACCTTGAAAAAATCAGCGGTCTGATCAACAGATACCCTGCACTTGGGTGGACATTCTTCATTGCCACAGCCGCACTTGCCGGCATTCCGCCGCTCAGTGGTTTCGCAGGCAAAATTATGATTGTGCGCTCTGGATTTGAAACAGAAAACTATATCGGTGCTTTTGTTGTACTGATGTCGAGCTTGCTTGTCCTGTATTCAGTGATGAGGATTTTTATCAGGGGCTTCTGGGGAACGCCGAGAGCCTATAAGAATGAAGATAAGGTACCTGTAAAGTGGCTGCTCGTTGCACCTGCAATTCTCACTGTGTTCGCTGTGTTATACGGCTTCGGAACTGAGGCTATTTATCCGGTAATTTCAACAGCCGCCGAAACGCTTGCCAATCCGGAAATCTACATCAATGCTGTTTTGAAGGAGTGATGAGCTATGGCTTTTCAAATCTTGTTGAATTTTATACTGGCCTTTGTCTGGATGTTCCTTAAGACTTCCTACTCCCCGGCCTCCTTTTTCGTCGGGTATTTCTTCGGCCTGCTCATCATTTATATTTTCAGGCGGTTCTTCACTTCCCGCTTCTATTTACTGAGGGTAGTGGCTGTGCTGAACTTGATTTATATTTTCACTTTGGAACTGATCCTTTCGAATGTAGCAGTTTTAAAGGCAGTACTTAGGCCAAAGCTTAATATCAAGCCGGGCATCTTCGCATTCCCGACAGAATTGAAAGAAGACTGGGAGATTACAATGCTCGCAAACCTGATTACCTTGACCCCTGGTACACTGGTCGTCGATGTTTCACCTGACAACAGGATATTGTATGTACATGCGATGGACATCACTGATGCGGATGAAGCAATCCAGAGTATCAAAAATACGTTTGAAAAAGCGATTATGGAGGTGAGCCGATAATGTTTGAAGCGGTTTTGTGGATTTCAGTTACCTTCATATCACTTGCGATGATCGGCCTGATTTACCGAGTAATCAAGGGGCCTACTGTAGCAGATCGGGTAGTTGCCCTCGACGCCATCGGTATCAGCCTTGTTTCTGTGATTGCTTTAGTATCAATTGTTCTGGAAACTAGCGCTTTTCTTGATATCATCTTGTTGATCGGTATCCTGGCATTCATCGGAACAGTTGCCTTTTCAAAATTCCTTGAGAAGGGAGTAATCATGGAATATGACAGAAATGGAAATCGTTAAATTTTTTGCAGGATTGTTCATTCTGCTCGGAGCATTTCTTAGCCTTGTGACTGCCTTTGGACTGATCAGGCTTCCAGATGTTTATACAAGGAACCATGCAGCATCGAAAAGTGCAACAATGGGGGTCATGCTTGTCCTGCTTGGCACCTTCCTATATTTTTGGTTGATAGAACATCATTTCAATTCCCGTTTATTGCTGGGAGTCCTGTTCATCTTCCTCACTTCTCCTGTTGCAGGGCATTTGATTGCAAGGGCAGCCTATAACAGCGGGGTAAAGCTTTCGGACCGCACTGTTCAGGATGATCTTGCAAAAGCACGCAAAAAGATGAAAGCTGAAGGACAACTTAAATAATGACGATTGCACAGCCATCAGGTATATCCACCTGATGGCTGTTTTTGTCCATGAAAAATTCAATTTTTATCCATACCAACCAAAGAACCTGTCAAGTATAGTTAAGATAAACAGAATCATGATTCCTGTTTTGTGGAATGGAGGTTAACGATATGGACGATGCAAGAATCTCAATCGTCGGCGGCGGAATCAGCGGGTTATGCACAGCAATTGCCCTGCAGAGAAAAGGAATTCATGTGAATGTCTATGAAAAAGAAAAAAATGCACATGAACAAGATACTGGAATCATCTTAAGTGGTAATGCCATTAGGGCATTTTACATTATGGGATTAGGACCCGAATTACGAGCATACGGATTGAATTCTGATGGCTGCTTGTTTAAATCCGATTCTGGAAATATCATTGCTGAATTCGACTACCATGCGCCTTCACACATCCCAAATTATCTGTTCATCCACCGTTCTGAACTTCAAAGAATTTTGACAGATGCCCTCCTTCCTGGCTCTCTCCATTTAGATAAGCATATGATTGATTTTAACCACGACAATACAATATCATTATTTTTCAAAGATGGTACCAGTGTAGAATCAGATTATCTTATAAGCTGCGACGGTGCAGCTTCACAAATTCGCACAAAGCTGTTTCCAAATAGCAGGCTGACATATTCAGGGTTCTCCTGTTGGAGAGGCATTTTAGAAGATCCGCCTATCAAGGTAGATACCTACACTGAAACCTGGGGGCCGAGGGGAAGATTCGGAATCGCTCCGTTAATAGATAATCAGGTGTTTTGGTATGCATTAAAAAAATCCTCTGAAGAATACAGCGACAAGACCGAGTGGTCCTCTATCGATTTATTGTTCAACTTTTTCTACTACCATGAACCAATCCAGGAAATACTGGAAAGCACCTCACCAGACCATATCATTTTCGACAATCTATATGATTTGAAGCCCTTAACCCCGCTCCAATCCGGAAACATCCTGCTACTCGGTGATTCAGCACACGCTTCAATGCCCAATATAGGCCAGGGAGCATCACAGGCTGCTGAAGATGCCGTTTACCTGGCTAAATGGATCAGCAGCGAAGAAACAATTGATAAGGCATTTACTAAGTATGAAACACACAGACAGGAACGTATGAAATTAGTGAAAGATGAAATGAAAATATACGGATTGGCTGCAAGAATTGATTTCCCTGTACTTTGCTCACTCCGTAACAAGCTTCTTCAGATGACACCCGCCTCATACCATAATGCGAAACTGAGGAAGATAGTTGAAATTGAAGAGGATATGGATGCGTTGTAACGGGAATGACTTTTGACACCTTCCTTGATCTCCTGTGAAAGCTGTCTGATCTCTTGCGCTGCTTCTGACAGCTTTTCGCTTTCACAAGTCAAACCTGTCATAATAACCGCTCTTTCTTGACAGCCTTTCGCCTTCACACATCAAAGTTGTCATAATCACGGCTCTTTCTTGACAGCTTTTCGCCTTCTCAAGTCAAACCTGTCATAATAACGGCTTTTTCTTGACAGCTTTTCGCTTTCTCAAGTCAAACCTGTCATAATAACGGCTCTTTCTTGACAGCTTTTTACCTTCCCAAGTCAAACCTGTCAAAATAACCGCTCTTTCTTGACAGCTTTTCGCCTTCTCACATCAAAGCTGTCATAATAACGGCTCTTTCTTGACAGCTTTTCGCCTTCACAAGTCAAAGCTGTCATAATAACGACTCTTTCTTGACAGCTTTTCGCCTTCACAAGTCAAAGCTGTCATAATAACGGCTCTTTCTTGACAGCTTTTCGCCTTCTCAAGTCAAACCTGTCATAATAACGGCTTTTTCTTGACAGCTTTTCGCCTTCTCAAGTCAAACCTGTCATAATAACGGCTCTTTCTTGACAGCTTTTTACCTTCCCAAGTCAAACCTGTCAAAATAACCGCTCTTTCTTGACAGCTTTTCGCCTTCTAACATCAAACCTGTCATAATAACCGCTCTTTCTTGACAGCTTTTTGCCTTCCCAAGTCAAACCTGTCATAATAACCGCTCTTTCTTGACAGCTTTGCTCCTTCATCCTCCAAACCTGTCACAATCATCACCTATTTTTGACAGCTTTTCTCCTCTCCACTCCAAACCTGTCACAATCATCAACCGCTAATCATCGACTTTCAGCTCTCTTCCTTTCCAAACCTGACCAAATGCAAAAAACCAGCCAATTTGACTGGTCATTTCCTCTGTTTTATAACAGTGATCGTACATCTTGAAATGCAGACAAGCTGTTCTTCTTCATCGGTGATTTTTATATCCCAAACCATGGTTGTTTTTCCCTGGTGGAGGACAGTGCCGACAGCTGTAACTAATCCGTCCTTTTTTGCCCTTATATGGTTGGCGTTGATTTCAAGGCCTACCACCACTTCGTTTTCCTTGTCGACTAGTTCGAATGCTCCAACGCTGGCGACCGTTTCTGCCAGGGCTACAGATGCACCCCCATGCAGCAGGCCGAATGGCTGCCTTGTACGGTCATCGACAGGCATTGTAGCGACAACCTTTCCTTTCTGCAGTTCCGTTATTTCTATTCCCAGTGCGCCAAGCAGTGTGTTATTAAGTTCCACTATAATTACCTCCTTATATTTGGCAAACAATTTACGTTGCATTGCAGGAAAAACTAATATTGTCCTTAGCATAAAGGACGAATCATTCAAATGAGGTGATCAATATGAACCGAGTTCGTGAAGGCATGATTCCAGCGGTATTAGGAACTGCTGTTACAGCAGCTGGTTACGCTATGAAACAAAATCGCAAAATCGATAAGATGGTTTCCAATACACTATTCGGTTTCGGATTGGCACATATTGTCCTTGGGGCTATCGATTTGGTCGAACACCGAAATGAATTTTAGCCCGACTGTCGCCCCTAGCATTTCACTGTAATATAGTGTTTCTTCAGGAAGGGTTATTTTTGCTGCCCTTCCTGAAGAATTACTTCTTCAGAAACAGCCGCAGCCCTTATTTTTCTCCGGCGGTACACGAATATGATGCTGATCATCACGAAAGCAAGTACGACCAACCAAAATTCTTTATTGTACTTCATGATTATGTCCATTTTATCTCCAAATAGATAGCCTATCACAAAAATGCTTGATACCCATACGAACGCTCCACTATAGGCAAAAAGTGCAAAGGTTTTAAACGGGAGTCTGCTGAAGCCGTAAAGTAACGGCACCAAGTATCGGACTCCAGGAGCAAAACAGCTCAAAGACAATGAAAATGCATGGTATTTCTCCATCAGCTTCATAGCAGATTCAATCGAATTCGCAAAACGCTTCTTTTTCTCTAACAACCGAAGCAGCCTTGTCCCTATCACCCTACCCAGCAGGTAGCTGGAGCTAAAGGCCGCAGAGATGCCCATGTATGTAACCAAAAATGCAAGAATGGGGTTCAAGGCTCCCTTGGACGAAGCGAGACCCACAGTCATCAGAATAACCTCATTGGGAACAGGAATGACGAAAACCCCGAACCATAACCATAAAAACAAACCCATATAGCCATTATCTTCAATAATATTAATGACCAACTCCAGATCCATGGTTCTCCCCCCTTCATCCGCCTTGGTCCGATTCTATTTCACAATAGAAGTTAATATGTATAACAATTCTCCCTTCTGCCTTATTTACCCTCTTTTTTTCCTTATTGAACTGCTTTTGGCTTTTCCCACTCTCATACTTAGGGATTTATGTTCATACATTGAAAAAGGTCTGAAACTTACCCGTTAGGAAGGGGTAGCTGCTTATGCATTGTTTGTTTTTTCATATTAACAGGATCGGGACGGACCAAGATCGTCCGTATCCAGAAGTGAATGCAACACTATTTAGAACTTCAGCTGATAAAGCAATTTCCCTGATGAAAGACGCTAACCTTGTGATGTCCAAAATAACTTCCTCGAATTCTTTTTCCAGTGAATTAATGGCTGCCGCCCAACAATCCGACCAAAAGGAAGTAGAAAGAATGATCCAATCAACAGGCATCAAGAAAAAACCAGAAATCACGTATAACCCAGATGGAATTACAATGAACTTCGTGGATTATGCAGGGGACAAAGAATGCTGCCATATCATCACGCAGCTGAGGTGGGTATAAGAAAAGCGCAAGCGCCTAGGTCAGCCCCGGCTAGCGCTGCCCGCTTAAAACACCACAACGTGTGGCTGGCGGGTCTAGCACATCGTGTGCCACGGAGCGCCGACCGGTGAAGTCGTCCTTTGACTTCATTGACGGACCGAAATCGAAAGGTATAGGCGACTGCCCAGAAACGCAGGAACTGGAGACTCCGACAATGAAGCGCTTTTTGCTTCTGCCGGCGGAGTTAAAGTTTCGAGTTTCTAGGAGGCGACACTAGACAAGCGTCTAGGAGCCGCAACTAGACAAGCGACTCAAGCTGCTCAAAGCTAACGCTTCTCGCAAGATAATCGAGGAAGCTTTCTCAGGGATGAAAATCGGATAGGTGCTGGAGCTGGACCATTCTCGAAGTAAAATATATACTTTCTTATCTCATAAGAAAAGCCGCTGTTGACTGAACAGCGGCCATGTAATTTATTTCTAAATTTAGTAATAAAATGGATATCCATATCCGTATCCATACCCGTATGGAGGGAAACCTCCGTAACCATAGCCATATGGACGTGGATATAATAGTGCACTGCCTAAAAGGCCTCCGAGTACTCCTCCAACAAACGGACCTCCAAAGCCAAAACCAAATGGGCGTCTGCCACCATAGTATGGTCTTCTTCTATACATCAAGCTACCTCCCTCATATATTTGCCTACATTACTTCATATGCAAACAGGGAGGGTGTTGAATGGGCGTTTGTCCACTACACTAGAAAAAAAGCCTAGTCCCAGGTCATTCGCTGTTCCTTCCATGGATTTCCATACATGTGGTAGCCGTTCTCTTCCCAAAAACCAGGCCGGTTTTCAGAGGAGAATTCAATCCCTCTGACCCACTTCGCACTCTTCCAAAAGTATAGATGAGGAATGACAGCCCTCAATGGATAGCCATGTTCCGGGGTTAGCTCCTCCCCGTTATGGGAATGAGCTAGCAGACTTGTCTCCTTAAGAAAGTCCTCAATTGGCAGATTTGTCGTCCAATTTTCCTCAGCATGTAGAATGACATACTTAGCTGTTTCCTTTGGACTGCCGAGCCGGGCTAATTCCTGAGTGGATATGCCAGACCAGACATTGTCCAGCTTTGACCACCCCGTCACACAGTGTATGTCATTGCCAGAAGTCGTTTGCGGCAGAGCCATTAACTCTTTATATCGTAATACAACTTCGTTTTCTACTTGACCAAAAATTTTCAAGGTCCAATCCTCGAGATTCTTATAATATGGCACATTGCCATAATGCAGGACAGGAAAAGAGGTCGTGACATTTTGGTTCGGCGGGACTCTGTCCGATAGGCCCTTTTTACGCGCTTTTCCGAAATACATGATTGATCACCCCTTTTTATTATCCTACCGAAATTCTATTTTAAAATAAACAAAGCCGCCCTGCCCAAAGAGCAAGACGGCTATAGTTTTTTCCGGACTTATAAAACCATTGCGGCGATCCAGCCGAAAATGATTAACGGTATATTATAGTGAACAAATGTCGGAACAACCGTGTCCCAGATGTGGTTGTGCTGCGTATCAGCATTCAAACCGGCTGTCGGCCCAAGTGTGCTGTCAGATGCTGGCGAACCTGCGTCACCTAGTGCAGCAGCCGTTCCCACAATCGCAATTGTCGCCATCGGGCTGAACCCAAGTTGAAGGCTAAGAGGCACAAATATTGTGGCGATGATCGGAATCGTCGAGAATGAAGAACCGATCCCCATTGTGACCAGAAGTCCTACAACAAGCATTGCCAACGCGCCAAGGGCTTTATTATTGCCAATTGCATCAGCTGCCTGCGCTACAAGCGTTTCAACGTCTCCAGTTTCTTTTAGAACATCAGCGAAACCGAAAGCAGCTAGCATGACAAATCCGATGAATGCCATCATCTTCATGCCTTCTGTTAAAAGATTATCAGCTTCACGCCACTTGATCGCTCCGCTCACGTACACGACCAGGATCCCTGCCAGGGCACCGATAATCATAGAACCGAAATAAAGCTGGGCAGCAAGCGCTGCAACAATGGCAATGATTGAGAAAATGATGCCAACTTTCGAGTAATCACTTTTCTCAACTTGAACCACTTGATAATCCTCGTAGGTTCTAGGCTTTCTGTAAGATACGAAAATCGCAATCAACAATCCAACAACAAGTCCTGCTACAGGCAGAAGCATTGCTGTCGGGATATCCCCCATATCAATTTCCATTCCACTGTCAGCCATGTTCGTAGCCAGGATATCGTGGAAAATCCCACCGAATCCAACAGGAAGCAAAATATAAGGCGCGGTAAGCCCAAATGTCAATACGGAAGCAATCAAGCGACGATCTATTTTCAGCTCGTTGAATACAATCAACAATGGTGGAATCAAAATCGGTATAAAAGCGATGTGGATCGGAATCAAGTTTTGCGAGAATATCGCCATCATTAAAATCAGGATGACAATAATCGCTTTAGAATACGTCTTAGCTTTCGATTCTCCGTTCTTGCCAATCATTCCGATCATCCAGTCAACGATTAGATTTGGCAAGCCAGTCTTGGAAATAGCAACAGCGAATCCTCCAAGTAGCGCGTAACTTAGCGCAACCTCGGCACTGCCGCCAAGCCCTCCTGTAAAAACTTCAATGGTCTTCTCTATACTCAAACCGCCTGTCAGCCCGCCAATCAGCGCTCCAGCAATCAATGCCAACACAACATTGACACGAAGCAAGCTCAGGATCAGCATCGCCAGGACAGCTATTACAACTGCGTTCATGATGTATACTCCTCTCGGTGGTTTAATATTATTTTTTCTCTTATTTTACTTTAGCATGGTAAATTGGTAGAGAATTAAAATGACAAGTATTAAATTATCATAGATTTGTTTTTTGTGTCAATAGGTTTTTAATAGTTTTTGGAAAGGGATCAGATATAAATTTTGTTTGAGTGTGAGAAATAATGTAGTAGTTGTTTTTTAGAAGTGGAGGCGGAACTGGAAAAATGATAACCTTCGGACAAAATCCCTCTGAGGTGACTGTGTTTGTCCGAATCAGTAAACTGGTTTTAGTTGAACCCAAGTCCTTCTCTCCTATTGCATTATCCGAAAACATAAAAAACCCCAAAGCCGCTCGGACTTTGGGGGACGAAACTTATTCTTTATCCGCTGTTTCAAATCTTTCAACTAATAATGCCAGTGTGCGGGCCATGACGCCGGTTGCGCCTGATGGGCCAAGGTCATATTCTTTGCATGTAGTCGCTGTTCCAGCGATATCGAGGTGCACCCATGGAGTGCCTTCTGCAAATTCGCCGACAAACGCTCCGCCCATGATTGCATGGCCTTCTGCGCCTGGGGAATTATTCAGGTCTGCGATTTTGCTCCCGCGTACACGTTCAATGTCGCGCTCGAACAATGGCAGGCGCCAGATTGGCTCTCCAGATTCATATGAAGCCTCCAGCACTTGTTCAAAAAACTCTTCGTTGTTCGTCAATGCTCCGGATGTATGAAGGCCTAGTGCTGTAATGACACCGCCTGTCAGGGTTGCGATATCCACTAGATAGTTCGCACCATGATGCTTCGCGTAAGTCATAGCGTCTGCAAGCACGAGTCGTCCTTCTGCATCTGTGTTCAATACTTCAATCGTTTTGCCGCTCATTGATGTGATGACATCATCCGGTTTGAAGGCTGTGCCTGAAATCATATTGTCTGTTGAAGGAATAACCGCTACGACGTTTTGCTCAGGCTTCAGCTCACCGATGATTTCCATTGCACCAAGAACCGCTGCTGCCCCGCCCATATCGGACTTCATGCCGACGATACCTGTCTTTGTTTTGATTGAGTAGCCGCCTGTATCAAACGTGATGCCCTTGCCGACTAGGCCAATTACATCCTTCCACTCTTCCTTGCCCTGATACTTCAGGACGATCATTTTTGGAGGCTGTGAAGATCCCTGGTTGACCGCTAGAAGCGCGCCCATTCCAAGATTTTCCATTTCTTCTTTTTCTAAAATTTCTGCTTCAAATTCATATTTATCTGCCAGCTTCATAGCATATTCAGCCATGTCTGTAGCAGTCAAAAGGTTTCCCGGTGTATTAACGAGTGTACGAGCTGAATTCGTTCCCTTGCCGAAAACATAGCCAACTTCAACTGCTGCTTCTACTTCGCCCTCTTCGTCTGTGCTGTATACTGTCAGGCTTTCAATTCGCTTTTCAGGCTCGTTTGATTTTTGCTTGTAGCCTTCGAACTCATATGTAGCCATCGGCAAGGCTTCACCTAATGCATGCGCCGCATCATTAAGCTCAACTTTCTCGCTTGTAAAAGTATCTAAAAGCACGGCTGCTTCTGTCCATTTTTCTTTCTTCGCAGTTTTGAACAAGCGGCCTAATGCGTCCCTCAATGTTTCGAAATTGTATTCTTTTTCATGCCCAAGGCCGACAAAATAAACTTTTTTTGCGCCAATTTTACCGAAAGTATGTATTTTGGAAATCGCTTTTTTCTTAGTTGAGATGTCTCCGCTTTTAACAAGTTCAGTCAGCTGTCCGTCAAAAAGCTGGTCGGCTTCTCCAATGACACCTTCCAGGCCAGACGGTTTGTTGAACAGGCCAATCACCATACACTCATGGCTGTTTGAAAAATTAAATTGATTATTCACTTTAAACAAATCATTCACCCCTACAAATTTATAAGTTCATTATATCGAAACTCTTAAAATATTTCGACTTCCTAATCTTGAGCTTCACTAGCCTATTCCCCCTGTCAGTCTTCGAGATACAAAAATAACACTGGAAGCTCCGGCAGCATCGCCACTTCTTCAAATGGAACACGGTCCAATTCTGGTGGAAATATCATCAGGCACTCTTCTATGAAGGGATAAATCTTCTCCAAATCAAGTCCCCAGTGGACCGGGCGGTATGTTTGCAAATATTCATGTGCCACCTGCATCATCAGCCGGGCTCCCTTTACATTTCCATAGCTGTAGTGGTAAATGGCAACACTCATTTGCAGCAGGCCTTTTAAAAACAGATTACCTTTATCGGTCATCCACATATCTTCAAGCAAGTCGTGGCAGGTATAATAGTCCCCTTCGTTGAATTTTATAAAGAACTCGTAATATTCATCAGGGTAGTCCGTCAAATCCCTCACCTCAATCCTGCAGTATAAGAACTATTTTAACAAACCTTTAAAATTAGCTGTAATGTTATAATTGAACTTGGGTATTACTTAAAGAGGTACTTATATATATATGGGGGGAACAGCCATGGAATTATTGACGAATTTTCCTTTATGGGCTTCACTCGCGGCAATTTTTTTCGCACAGTTCGTAAAGGTCCCGATTCAATATATTGCGACGAGGAAAATTGATTGGTCGCTTTTGACAAGCACAGGAGGAATGCCAAGTTCACACTCCGCTGCGGTTACAGCACTTGCTACTGGTGTAGCGCTTGAAACTGGTTTGAATTCAGCCGTTTTCGCGGTCGCCGCTGTTTTTGCGATTATCACGATGTTTGATGCATCAGGTGTCCGCAGGCAGGCAGGCGAGCAGGCCATCGTTTTGAATCAGCTTGTGGCTGATTTTGGGCGATTTGCCCAGGAAGCAAAAGGCTGGCAGAATAAACCTGAGCAGGAAAAACAAAAAGAACTGAAAGAATTGCTCGGACACAAGCCGATCGAAGTGTTCTTTGGAGGATTGACAGGTGTAATCTTGACCTTACTGCTGCACTACTTACTTTAAAAGTGGGTGAATCACATGAGAGTCATTTCTTTATGTCCCAGCAATACTGAAATCATGGAATTCCTAGGACTGACTGAGCTCCTTGTTGGAGTGGATGATTTTTCAGACTGGCCAGAAGCGGTAAAATCACTGCCCCAGCTCGGCCCCGATCTGTCGATTAACTTGGACCTCGTCGAGCAATTGAAGCCAGACCTCGTCCTTGCCTCATTAAGTGTTCCAGGGATGGAGAAGAATATCGAAGGTTTGAAAGCACGAAAAATTCCTTATATAGTATTGAACCCTCAATCTCTGGCAGATATAGAAAATGATTTGGTCACTACGGCAAATGCTCTGAACATGCCTGAACGCGGTAAGGCAGCTGCTAACCGGTTCAGGAGCAGGCTTGAGGACATCAAGCAAAAAGGTGCCAGTGCCGGTTGGAGCCCAAAGCTTTACTGGGAATGGTGGCCAAAGCCTGTTTTTACCCCTGGCAGAATTAACTGGCTGACAGAGGTGTCCGAGGCTGCTGGTGGTGAGAATGTTTTTAAAGACGTTGAGCTCGCAAGCCTGCAAACGGATTGGGATGATGTAAAATCACGAAATCCGGATTATATATGCGTCGCCTGGGTCGGTGTCAGGAGGCAAAAGGTGAAGAAGGAATTGATCATAAACAGGCCTGGCTGGGAGGAACTTGATGCTGTCAAAAACGACCGGATCCTGATTCTCGAAGAAGAACTATACTGCCGTCCGTCACCACGGCTTTTGGATGGCCTGGAAAAACTCTATCGTCTCCTCCACAACTAAACTAAAAAGGCACTTTCCAATTCAAGGAAAGTGCCTAAACTTTTATGATTTATTGCCACCTGTATATTGCTGGCGGAAAACCTGCATCGATTCATTCTCATTAAGGGCTTTTAAATCTTCTTCTGTCAGCTTGCCATTGCCCATTTCGATTACATATACATCCAATGTCTTTTTACCCCACTGTTCGTATACATCCTTGACCGTATCATAGTAAAGGTCGACCTTATTCCCTTTGATTGCGCCACCTTTATCAGCAACTACACCAAATCCATATCCCGGGATGAAAAGGATTGTCCCGATCGGGAATACATTTAAATCAGCCGCGACAGTTGAATATAAGTCACGTTTAACTTTTACACCAGAATAAGTGATTCCATACCCCGGATGCCCAGGGTTTTTACCCGTCGATTCAACACCGGCTGTATACCCTGTAGCTATGATTTTCTTTGTCGGGTATTGTGACCAGTTCAGTGATTCCTCCAGGGTGGGCTGCTTCCCGGCAACCTTTTCACTTGAAGAAATTTTAGTTTTGAAGTCAGATATCTTTTTAAGAAACTTAAAAGCGAGTCCTATGGATTTCTTTTTATGATCAGTACTTGCGCTATCCTCTTGTTGAGTTCCCGCGCTATCAAATACGTATGTAGATACAGTAGAAGCTTCAACTCCCGAAATAGAATGGAACGTAGAAGTTATGGCAGCAAAAAATAAAATTGCCATCGCTGAGCGTCTGGCCCACATTTTTAAAATATTCATATAATTTTTCACTCCTCCCAAAACTATTAATTTCCCAACGAAACAAGAAATATTCCAAAAGGAGCAAAAAAGTGCCAAAATACCTATTTACACTTCCATTAAAAGTAAAATATTACTTATAGTATCCAACAAACATTCGATTTTATGCACAAAAAAAACCTCCAAATATTGAAGGTTTCTTCTATTAGAACATTTGATATCCTTTTTTTCGCAAAAGCCTGATGACTATGCCGGCTAAAATCGCGCCTGCCAGACCGCTGCTTAAAATCAGAATGTCTGCCATTGCCAATTGCGAAAGCCGCCGTCCAAGATCACTGAAGGCTTCACCGCTATTCCGGAAATAGTCGATAAACGGATACTTATCAATAATGAAAATCGCGATCAATGGATAAACAATCGCCATGATCCATGACATCCTCAACAGCATATTCAATAAAAACCCAATCCCGAAAAACAGGACAAAAAACAATAACATTGAAATGATCAGTGTGACAACCGTCATCATATCTATATCCCCCCATTAAACATCATTTCTAGTTTACTGTTTGTCCGTTTTCGAGTCAATGAAATGGTGTAAGTCTAAGAATTTTGGCCAAAAAGAAAAACCCCGCATTTTGCGAAGGTCAAAGATGCATTGCCTTATTTTTTTGATTTGCCGGATCCGCTGCAGCAAGTGCACGTTTCTGAACCGCCAAGCAACAATTGGAAATAGCCTTTACCAGAGCAGTATGGACATTCCTTTGAATCATGTGTGTGCATTTTCATTTTTGAACCTCTCCTTTATATTATTGAATTTTCTGATAATATATCAGAGTTTCTATAATTTTGAAAAGGTTCAAATTTGACCAAAAAACCACATTGAAAACGGATACATCATATATTTTCTTTAAATATCTGTCACTTTCTCAAAGTTTCAGAAAATTATAAAAATAATCTATATACACTATAATGAAACTGTTTGCCTGGATCCAACCCCTCCGCTCCAGATACTACTTGACCAATTGGTTTACTTAAAAGGTGGTGCAGCAGCATCGAGGTATCAGGGTCTGCCTTTAGTTCGACAGATGTCATGAATTTTGCATCGTATAGCTCACTTTCCTGAACCGTCACCCTGTGACCTGGTAATGGCTCCAATAGAAATACGAGCATATTATCGCTGATTGACTCCCTAATCACACCAGTTCGTAAACCAAGGAGCCCTGTGACTGAACATTCCACACCTGTTTCTTCTTCCACTTCCCGGAGGACTGCCTGATCGGCCGTTTCCCCTTCATCTACGAAGCCTGCTGGCAGCGACCAGCTTCCTTTCAAGCCGCCATAGCGCTTTTTAACGACCAGCCAGCGCCCATCTTCCGAAATAACCACACCGGCGACACTAAGCCAGACATTTTCACGTTTCCCCATTTATTTCCCCATCCAATAGCTAGTTTGTACTAATATTGTACCCTATTGGAATCTGATTCGTCTTTGCATCTGCCCCCGTGGTTGTGAAGAAAAGCGTTGGACCGCCGACCGGTGAATTCGTTCTTTGACTTTCTTTGGCGGACAGATGCGACTTTAGGGGCTAGGTGCTGAAGCTAACAATTCTCAAAGTGAATTTCATACTTACTTATTCCAAAATAAAAAAACAGACCCCATTAAGAGCCTGTTTCAAAATATCTATTATAGAACGTTGAATTTACCTTTTTTAAGAACCAATGAAGGACCGCCGATCATGTATAGCGCACGGTTGTCGATCATTTTTTTCATGAAGGAAGCTTTAGTGCCGACCATCTTCTTGCCGAATGCAACGCCGATCGCGTCATCTTCACCAAGTGAACATACTGTTCCTTTGATATCAGGAGTGAAAGTTTCAAGCTCAGATTTGCCGCGTACTAGAGCCGCAATGTTCCTTGCACATACTTCGCCCTGCTGCATCGCGATTTGTGCAGTCGGAGGATATGGACGATTGATTTCTTCGTTGATGATCAATGAGCAGTCGCCGACAATGAATACATCTTCAGATCCAGGCAAGCGAAGGTCTGGCTGCACTTTTACGCGGCCGCGCATTGCTTCGATTCCTGATTTCTCGATAACAGAGTTTCCACGGACACCCGCAGCCCAAACTACTGTTCCAGCTTTGATTTCTTCAACTTCATCTTCACCTTTAGCAACGATGATACCTTCTGGAGTCGCTTCTTTGATTGCTGTACCGATGCGGAATTCCACACCTTTTTTCTCAAGCGTAGCAACCGCATAGTTGACAAGCTCTGGGTCGAAACCAGGAAGAACCATTGGTGCCGCTTCGACACAAACGATTTTTACTTTATGGTAATCTACATCATATTCACGGCAAAGTTCAGGAACGCGATTTGTAAGTTCACCAAGGAACTCGATTCCTGTGAAGCCCGCACCGCCAACAACGATTGTCAGGCGCTCATCTTTCTTTTCAGCTTCAGTATTGTAAGTTGCGAATTGATACTCGATATGCTCCCGGATTTGTCTGGCTGAATTAACGTTGACGATAGAGAAAGCATACTCTTTCAAACCTTTAATACCAAAAGTTTCAGGTTCAGCACCAAGGGCAATGACAAGGTAATCATAGACAATGTCACCGTTCTCAAGGATTACACGCTTCTCATCCAGCTTGATTTCTTCTACAGCTCCCTGGACGAATTCAACCTTATGGCGATCGATTACATCACGTACATCATAACGGACTTTGTCATGGTGCAAAGTTCCTGCTGATGCTTCATGCAGCCATGTAGTTTCATAGTGGTAATCATTTTTGTTAATAAGGACAATGTCAGCCTCGTTTACTCCAACAGCTTTTTGTAAACGGGTAGCTGTCATTAATCCCCCGTATCCTGCTCCTAAGATTACGATCTTTGGCTTTCTCAAAGTGATCACTTCCACCTTTTTAAAATATTTTTGGTCGAATGGCTCTCTCTATCTGCCGCCATCTTTTTCCGGATAAGTTTGTGATATTATTCACTAGAATGTTCAAAAAAATGTCCTAAAAATGTCACAAAATCTTAACATTCTTGCCTACCATCCATCTTATTCTTTTTGCGACGCATTTTCAAGCGATTGAGTTAACTTGGAAATATTCTGAAAATAGGCTGATTTCACTATTTTTCAGTATTAAATAGGTGAATTCCTATGAAATATATTGTTCCACAAGGAATCTTCTATTATGATTAGGAGTTTATTTTTTCAATTTATGGTATTATAAAAATTGGAGCATTTTTACTACATAGTGAGGGGGATATGGAGTGAAAGAAGATCAAAAAGTTTATGACATCACGATTATCGGCGGGGGGCCTGCTGGTCTGTTCACAGCTTTCTACGGCGGAATGAGACAAGCATCTGTTAAGATTATTGAAAGTTTGCCACAGTTAGGCGGGCAATTATCAGCACTTTATCCTGAAAAGTACATATACGATGTTGCCGGCTTTCCAAAAGTCCGTGCCCAGGAGCTGATCAACAACCTGAAAGAGCAAATGGCGAAATTCGAGCCTGCTACTGCTCTTGAGCAATCTGTTGAAAAGCTTGAAAAACTGGAAGATGGATCAATTAAGCTGACTACTGATAAAGAAGTTCATTATACAAAAACAGTTATCATCACAGCAGGAAACGGTGCGTTCCAGCCACGCAGGCTTGAACTTGAAAGCGCTGCCCAATACGAAGGGAAAAACCTGCACTATTTCATTGATGACCTGAACCAGTTCGCCGGCCAAAAGGTTGCGGTATTAGGCGGAGGCGATTCAGCTGTTGACTGGGCATTGATGCTTGAGCCAATCGCTGAACAAGTAACAATCGTCCACCGACGCGATAAGTTCCGCGCTCATGAGCACAGTGTTGAAAACCTGCAAAATTCAAAGGTTGATATCAAGACTCCTTATGTGCCAACTGAACTTGTTGGTGATGGAGAAAAGATCAGCCAGATCGTTCTTAAGGACGCGAATGGCGAAGATACTGTAGCCGTCGACGTTGACGCGGTAATCTGCAACTTCGGTTTCGTCTCATCTCTTGGACCAATCAAGGAATGGGGCCTTGAAATCGAAAAGAACTCAATCGTCGTCAACTCAAAAATGGAAACGAATATTCCTGGCGTATACGCTGCTGGCGATATCTGCACATACGAAGGTAAAGTCAAGCTGATCGCGACAGGATTCGGTGAAGCTCCAACAGCTGTCAACAACGCAAAATCCTACATGGATCCAAAAGCGAAGACACAGCCGCTGCACAGCTCGTCGATGTTTAAATAAGAAAAGCGGAAGCGACTTGGTCAGTCCCGACAAGCGCTGGAGGGCCGATCGGTGAAGTCGTTCTTTGACTTCATTGGGCGGACTGAAAAAGAAAAGTATAGCCGACTGTTCAGAAACATGGAAACTAGACGACTACTCGAGGGACTAGGCGCTGGAGCTGGACACTGATCTAAGTGTGAAATTTTTATTTTTCTCTATATACTAAAAAAGCAAGGTCCGCGGACCTTGCTTTTTGTTTAGCAATCTTCAGGTGTTCCAGCATTCGTAGCTGTTTTGAAACTAGAACCGCAGCCGCATGATGCGATCGCGTTCGGGTTGTCGATTGTGAAGCCGCCGCCCATTAAAGACTGCTTATAGCTGATTTTGGTGCCATTCAGCACTGGAGCGCTGTCCTTATCAACAAGGATTTTTATGCCGTGCTGCTCCAGCTCAGTGTCGCCTTCTTCCACTTCATGGGCAAAACCCATGCCGTAAGATAGGCCGCTGCAGCCGCCGCCTTTAACAGAAACGCGAAGGAAAGCGTCTTCCGTCTCGTTTTGTTTCATCATATCTTTAACCTGCAATGCAGCTTCTTCAGTTAGAATCACAATATTATCCACGATAAAACCTCCTTGATCCCTTTATTAATAGTATACTCACACTCTTTCCAATCCTCAACCAATCAAGGCCGAAAAAGTATCTTATTCATTTTTTTCCGCCAGGGACCCAAATTACTTGGTATAATATACCCATAATCTAATAGGAAAAAAGGCAGGTGACGAAAATGACTCAAATAGAACCGCTCTATGATAAAAAATATCACTGTGAAATGTGCGAACAATCTTTTACCACTAAAAAAGTGCGTTCCCGCTTTGTGAAAGTCCTCCGTTTTGATACTGATTTCGCCCCTATTTATGCCGATGGTTTCGAAAACCCTAATTTTTATTATGTGAATGTCTGCCCGAATTGCGGCTACTCTTTTACCGATGATTTCAGCACTTATTTTCCCCCAGGCGGTAAACAGCTCATCCAGGATAAAATATGCAATCAATGGGCTCATCATGACTATGGAGATAAGCGAACAATCCAGGAAGCTATGAACACTTTCAAACTCGCAGCTTATAGCTCGACCCTAAAAAAAGAGAAACATATCGTTTCAGCCGGATTATACATAAGACTTGCCTGGCTTTATCGATCAATAGATAACCACGAACAGGAAATGCGTTTTTTAAAACTCGCCCTGAAGGAATATACTGAGTCGTACAGCACCGGAGACTATAAAGGAACTCAAGTCTCAGAGCTGCGGCTGATGTATCTGATTGGCGACCTCTCAAGAAGGATTGGCCAAACGCAGGATGCCGTCCGCTTTTTCTCAAAAGTAATCGAAAAGCAGAGGCAATCCGTAGAACCGCAAATAATCCAGCTGGCAAAAGACCGCTGGCAGGAAATGCGAGATGAGAAAGTCGTTTCGGGCAACTAAACTCTACCCTACTATGAAAAAGGCTGGCGATGGTTGAATACCAAGCCAGCCCTTTCTATATTAAAACATCGGATTCTCGTCCAAATATTGATAAACATTTTCTACTAGTTCTTCGGGAGTATCTCCCACTACTGGGTCCCCGTTTACAAGCGCAAACATGGACTGTGCGCATTTTCCGCAGTAACCAAGGCAACCGTATTCAATGACATCAAGGTCAGGGTCACGCTCCAGCTCCGCCCTTGCTTTTTGAGAACCGCTTGCTAGATTGCTGATGCAAAATTCAATGATTGGCTTAATCATTTGTTTCACCTCTCTACTAATTTTTAATCGTAACCTTTTTCTAGTAAATCGTCAATTTCCCGGGCTTACCGCATCCATAAAATTGTTGTTATTTTGTCACAATTTCGTTATACTTTTTATGGTGATTTATTGAGCATAAAAATATTGCAAAATAATTTCAAAAATGTATCCGTTTACGAGTTTAAAGAGCGAGCTGAAAAAACATCATTAACTGTCTCTGAAGAGGTTAAAAAGGGGAAATTCACATGAAGAATCTCGTTATCCTTGGCGGCGGCTATGGCGGCATGCGCGTCCTTAATAAATTGCTGCCAAATGACCTGCCGGAAGATGTATCAATTACGCTGATTGACCGTGTTCCATACCACTGTTTAAAAACAGAATACTATGCCCTGGCTGCAGGCACGATTTCTGACCAGCATATCCGGGTGGCATTTCCTGAGCATCCCCGCCTTCAGGTAAAATATGCGGAAGTAACAGCCATCAACCTTGAGGATCAGAAGGTTGAGCTCCAGGGTGATGAGTTTGTTCAATATGATGACCTTATTATTGGTCTCGGCTGTGAAGATAAATATCACAATGTCCCAGGAGCTGACAAGTTCACATACAGCATCCAATCAATTGAAAAGTCCCGTGCGACTTACCAGGCCCTTAACAATTTGCCAGCAGGTTCAACCGTTGCAATCGTCGGTGCAGGATTAAGTGGTGTTGAGCTTGCGAGTGAATTGGCTGAAAGCCGCAAAGATTTGAAAATAAAGCTTTTTGACCGTGGCAACCATATCCTCTCTGCCTTCTCTGAACGGCTGAGCACGTATGTGGAGAATTGGTTCGACAATCACAATGTTGAAATCATCAACAACGCGAATATCACGGAAGTCCAGAAAAACGTTCTATATAACCACGACGAGCCGATCGTGTGTGATGCGATCGTGTGGACAGCCGGCATCCAGGCGAATCGACTTGTCCGCGAGATGGACGTTGAAAAAGACAGCATGGGCCGTGCAGTGGTAACTCCACAACATAATCTGCCAGGCTATGAAAAGGTTTATATAGTCGGCGACTGCGCAAGCCTTCCGCACGCACCAAGTGCGCAGCTTGCAGAAGGCCAGGCAGAACAGATCGTCCAGGTTCTGCAAAAACGCTGGAAAGGCGAAGAACCACCTGAATCATTCCCAGCGATCAAGCTGAAAGGCGTCATTGGTTCACTCGGCAAAAAGCACGGCTTCGGACTAGTCGCCGAACGCCCGATTACCGGCCGCGTCGCACGCCTGCTGAAATCAGGGATTTTGTGGATGTATAAGTATCATAATGGATGATGATTTAAAAACCGGGCGCTTTGCCCGGTTTTTTATCTTCACAACTGGTAAACTTTTTTCACTTCACAACTGGTAAAAACCAATGAAATTTTCCAGTTCGCCAATAAAATTGTGAAAACCGCCAATAAAAATTGATTTTCGCCAATATATTTTTAAAATCGCCAATAAAATAAAAAAATCGCCAATAAAGTTGTGAACTCCGCCAATAAAAGCAAATCTTCTTCATTCAGTACTGACCTGTAACGTAAAGTTCTCCACTAATCCATCAAATAATACCAACAAAATAAAAAAAGCACTCCAAATTGGAATGCTTTAAGCTGGAACGTACCCATATTTCTCTAATTCTGCGTAAATTGTTTTCAATTTCGGGTTTCCTTCACCGACGATCTTGCCTTCGAGCAGGACGACAGGGTAGAACATGTCTTCTTCGATTACTTTTTCGGCGAATTCCTTTTTATCTTCCTCTGCTGGAGGATTATGGATATCGACATAAACAATTTTGAATGGCTGGTCTGCATATTTGCGGCTGATCGCGGCTTCAAGCCATTCATACGTTTCTTTTGAGGATGGCAGGTTCACACAGCTTGGACATAACACTTCTGCACCGTAAACGACGATTTCTACCTCTTTACGTTCCATTATCAATTACCCCCTGTTATTTTCTTTTATTTTACTATACGATGAAAAAGATGCATAAGGAAAAAACTGTGTTCACTGGTTTTTCGGTTTTATTGGATAGATTTTTCCGGCCGATAAGATTATAATAAGTATTATGAAAGGAGTCGATTTGCATGACTGAACAGCAAATGTTTGAGCAAGTACAGGAAGTATTAGATAAATTGCGCCCATTCCTTCTTCGCGATGGTGGAGACTGCGAACTAGTTGATATTGAGGATGGCATTGTTAAACTTCGCCTGCTGGGTGCATGCGGTAGCTGCCCGAGCTCCACAATCACGCTTAAAGCTGGAATTGAACGCGCACTTTTAGAAGAAGTACCTGGTGTTGTTGAGGTTGAACAGGTATTCTAATTAACCAATAATAAAGCGGTTTTGCCAACTTAGGCAAAACCGCTTTTTTTAAGTTTTTTTGAAATATCCACGGACCGATTCTCAAACAATCTTCATCTAAATGATGACCTGCATCCTTCCGTATCAATCTGCAAACTGAAGACCTCCAACCCAATTAGATGCTGCCTCAATTTTTCCGCTACTGATTCCCCCTTACCTGGTTCAGCCAGACACATAATTGATGGCCCCGCTCCGCTCAATGCAACTCCGAATGCTCCTGATAGTATGGCTTTTTCCTCCACATTTTCAAAAAAAGGCACAAGTGCTTTCCTATACGGCTGATGGAACAGATCCGCAGCCATCATCTTACCAGCGAGGGGCCAATTCTGTGTCATCAGGGCAGCAAGCAGTTGATTAGCTACTGCACTTGCCTGGACACTTCGCTGAAAATCGACCACTGCCGGCAGGACATCACGTGACGTTTCTGTCAGCAACTCCTTATTAGGTACTATTAGAATCGGGTCAAAATGAATTTGGTCAAGAACGGTTAAATCGACCTCATTTCCGATTTGGCTGCCAACTACGACGCCTCCAAACAGGCTTGCACCGGCATTATCAGGATGGCCTTCAAACATGGTGGCGGCTGCCAGTTTTTTATAACGTGTCATTTGTAAGCCACAGAATTCATTCGCCAGTTCCACTCCCGCGACAATCGCTGCCGCACTGGAACCAAGCCCTCTCGCAAGCGGGATCTCGCTTTTCACTGTGATATGGAGCGAAGGCATTACTTGCTTGTACATTTCAGCTGTTTTCACAGCAATCTGGCAAATGAAGTTTTTTTCATCATCAGGAAAACTTGTTAATGAATCAGATAAAGGTGTAACCTTCCATTTGTCGCTTTGTTCAGCCTGGACTTCCATGTAGAGGTTCAGGGCGACGCCTAGCGAGTCAAAACCTGGTCCCAGGTTCGCTGAGCTGGCTGGAACTTTTATGGTCAAGACTTGCCCTCTCGCGATTCCAGCAGCTAGTCGTTTCTCGCTCCCAGCTGCAAATGGTTCCCCGACCCCCTTCATTGCCGGACCACTCCCCTGATATAGTCGCTGACGATACTCTCGTCATTTGGAAGCAGCACTGGTGAAATTGAGCTGATGTCAATCGCAGTTGAAGGATCTTTCAGTCCATTGCCGGTCAGCACGGCAACTATTCTGGATCCAGAAGGAATTTCGCCTCGCTGTATAAGTTTATGGATACCCGCAAGCGAGGCGCAGGACCCTGGCTCAGCGAAGATTCCCTCCGTGCTCGCCAGCTTGCTGTATGCTTGTAAAATCTCGTCATCTGACACAAAATCGATTTTCCCTTCTGATTCGTCACGGGCTGCGACGGCCAGGTCCCAGCTTGCCGGGTTGCCAATGCGGATTGCCGTTGCGATGGTTTCCGGCTGTTCAATCGGCTGCCCCTTGACTATCGCGGCCGCCCCTTCTGCCTCAAAACCGAACATCCGAGGCAAACCAGTGCCCTTACTGGAATCGTATTCTTTAAATCCTTTCCAATAGGCGCTGATATTGCCGGCATTCCCCACCGGGATCGCGAGGATGTCAGGTGCCCCGCCCAATTGGTCACAAATTTCAAATGCTGCCGTTTTTTGTCCTTCAAGCCGATAAGGATTGACTGAATTCACGAGGGTCACCGGTTCGGTTTCACTGATTGTCCTGACCATTTTTAATGCTTCATCGAAGTTTCCTTCAATCGAAACGATGTTAGCGCCATTCATCACGGCCTGCGCCAGTTTACCCATCGCGATTTTCCCATCAGGAATGACGACTATGCATCTTAGTCCTGCCCTTGCTGCGTAAGCAGCCGCGGAGGCGGATGTATTGCCTGTTGAGGCGCAGATCACAGTGTCACTGCCCGCCTCCTTAGCTTTGGCGACCGCCATGACCATCCCTCTGTCTTTGAATGAGCCAGTAGGATTTACTCCTTCTACTTTTACATATAAATCGACTCCCCACTCCTCTGACAGCTGGTCAAGCCTGATCAGCGGGGTATTGCCCTCATGTAGGGTGAGCAATGGTGTCTCTGCATTAACGGGCAAGTATTCACGGTATTCACTTAACAGCCCACGCCACCTCATGCTCCAGCACTTCCTTCGACCCTGTATGAGCTTTTGACATCCTTCACAAACTTTAGGTCACGCAGCTCCATTAAAATATTCTGGTAATCCTTTAGGGAGGCTTGATGAGTTACGACTACAATCTCCGCAAGCTCCTTTTCCTTCAACGGCATCTGGAGGATTTTCTCAAAGCTGACATTATGGCTTGCGAAAAGAGAGGTGATTTTTGAGAATACACCGACTTCGTCATGTACGTGGAGACGCAGGAAATGCTTTGAGTTCACTTCACCATCATCCTTAAGCTGTTTCTCATACTGCGGAGTGATAAATGAACTGCCGTTTACTCCAAGGCGCATGTTTTTGACGACACCAACCAGGTCTGAGACTACAGCAGTGGCAGTTGGCAAGCTTCCCGCTCCAGGACCATAAAACATTGTCTCTCCGACAGCTTCTCCATACACATACACCGCATTGTACTCATTATTGACAGACGCAAGCGGGTGCGATGATGGCAGCAATGCTGGCTCAACGCACACCTCGACTTTATCGCCTTCACGAACGGCGATGCCGAGCAGTTTCATCGTATACCCCAGCTGCTTTCCGTATTGCAGGTCCTCTTCGGTTACAGAAGTTATCCCTTTCACTTTGACATCATCAAGATCAATCTTCATTGAAAACCCTAGTGATGCCATGATCGCCATTTTTCGAGCAGCGTCCAGTCCTTCTACGTCAGATGCAGGGTTCGCCTCCGCGTACCCGAGCTGCTGCGCTTCCTTTAAGACGCTATCATATGCCAGTCCCTCCTGGCTCATTTTCGTTAAAATATAGTTTGTAGTGCCATTCACAATCCCCATCATCTTTGTGATCCTGTCAGACGCAAGCCCTTCCACCAGACTGCGCAGGATTGGAATTCCTCCGGCGACACTCGCTTCAAAAAAGAGGTCGCAGCCATTTTCATTGGCCACTGTTAAAAGCTCGGAACCGTGGACGGCCATCAAATCCTTGTTTGCCGTCACAATATTTTTTTTGCTCCTCAATGCCTGAATCAGGTGTTCTCGAGTGTCTTCAATCCCGCCCATAACCTCGATTACCACTTCAATCTCCGGGTCTTCCATAATATCAGCTGGATTCACCGTCAGGAGAGATGGGTCCACTTTTACCGACCTTTCTTTTTCAACATCCTGAACTAGGATTTTTTTCACTTTAATCGGGCACCCAACCTGGTGCATCAATTTATCCTGGTGATTTTCAATGATCCTGACCACACCTGACCCTACTGTTCCCAAACCTAGAAGTCCAACCGAGATTGCCTGCATTTTCTTTTCCCCTCTCTTTGTGTCTATTTCAAATGTACATTTGTTTTTGTATAGTAGACATTATAAATACCCTAAACAGCTTTTACAAGGAATATTTAGGGAGATCTTCCTGTGTAAACGCTTAATCATATGTGGCTCTAAGTGTAAAAAATTATAAAAATTTTGACTATAATAAAAGTTTTTCCATATTAAAAAATCCTTCCCGTTCATAAGGGAAGGATTTGTAGATTATTGGAGCAATTCTCTGTTAACAATTGTCTTTGGGCTGTCACCTGTCAGGACGGATTTAACATTTGCGACGCACAGCTTGATCATGGTTGTCCTGGTTTCGGTGCTTGCGCTGCCAATGTGCGGGATTGCAGTTACGTTTGGCAGTTCCAGCAGCGGATGGTCAGCGGAAATTGGCTCTTTTTCAAAGACGTCGAGTCCTGCAGCAGCAATCTCACCATTTTTAAGCGCACCATATAAAGCCTGCTCGTCCACAACCGGGCCGCGGCCTGCATTGATGAAAATTGCGCTTTTTTTCATTTTTGCAAAGACATCGGCGGTAAAAAGATTTCTCGTTTCGGGCGTTAACGGTGCCAGTGACACTACAAAATCAGATTTCGCTACAAGATCTTCAAAAGAACTGTAGACAGCGCCCAGTTCTTTTTCAGCATCATGTTTTCGGGAGCGGTTATGATAAAGGATCTCCATTCCAAACCCTTTGGCCCTGCGTGCGACCGCTTCACCGATTTTACCCATGCCGACAATCCCGATTGTCTTCCCATAAACATCATGTCCGGCAAGCAGGTACGGACTCCAGCCTCCCCACTTGCCAGCCTTTATATATTCAGCCGCTTCGACAATCCGTCTAGCGGATGCCATCAACAAGGAAAAGGTGAGGTCAGCTGTCGTCTCCGTCAACACATCCGGCGTGTTCGTGACAATGATTCCACGCTTAGTCGCTGCTTCCAGGTCAATATTATCAAAGCCAACTGCCAGATTAGCGACCACTTTCAGGTTTTCACCTGCAGACAGTACTTCCTCATCGACTTTGTCGGATAGCATCGTGATTAAGCCACTGGCTTTTTCGGCTTCTTTTAAAATAACTTCCCTTGGGGCAGGTACATCTTCATGATCCCACATTTTTACATCAAAAAGCTCTGTGAGATCGGCAATCGTTTCTTCAGGCAATTTCCTGGTGATATAAACATAGGGTTTCATTGTCTTTCTCCTTTTGAAAGCGTTTAATATAATAGAATAATTTTATTCTATCACAATTTACACTTTCTTTACCGAGAAAAGCTTCGACTAACGTAATAACCAATCGACTGGGGGAAGTTTCGCAGCTTTTACCGGTGCCTCACTAAGATGATAAAAATGGCTTAGGAACCGCTCATGGTCACTGCTTTGATTCAAATACTTCCGCAAGCGGTCTTCAAGCTGGCGCTTCGTCTGTTCCGATTGTGTTATATAGTAATTTTCGACTGTCTCATAATAGTGGAGCGGGAACAGCAATCTCGCGTAAAGCAGCCTCCACGAAAACGGCGAAAGCACGGTCATTGATTGGTATTCTGCCAGGAAGTTCTTGATTTCTGGCTGGCTCGTCTGGATGTTGGCAAAATAACGATCCCTGACCCATTCAGCGAGATCCCGGCTACCGTGATCAAATACCCATTCAAAAGGATTTTTGACAAAATAAGTTCCTCTCCAGACCGTATTAGTAAAGCGCTCATGGCAAACAGTGCCATGGTCAATCTTTGTCGGCTTATCATCAATCTCAGTATCAGCGAGGTATTGAATGGCATTTTCGGATAACCCCATGTAATACGGAAAAGATTCCATGAACAGCTTTTCAAAATCGTTCTCTGGTTCGGTGTAAAGCTTTCCGCTCCACACCTTCTCCATCTGGTCAAGCCGCTTTTCCCAGAGCTGTTTCCACTGTCCAACCCTGTTCATGCTTTCAACTTTGAAGGGGATTTGCCGGCCCCTTGCATGGAACTTGGCCAGCTTCCTGCCTGTTCTTAATTTTTCAGGCATAGGGACTGCTCGGTTCATCAACACACAGTATTTCCTCCCCTCCCATTCACAAATTTGTTTTCCTTCCTTATCCGCGAGCAGCCTTGAGACATTCCGATCCCCAGCTGTTTGCATATGGTCAGCAATCCTCGCCAGCTCGCTTATTTCTTGCTCCTTTACACCATTAGCGTCCATAATTAAATAAAGCCCTTCATTATGCTTATATCCATGATATCTTCCAAGAGATACTTCTGAATCTGCAGAAATCCCATATACTTCTTTTAACATCTTTTGAAACATATTAGCACCTCATTTCCAAGCCACTCTTTTACAAATATATGTTTTGGATTGTAAAACTTGAATGAACATTACAATGAATAAGCGGCTTCATTAGGGAAATGATTTAAAGGAATGAATTCTTTCACTAAAACGGATTAAGCGGAATATTTTAGGTTAAATAGGATAAAGAGTATCAGTATGATTATGCTGCAATCAAAAATAGAAAGGTGATGCAGATGTTAGAAAAGAAACGCGCCATCCATATGACAGAGGAAACTGCCCGTAAGTGGCTCCATGAACGCGGAGTTGAAATAGAAGATATCGCCGACCTCGTCTATTTCCTGCAGGAAAAGTACCACCCAAACCTGCAGATGGAGGATTGTATCGAAAACGTTGAACGAGTCCTATCCAAGCGTGAGGTCCAGAATGCGATTTTGACTGGAATCCAGCTGGATATCCTCGCTGAACAAAAGAAGCTTGGCGAACCGCTCCAATCCATTATAGAAACAGACGAAAGCTTATACGGCGTTGATGAAATCCTCGCATTCTCCATTGTGAATATATATGGCTCAATCGGTTTTACCAATTATGGATACATTGATAAAGCGAAACCAGGAATCCTGGATAGGCTTAATGATAAAGAAGCATCAGGCAAGTGTCACACTTTCCTTGATGATATCGTCGGAGCAGTCGCTGCAGCAGCATCAAGCCGCCTTGCACATAGAGCGGCCAACGTAGAAGATTAAAAGAAAAGCGGAGGCGACTGTCCAACTCCGACAAGCGCTGGAGGGCCTGACAGTGAAGTCGCTCTTTGACTTCATTGGCAGGACCGAAGCGTCTCGAGGAGTTAGGAGCCGCAGCTGGACATAAAAAAAAGGCGGAGGCGACTTGGTCAGCCACGGCAAGAGCAAGAATAGAAAAAAGGACTTGATGCCTTCAACGGCTCAAGTCCCTCTTTATCTTATCTATTTAAACTTCCCAATCGTCCAGCGAATCCACTGTATACGTTGGCATTTCTTCATACCCTTTCAGCAGTTCCCTAGTAGTTACACCAGTGTGGACGAGAAGTGTGTCCATCCCTGCTCTCATCCCTGCGAGGATGTCGGTATCATAGTAATCCCCGACCATCAGTGTTTCTTCTTTTGCTGTTCCGAGCACCTTTAATGCCTGTTCCATAATCACAGATTCCGGCTTCCCGATAAAAATAGGGTCTGTTTGTGTGGATACTGCAATCACGGAAGTCAACGAACCGTTGCCCGGCAGCAGGCCCCGTTCAGTCGGAATTGCGATATCCCCATTTGTCGATATGAAGGTCGCTCCATTCCTGACCGCAAGGCAGCCGACAGCCAGTTTTTCATATGTAATGCCGCGATCGATTCCTGAAACAACAAAATCAGCGTCTTCCCCGGCAAATGTCAGTCCTTTTTCCTGGATCGCTGTCTGGATCCCCTCTTCGCCAATCACATATACAGTCGCATCCTGGTTTTGCTCATAAATATAGTTGGCTGTTGCCTGGCTTGTTGTGAAAACCTGCTCCTCAGTCGTTGGAATATCAAAGCTGCACAGTTTTTCCGCCACTTGCGCGGGCGTGCGTGATGAGTTATTTGTAACGAATAAGTACGGAATTTCAGCCACAATCAGCCTTTTTATAAAATCAGAAGCTGCTTCGATTCGTTCTGATCCCCGGTACATTGTCCCATCCAAATCAATTAAATACCCTTTATATTTTTTCATAATAATCACTCCTAACTATATCGTTCCCATGTCGTTCAAAAACGAATACTCCCATTTTATATAAGCCAGGCAATGAGTGCAAAGGACAAAGCTCACAATTTTAAAGCCAATGCTTCTCGTCCAGTTCCGAATTCCTAGACAAGAACAGAAAAGAGACCGCAGTTTAACGGTCTCCTCTGTCACGGTTTACTTTTTAAAAGCGGATACTGGCCCTAATTCATTCGTTAAGTACTCTTTCACTTTTACTGAAAAAAGCTTGAGATGAGGAAGCTCGGATTTGAAGGTTTCAATCAGGCTGGCATGGTCCACGGCAGTGTACTGCTGAACGAGCATTTTCCTGAACAGGACGATTTTTTTCAACCCAGCGCTCATATCCTGTGTAACAACTTTTTCATCATCCAAAATATCAATGATGTCTTCATAGCTTCCCGGGTCGCGCATGATGAAGCCATCGATCATCGCATTGCCCACATCCAGCACGGCTTCAACCATCGTATGTGCTGCACGCTCGAGGGCTGATTTTTCCATTGGCGTTTCCCATGGTCCATTGCTTTCAAAAAAGTCGATTTGTCTGTCTAAAAACTGTAATGTTTCTTCGATTTGATCTCTGTCGACAAAGTACATTCATTATCACCTCATAAAGATGCTAGACGGTTTTCAGTAATCCAGGACGGGCATAAAAATAACCTTGTGCCAGTTCAACCTTGTTCCGTGAGAGAACCGATGCTTCATGCTCATTTTCGATTCCTTCCGCAATGACGGTGGACCCCGCTTCCCTCGCTACAAGCAACAGACCTTTCAGCATTGACTCCTTCACAGAGTTTTTATCAATATTTTCAATGACAGAACGGTCGATCTTGATGACATCCGGCATGATTTCACTGATGGTATTCAAGCTGGCATACCCTGCTCCAGTATCATCAACCGCTATTTTCATTCCCATTCCTCTTAACACCTTTATATTATAGATAAAATTCTCAATTCCCTCAATCGAGTCCCTCTCGGTAATTTCAAGAGTGATCTGATTTGGCTGGATAGTCTCATATGATTGCATCATGTTTTTCAGGTCCCGGACGAATCGGGAATTCCCGAGCGTAATCGGCGTAAAGTTGATGAAGATGTCATCCAGGCAGCCAGTCGAAGTGATTTGGTCCAGCGTTTTTCTCAATACGATCATTTCCAGGTCATAGAGCATATTCGTCTGCCTCGCAACTGAAAAAAGCTGCAATGGACTCTCAAGCGCAGTGCCCTCCGGCCCTCTCGTGAGCATCTCCCAGGCCCTGATTTCCTTAGTCGCGACGTCTATGATAGGCTGTGCTAAAAGCTTAATATTTTGCTGCGCAATAATTCTTTTCATTTCATAAACCATTTCATTGAATTCGGTTTGGATTCGTTTTTCAGCCATCGCAAAGGCTTGCTGATGTGCCTTTAAGACTGCTCCGTGAACGGAATCCACCGATTTATCGATAAAAATAAACCCTGTATCGAAGATAGGCTGGACAGTTGGATACTCTTGAAAAATCCTGCTCTCCGCTTCCCTAAGGATTTTCTTCATTTTTACATCAATTTCAGAGATACAGTACCTGTTATGGTCAATCCGCATGAACAGGCTCAGACTGTCGCTATAATAATCATGAAGGACAATCATGTCCTCTTTATCGATTTCATTTTCAATCACGCTTTTAAAATGCCGTTTCAAAGCCTTATGAAACTTCCAGCTCTCCTCACCAAGCTGCGAAGCAAGTTCCTGGTGATTCTTGATCGTGTATGCAATAACAGCAACTTCAAAGCCACTATTAAAAGCTTTCTTTACCCCTGAAACGACAGGGTTCCGCAAAATGAACTGCGGAGGGTAATAACATATCGTTGAATGCGGCAACATTATTTTTCCCCAACCAAGCAGGTTGTCTAATATGCTAGTAACACGGCGGGCCATAGGTTTCAATCCTCTCAGAAGATGACTAGAACTTTTTATTAATTGTACCATATTTAGCTAAAATAGACCTTTTTTCCTAGATAGTTATTTCGAAATATTTTTACTTCTTTTTTATGGTGAAAATGTGGTTAAAGGGCAGCGGCCATTGATGTGAGCTGAGGATGAATTTTGGATATTGGTTTTATAAGCTGACGTGATTTTAAGTTGATTTTGCCAGGTTTTCCGCTTTTCCTTCCAACCTGTCATGATTCCGGCTTTTTCTTGACAGCTTTTTTTACTTTCCTCTCAAACCTGTCACGATTCTGGGCTTTTCTTGACAGCTTTTTTCACTTTCCCCTCAAACCTGTCACGATTCTGGGCTTTTCTTGACAGCTTTTTTCACTTTCCCCTCAAACCTGTCACGATTCTGGGCTTTTCTTGACAGCTTTTTTTGTTTCCACCTCAAACCTGTCATGATTCCGAGCTTTTCTTGACAGCTTTTCTGCTTTTGCCTTCAAACCTGTCACGATTCCGAGCTTTTCTTGACAGCTTTTCTGCTTTTGCCTTCAAACCTGTCACGATTCCGAGCTTTTCTTGACAGCTTTTTTTGTTTCCCCCTCAACCCTGTCATGATTCCGAGCTTTTCTTGACAACTTTCCTTCTCTCGCGACCAAAGCTGTCCAAATATGTTGCTACTTCTGACAGCTTTACCCCGTCTCCCTTTAAACCTGTCGGAAATTTTCTCGACGTGTATAATTTTTCTCCACTAAGGCAAAGTTCGAAAAGATAAATTTAGAAATAAAAGTTTTTCTGGTAAGATTGATGTTGAGTGAGAATGCTGTCGAAAATGGAGGAGAGACATTTGGAACGCGAATTGGCACTTGAGATCGTCAGAGTTACGGAGGCTGCTGCGCTGGCATCTGCTCAGTGGATGGGCCGCGGCAAGAAAAATGAGGCGGATGATGCAGCCACAACGGCAATGCGCAAGATGTTCGATTCAGTCAATATGGATGGAATTGTCGTCATTGGTGAAGGGGAATTGGATGAGGCTCCGATGCTTTACATCGGAGAAAGGCTGGGCACAAGGATGGGGCCGAAAGTGGATATCGCGGTGGACCCGCTGGAGGGGACGAATATCGTCGCCAAGGGGCATAATAATGCCATGGCCGTTATTGCAGTCGCAGATAAAGGCACCCTCCTCCATGCACCTGATATGTACATGCAGAAAATCGCGGTCGGTAAAAGTGCTGCTGGTAAAGTAAGTCTTGATGACCCAATTGAAAAGACGATTGAAATCGTTGCGGAAGCCAACAATAAACGAATCCAGGATCTAACTGTCATCATTCAGGAACGTGAACGCCACAATGATTTGATTGAGCGTGTAAGGCAAAAGGGAGCCAGAGTGAAGCTGTTTGGCGATGGCGACGTGGGTGCTTCGATTGCGACTGCTCTGCCGCATACAGGTGTCGATTTATTCGTGGGGACAGGCGGTGCGCCTGAGGGAGTCATTTCGGCTGCAGCTCTCAAGGCTCTAGGCGGTGATATGCAGGCAAGGCTTGTACCGCAAACACTGGAGGAAGAAGAACGTTGCATTGCAATGGGTTTGAAGGATCCAAGACAATTGCTGATGCTCGATGATCTTGTTTCTGGAGACGATGCGATTTTTGCTGCGACTGGAGTTTCAAGCGGTGAACTGCTCGACGGTGTACGTTTCCTCGGCGGGGACCTTGTTGAAACACACTCCATTGTCATGCGTTCCAAAACCAAAACGGTCCGTTATATTACAGCACACCATCATCTTGAACACAAGCCACACTTAGTGATGGTTTAGAAGAGATACATACTAAGGAGGATCACGATGACTGAACAATTTTTTTTATACGATGATACCGAAGAAACAAAAACGCGTTATGTAAGCTTTGTAGGTGAAAATCAGCGCTTTGACCTTGCCATTATGCAGACTGGGCGATACTACGGAAAAAGCATCGTGATGGATATCCAGGGAAGCCGCTTCGCCATCCTCGGCCAGGATGACCTTGCTGAAGAAGGATATCTGGAATTTGCCTACAATCTATCTGAAGAAGACGCGGAGGAACTTCGCTCATTCCTGCGACCTATTCTTTAAATCTGGAACGAACTGTTTGTTTGATTTGTCTTATCAAAGAAATACTAAGAAGACAACAAGCAAAGAAGGTGAGTTCATGAGCAAGGAAGACAGCGAAAAGTACTCTGATTTTTCGAATGTTGAAAAACAACGCAACTATGTATCGGCTGAAGACTATCCAGAGGGTCCATATGGATCTCCATTCCGGAAAGATGAGCCAGTAGAGGGCAAAAGCACTCCATGGCGTGAGGGACAGCGGAGTTACAGCAATTTCAACTACGAGTTCAAGTCCCTTCATCAGGGAACACCGCGTAAGGAAGCGGGTGCCCACCCAACCCATGATGACCCGAATGAAAGCGAACAGCCACCGTATAGCGATCAATAAGAAACAAGAAATGCTCCAATCATGATGATTGGAGCATTTCTTCTTTATTTATCCTGGTTTTGTTTCGCGACCTTTTTGGCTACAAAATAAGCGCAGCCAAAATTGCAATACTCATATAAGTACTCGCTGACGGTACTGATTTTCGTATCGAAAGTTGACTTCTGGTTTTGATCATCGAAAAAGCCTCTTAACCGAAGCTGTCCATATCCCCAGTCGCCAACAATATAGTCATATTTCGTTAAGATTTCGCTGTATCTGGCGCGAAAGGCTTCTTCATTAAAGCCCTCCCTGCTTTCGTCCACTATTTCATAACATAAATTATTGATGCAAATCATCGGTAGGTCCACCTCTTTTTCCGTAACGATCTGATTGTTCTCTGTCCAATGGCAAGGATAAAACCTTGCACTTTTCTTAATTATAACTTATTCCCCATCAATTACTAAGCAAAAAAAATAATTTCAGAGCCATTCTAATGATTAGGGGGTGTTTTAATTGAAAAAAGCAATAATGGCTCTTGGCATTTGTGGAACAGTGGCTATGACGGGATGTGCAGGCGGAGACGATAACGCCTCAACAGCCGGCCGGGATGGCGGAGCTGGAATTTACCAGCAAAGCGGGAATACATTGAATGCCAATAACCAGCGCCCAGAATTATACAATGAGAATGGGCGAGGATTCAATGATAAAAGCGAAGATTTCGGTTATGTGCGCCATCAAAAAACAGGAGTAATGGGCGCCGACGAGATGAATAGTGCGTACACAGCAATCGACCGCGAACAAATTGCAGATATGATCAGCAAGTTTAGTTTAATGGCACAGAATGTAGATGATGTGTCGACACTTGTAACCGACGAGGAAGTCCTGATTGTATACGAAACAGACTCTCAAGATCGTGACCAGACTGCGGACCAGGTGAAGCGAATGGCAATGTCAGTCGTACCGCGCTGGTTCCACGTGTACGTTTCGGATGACACAAGCCTTCGCAATGAGGTCGAGAACTTTGCCTCACTCGATACAGATAGCCGTGATGTTGATGAGTTAGTTGATGGAGTAGTCAAACAAATGCTTAAATCTCCTCAGGGCCGTGACATGACCTCTGGTGAAAATGCCAATGGTGAAGCAGAGGGCGAATTGAATGAAGAAACGGACAAAGACGATATTTCAAGACAGATGAAGCAAGGGAAATAATGAAAAGAGTTCAGCATATGGTGCTGAACTCTTTTTTAAAAGATAACGTTTTTTACGCCTGTTGAGCTTCCTGCTCTGCAAGCTGCTGTCTATGTTTTGCGGCTGAATTAACCTGCTCATCTGCATGATAGGATGAACGAACAAGTGGGCCTGCTTCGCAATGGCTGAAGCCTTTTTCAATCGCAATTTCCCTGAGCTCGGCAAACTCGTCTGGATGATAGTATTTCTGGACCTCAAGATGCTTCTTGGAAGGCTGCAGGTATTGACCAAGCGTAAGAATGTCCACATTGTTGGCACGCAAATCATCCATTGCTTCAATCAATTCTTCCTTCGTTTCGCCTAATCCAACCATGATACTGGATTTCGTCGGGATATCTGGCTGCATTTCTTTTGCACGACGCAGGAACTCAAGTGAACGCTCATAAGTTGCACGTGCACGGATTCTTGGCGTCAAGCGTTTAACCGTTTCAATATTGTGGTTCAGGATATCTGGACGTGCGTCCATAAGTGTTTTCAGGTTTTCCTCAACTCCGCCCATATCTGAAGGCAATACTTCAATTGAAGTGAATGGGTTTTTCTTGCGGATCGCTCTTACTGTCTCGGCAAAAACAGCTGCTCCCCCATCCTTCAGGTCATCCCGGGCAACGGCCGTTACTACGACATGCTTAAGGTTCATAAGTGTAACTGAATCCGCTACTCTTTCCGGCTCCTGCCAATCAAGCTCAGTAGGAAGACCAGTTTTTACAGCACAAAAACGGCATGCACGCGTACATACATCCCCAAGGATCATGAAGGTCGCGGTTCTTCTTACTGCCCAGCACTCGTGGATGTTCGGGCATTTTGCTTCTTCACATACAGTATGTAGATTTTTCTCGCGCATCATCTTTTTTAAGCCTGTATAGTTTTCATTCGTATTTAACTTTATTTTCAGCCAATCAGGCTTTCTCTGTACCTCTTTTTTGCTCATTATTTTCACTCCATTCCTGCTGCATTACATCAAGAACACCATGTAAAAATCAAGGCCAGTATACAGCTTCTGATGTCACTTTAACACAATGAAAAACTATCGACAAGTACGATAAATTTGCCATTACCATTATTTGATATTTATGAAAAATCCCCATCATCGCAAACTATAACAAGAAAAGCAGAAGCGCCTTGGTCAACCCCGACCAGCGCTGGAGGGCTGACCGGTGAAGTCTTTCTTTGACTTCATTGGGCTGACCGAAGCTTCTCGAGGGGTTAGGCGCTGGAGCTAGACATAGAAAAGCGGCTGCGCTAGCTTTTAAAATATGAAGCGTTGCCGCTCGAAATTAAAGGAGCTAAATCATGAAGGGAGGATTACGGTGAAATTCCTTAAAGCAGTTATCGTTCTTTTTTTACTATCCCCAGTCCTGTTCATGGATAAAGCAACTGCAGCTGAACAGGGACAAGAAGATGTTTATAAAAAAAGGATGGAACTCTATACCAAAGTAGAAGCTGTTACCCAGATCCCCTGGTACTATATTGCCGCGGTGGACCAATATGAGCGGAATGTCCGCCAAGCAAGAAAAGATCTGCCCAAAGCTGAAGGGGTTGCCGGGGTATATTTCAAGCCGGAAGAGTGGGCTGGACTTCTGAACCCTAATCTTGAGGATGACAATCCCGTATCCATTCAATTTTTCAATGGTATTGGATTCGATGGGAACGGTGATGGCAAAGCAAGCTTAAAGGATGACGAGGACGTACTCCAGGCTTTTGCTCAATACTTGCTATCATATGGGACCGATCATGAGAATTTAAAAATTGGGCTTTGGAATTACTATAAGCGTGACAAAACAGTTGGGATCATCATTGGAAAAGCGATGATTTACAAGCATTTTGGCCGGTTAGATCTTGATACACATGTATTTCCTATGCCACTCCGGAGTAACCATAGCTATAACAATACATGGGGAGACGTTCGTGGCTGGGGCGGCAGGCGGATTCATGAAGGAACCGATATTTTCGCTGGCTATGGAGTTCCTGTACGCGCGACAGGATTCGGAATCGTTGAAATGAAGGGCTGGAACAAGTATGGCGGATGGCGGGTCGGAATCCGCGATATCAATAATACTTACCATTACTACGCCCACTTGAGCGGCTTTGCAAAAGACCTCAAGGTAGGGCAAATAGTCGAGCCTGGAACCGTGATCGGCGGTGTCGGCAGCTCGGGGTATGGGCCTCCAGGAACAAGCGGAAAATTCCCTCCCCATCTGCATTACGGAATGTATAAGGACAACGGCTATACTGAATGGTCATTTGACCCATATCCACATCTGAAATTGTGGGCCAGGCAGGAAAGAGCAAGGCTGAAGAAATAAGCATGAATAAAAAGCGAAAGCGACTCGAGGGGCTGGACGCTGGAGCTGGATTAAGATCTACGTTTATTTATCCACAAATAAAAAAATTATAATATCCTAAAAAAGTAAAAAGGCCAACCATTCCGGTTGGCCTTCCCATTTTATGAACGGGCTTTCCTTACTGCGTGAATGACGCTCGCTGCAAGTCCTCCCCAGATAATTACCACACCTACAACCATCATTACTAATGCACTAAGATCCATTATTTTGAAACCCCCTTGTCTTGTGGAATTTCGTATAGCGTTTTATCCCATTTCTTCGCGTAGGTGAAAAGGAATCCGACGACAATGGCACCAATTGCTACAAGCCAGCCTGAGTATACATTAAACATAACTGGGTAGCCGCCGTAGCTAGTTTTAATATCTGTAAGGATATTCATTACCATCATGATCCCCAGGACTACTGGTGTGATGTATTTCAAGGAAATATTCCACCAGCTTCCAAGGCGAATGTCAGAAATGCCATCAGCATGCGCACGCAGGCTGTCAAGTTCCTTGGCAACCCAGGCAATGAATACTACCTGTACAAGTCCAGCAAGAGCAACACCATAGTTATTGATGAACGCATCCGCTGAATCCAGGAAGTTCAAGCCGCCCTGTGTTGCAAACAGGATTGAAATCAACGCAGATAGACCGCCGCCGATTGCAACAGCCTTTGTACGGGAAACATTGAATTTGTCCTGTACGCCGGCTACATAAGTCTCAACGATTGAAATCAATGAAGACAGTCCAGCCAATGTCAAGCTGACGAAGAATAACACTCCGAACGCTGCACTGAACGCTGGCAATTCATTAATGATCTGCGGGAATACCGCAAATGCAAGGATGACACCTTTACTCACAACCTCTTCAATTGGCTTACCTGACTCCATTGCCATAAAGCCCAATGCCGCGAATACTCCGATACCAGCAAGCAACTCGAAAGAAGAGTTAGCAAACGCAGTAATGAATGCGTTGTTAGTGATATCAGATTTCTTTGGAAGGTAACTTGAATAAGTAATCATGATTGCAAAAGCAATGGATAAACTGAAGAAAATCTGTCCATAAGCAGCTACCCATACCTTACCATTCAGGATCTGGCTCCAGTCTGGCTTGAAAAATGCATTAACGCCATCAATTGCTCCATCTAGAGTTAAAGCGCGAACAACGATAACCATGAATAAAATAACAAGTGCAGGAATAAAAATTTTGTTCGCTACTTCAATACCTTTCTTGACTCCCTTGAACAAGATACCAAGAGTGATTACCCATACAATGACTAATGGAAGGAACACACCAGGTACGATACTTCCAACAGTGCCAGCGTCAACTACTTTTAAGTAATCGCCGATAAGGAAACTTGTCGGGTCATCCCCCCACTGCTTGCTGAGCGAGAAATAAGCGTAAGACATTGCCCAGGCAATGATGACTGCATAGTACGTCGAGATGACGAATGAAACAGCAACCTGCCACCAGCCGATCCATTCAGATTTTTTATTGAACCTTGCAAAACTTAGCGGTGCAGAACCACGATACTTATGACCGAGTGTGAACTCCAGAATCAGGATTGGAATACCAGCCGTCAAGAGTGCGAATAAGTATGGGAAGAAGAATGCTCCACCGCCATTCTCATAAGCTACTCCCGGGAAGCGCCAAATATTTCCCAACCCGACTGCCGATCCTACTGCGGCAAGAATGAATCCTGCCCTCGTTCCCCACTGTGGACGATTTTCCATTTTTAATCCCCCTCGCCTTCTAATTATCTGGAAAATGTTGATAATTAGAAAGTTTTATATTTTCAGATTATTTAGTCTAGGAATAGTATAGCTAGTTTTTAATTGCTTGTCAAAATATTATTTCGGTCATAATAAAAATATTCCTAAAAAGTTTTCCCAACTATACCAACACCCCTATTAATTGGGATTCTATTCCCACTTTTTTAAAAATATGAAAAGGCTGTCTGATATTCAGACAGCCTTTAACATTATTCTGCAAGATTTTCTTTTAGAACTTCTTCCTGGTTTGTCTTGCTTCCGAATATGAAAGCAAAAGCAACAAGCAGGATTGCCACTACCGCAAGAGCTGTCAGAGTGCTTCCTGTGAAACCAATGATCAAGAATCCAACAGAAGAAATCGCAGCGGAAATCAAAGCGTATGGCAGCTGGGTCATGACATGGTCTAAGTGGTGTGAACCAGCCCCTGTTGATGAAAGGATCGTAGTATCGGATATTGGTGAACAGTGGTCACCAAAAACCGCGCCCGCCAATACTGCTGCTAATGCTGGCAGCATGAGGTTGATATCAGCTGCAGCAGCGATATCCCCGGCAATTGGAAGCAGGATGCCGAATGATCCCCATGAAGTTCCTGTTGAGAAAGCCATGATTCCAGCTACGAGGAATAGCAGGAACGGCAGGAATGAGATATTAATATTAGAGCTTTCAACAATACCAGCGAGATACTTGCCAGTTTCAAGTCTTCCAATCAAATCAACAATCACCCATGCGAAGACCAGGATATAGATAGCCGGGAGCATTGACTTAATGCCCTCAACAATTCCTTTGCCAAAAACATTGGCATTGACGCCTTTTAACACTACTGCCTGCCTTGCAAACAGAATCAGTGCAACAGCCAGGCCGAGCAAACCGCCAGTAACAAGAGACTTCGTTACATCTGTGTTTTCGAAGATCGCTAAGATTGTAACATTGCCTTCCACAGCGCTTGCCCCAGTCCAAATCATCATGCCTACAGTTCCAGCGATAAGGGCTACAATCGGCCATACAAGGTCTCCAACTGTCCCTTTTGTGCTTGTAGGAAGGTCATCCTTCAGTTCGCCCGGTACAGGCTTGTCCTGTGGAACGACGATTCCTTCAGTAATCGCACGTTCTTCATGCTTTTTCATAGGTCCAATTTCGATATTTCGAAGAGCTACGATAAAGACCATCGCTAACGCTGCAAGTGCGTAAAAGTTCATTGGCGCCATTTGCATGAACGCTGAAAACGCCGTATATTCGCTAACTCCATGAGCAGCGAGGATGGTACCAATCAAAGCAATAATATAAGCACCCCAGCTCGAAATCGGTGAGATGACACAGACAGGTGCAGAAGTAGAGTCAATCAAGTAAGCAAGCTTCGCACGAGAAACCTTCTGGCGGTCTGTGATCGGGCGTGTGATTTGACCGACTGCCAGAGCATTGAAATAATCATCAATGAAAATAACAACTCCTAAAAATGCGCCAACAAGCTGTGCTCCGACTCTTGTTTTTACACGTTTCATCGCCCATTCGCCAAACGCACGGCTTCCGCCTGAAATGGAAATGAACGCTGTGATTGTACCCAATAATAATAAGAATAGGATGATGTACAGGCTATATGTGTTCAGTTCGCCATCTGCGACAACAATCCCCTTGATCGCGTCCCACATAATAGCAAATGTTTCTGCGACATTAAATTCAGCGAGCAAAAAAGCTGCTGCGATGATGCCTGTCCCCAAAGACAGTAGCACCCGTCTTGTGATCACTACCATTAAGATTGCCACTAATGGCGGCAGCAATGAAAAAATTGTGTTCTCCATTCTTTCTTTCTCCTCCTTGTTTTTGACAGGGGGAAACTTTTACATGAAAAGAGTTGTAGCTACTTTTTAAAAATAAATAAAAAAGGGCAACGATAGAGAACATTCTATCGCTGCCCTTAATAAGCAACTAGTGTCTCCATCACGATCTGTAGCTCCCCATTATGGATATACCTCCATAATGACAGTGATACTCCTGTTCAAAGTATCCCCAGCAATAAAAAATGTGACTCACTAATTATTGCTTCGGCAAAATTCCCTTTTAGCTGTGATCAACGTTGTCATCCTCACACAGCTTACTCTTGAATCCTGCGCCTCTACCCCATCGGAATGATGTGGTTTATTATTCAATTGATTTTATAATATAACAATATCGCTAACTTGACAACTGTTTTTATTGCCCAGGCTGGCCAGGAACCTGAATAGCAGGTGGTACGACTCCTCCGCCGCCATTATAAAATTGAGGTACCTTTCCAGGGTAGTAGAAGCTGCCAATCGGAATATTTTCCTGTACAGTCGCTATTTCCGTCGCAAACGGAATAATAATCTGCACATTGACTTTTACCCTGACCGAAACATTGATCAGCGTATTGTTGATTCCGTGCTCTTCTGTATCCCAGACAACGTCAGCAGTTACGTCACCAATCGCGTTGAACTTCACAGGAACTCTCGGGCCCATATTACCAAGGAGTGCATTATTGGTGGCCTGGCCCAATGGAACGTAATAAATGATTCCTGCTTCCCTGTCCTCTTCATCGGTGACAAGCTCGACATCTGTCAGCATCTCGAGTGAGGTGAGATTCCCTCTTTCCGCTTCTTTTAAGTTCATTTGCACAATATTTGTTGTTTCTGCTTTCACCCTATTGATGATTTCGGTATTGAATTTCACTACAGTAGTCGTTCCGCCATCCACCGGAACAAATTCAATTACTTTATCAATATCCATCCCATTGGCAATCTTCTTATTGATCGCCTTATTGATTACAAGCGTAGCGATTTTTCTAGTCTGGGATTCTGCATATTTCATTAATGTGGGCTCGAGCCCTTTATCTATGATCCACAATCCTCCTGCTGTTGAAAAGGAAAAAAAGACGAATGTCAGCAGGAATACATACCTGAAAGGCAAAGGCCCTTTTCGAGGCAGCCGCCGACCGAATTTTGCCAAAACAAATCCCCCCTCTAAAGCTATATGTATGCTTCAAAGGGGGGAACTAGCCTAAAAAGTATTTAAAGTTGTACCTGCAAATCTGGAAAAATTAATAATTAGCCGCGTACTCATACTTAATAATCGTATCACAGCTGACAATCATCAGGGATAAGTTCGATTGCAAATCAAGCTGGTATGGATCTACTTTTCGGCCGCTTTCCTCGAGAATACGGACAACAGGGCGCTCACTCAAGCCAGGATTCTGCTCGGCCACTACTCCCTTTCGCCCATCGTTTAACATAACGGTAAGGCCGACCGGATATATCGCCACCGCTCTTCGGAAGGCATCGACTACCTTTGGATCAAACAGGCTGCCTGAACCCGAATAGAGGATTTCAAGACCCTCATGTGGAAGCATCGCTGGCCGATATACACGATTAGAAGTAACGGCGTCAAAAACATCAGCCACACCAAGTATCTTTCCGAATAAGTGGATTTCGTCCTCTTTCAATCCACGTGGATATCCTGCACCATTCAAGCGTTCGTGATGCTGATAGGCACAATGAGCCACTATTAGCGGAACGGTCGGGATATTCCTGAGCATCTGAAAGCCATCTTCAGCGTGTGCCTTTATGACTTGGAACTCTTCCGCAGTCAGCTTGCCTGGTTTTGATAAAATTTCTTCTGGAACCTTCATTTTTCCAACATCATGTAAAATCGCACCGAGCCCCAGTTGCTCAAGCTCTTTAGGAGTCAACTTCATTTCGATGCCAATCGCCAGGGCATATAAAGTAACATTCAAAGAATGAGAAAAAATATAGTGGTCATGCAGAAACACATCCGAAAGCAAGTTCAACAGCTCTTTACTCCTTTGAAGTTCATCAAGCAAAGCACTGATCAGCTTCTTGAATTTCCTCGCGGATTTTTCCAGCACAAAGGTTTGTGAAAGCTTCGAATCCAGCTGAATTTGCTTAAATGTATCCCCAATCGTCATAATTGCATTGACGCGCAATTCATCTGATATGGAATTTCTCACAATGATATCGTCTGTATCAGGGTCTTTGATATAAATATAATCAATACCAAACTCTTCAAGTCGGCTAAGGATTTTGCCTTCGAGCCTTGCGCCTACATTTAAAAGAACCTGGCCCTTGTCATTATAGATGGCTTTTCCGAGTAAAGCCCCTTCCTCTACCGAAGTGGTGGCTACGAGTCTCATGTCAATTCCCACTTTATCTGTTAGTTGGTGGTGGCTATTTTCGGCAAAAGTTTTTGAAAAAAGCCATAAAAAAAGAAAATTTTACATAAAACGACAATATTTTCTTATATTCTATCACAATAATTATAAGATTGGTGATACCTTTTGTATTTTTAAGTTGGGAAAAAAGCAGTTCAACTAATATATCGGATAGCTCCATTGATTCTTAACAATTGCCACAATAAGTTCACATGATAACTGGAAAAGCGCAAGCACCTTGGTCAGCCCCGACATGCGCTGGAGGGCCTGACAGTGAAGTCGTTCTTTGACTTCATTGGGCGGACCGAAGCGACTCGAGCAGCTAGGTGCTGGTGCTAGACACTAATCTACGTGTAATAAGTTTATACTTTCTTATAAAAGCAAAAAGACAGCCAAACAGGCTGTCTTTTCAATTCATGAGCAACAATGCTTCTTTGCCGATCATACCTTTTATTGCACCAAGGTTCTCCGCTTCATAAGTAACCGACTCCAGCGGGGCCTCGAGCAATTCTTCGATTGTTTTTACCCCAACCGCCCTGCCGGCAATAACCTTCCTGCCCTTAAGTTTTTCATTGAGAAGTGCGACATCCAGAGCACCGCACATAATGTATCCTTTATCTCCTGTAACGACAAGCAGGTTTGTCTTAGGCAGTTTTACAGAAATACATAAAAACGTCCTGCCTTCTATTTCAATAGGTGACATGTCGATCATGATCACAACTCCCTCCTTCAATCCCAATAACACTTTATGAAGGATAGAGGGAAAGCGTGATATTTTGATCAGATATTGGTGAAGGTTGGTAAAAAATTTCTGCTGAATTAAACTAAGGAACCAACCTTTAATAAGACGCAAGCTTCCACTCTAGCAAGTTGCGGAGAAATTCCGGCAGCCAGTATCTTTTTTCCTCAGCCCGCTGGATTTCTGGGAAAAAGCGGCCAAACGTGAACATATCAGGAATCGCCAGTGTGTAGTGTTCCTTGGCCTCGATCAGTTTGCCATTGATGAAAATCTGAGTGTAATTCCCTTTTTGCTGAAATTCGATTCCATCATACTCCATGACTCCCATGACGGTGCCGCGGAAGCCAAGACCTTTTATCTGCAGATGTGGCCATTTATCATCCCTGGTCTGCAGGAGCACTTCTTTTAGCTCTGCTCCTGATATCCTGATCGTGCAAGGATTGATTGGATGCGGACAAATTTCGAGCAGGTCGAACTTTGTTACATTTCCTTGCTTCAGGCCTTTAAGGATCATCCCGGCATTCATGAACGCACAATCGGCATTGCACCATTCCCGCAGCGCCTGTGTGAGCATCTTGGAAAGCTCTGAATGCTGAAGTGGGTCTGCCTTTAAACCCTCTGGAAGTAAAGCAACACTTTCTGCCATCAGCGTTTTGCCTTCCTGGAAGTATCCTTCTGCCATTTGCTGCTCATCATGAGCTTGATCTGCTTCGTTCATATCATAGAGCATCGCTTTCTTATGTAGAATTTCTTTCGAGTTCCCATCCAGCTTCAAAGTCACATGGCCTGTATAGTATCCAAACTTCCCGGCTCCTGCCAGCAAGCTGCCATCAACTTCTTTTCCCTCATGTAAAATGTGGTGGGTATGGCCGCCGAGAATGACGTCAATCTCCGGGAACATCCCGGCAATCATTTCATCATCATGGATTCCAAGATGCGATAAAAGGATAATCAGATCCGTTTCTCCCTTTAATTGATCAACGCATTTCTTCAATTCATCAATCGGGTCGTTAAGCTTCCAGCCCAGCTGTGCATAAAACCGCGAAAAATTAACTGTGACGCCAATGACACCGATTCTAGTCCCGCTTTTGCTTATGTATACATGATAGGGCTTAACCCACTCCGGCCTGCTCCCATCCCGATTATATAGATTTGCTATCAGCATTTCGAAATTCTTTTCAAGATACATCGAATCCAGGTCTTCGAAAGGAAGAGTGATTCCTTCATTATTCCCTATCGTCGCCGCATCGTAGCCAGCCTCATTCAAAAGACGGCAATTTGCCTTTCCCCTGGTCGCATCTGATAATGGATGCCAGCGGTCCATATGATCGCCGATATCGAAAACAAGGACCTCGTCGCCCTCTTCCTCGTGCCAGCGCCTGCGTTCAGTCACCAGCTTATGGATGCTTGGCCAGTGCTCCAAATGGCTATGCAAATCATTCGTATGGTAAATATGAATAATCTCTTCCATCTAACCATCCATCCTCTTTTAAAAATGAAGTGCCCCCCTACATGTTGTCAGGAGGGATCCAAAGTCTTAAAACAAATCCAGCTGCCTCGGGTTTAACCCTTCATATTCTATGTCCAACAGCTCCACCATTTGTTTGGCATTATCAGCAGCATCTCCGCCGGAATTGTTGTTGAACAGTGCGAAAACCTGGTATGTGCTTTCATTTAACTTTTTCAGGCGGTCTGCCCACTCTTTTAATTCACCGTGATTATAGCGATATAAATAGCGGACTTCACGCCAATCCTCGCCTTTTCCTTTCTTGTTCCAGCCATGGACATTGCGGCCATGGAAACGGACAAGAACTTTATCTTTCGATGTAGATTGAAGAACCGTTGGAATGGAGCCCGCCCCTGCCTGCGGTTCATCACAGATGCTGTGGATCCATTTTTCCTCTCTCATAAAATCCAGTGTCTTCTCGCGCATTTCATCTGTGAACCATGATTGGTTGCGGAATTCGAGCGCACAATCTAAATCCCCCATTTGATCACGGCACCAGCGCAAATAATCGACATTCTCCTTGCGCAGGTCAAACCACGGCGGAAACTGGAAAAGTGTCATTGCGTGCTTATTCGCTTCCAGGTAAGGCTTCAACGATTCTATGTAAGCAGCGAACATCTCATTTTTATCAGTAAAAGGAATTTCACCGCGCTGGTGCCCGGTCATTCCCTGGTACGCTTTAACAATGAATTGAAAATTGTCAGGTGTGTCATCTACCCATTTCGCGGCATTCCTCACAGGCTGCACAGCGTAAAAAGAGGCATCGACCTCGACTGCGGGAAAGTGGCTGGAGTACTCCTTTAGTTTATCTCGTGCTGAAACCCTGCCTTCATATAAACTGTCATGGTCTCCCCAGCCCGTTAAGCCAACAATAATCATCTGTGCACCTCCATTTTACCTTCATGATAGCATAATTACCTTCTGAATAAGAACTATGACATCGTTTAACCATAATTCCCCCTTATAGAAGAGAGAAAACACATATATTTTTGCTTTGGTAACTGATAATCACTACGTTTTTGGGATGAATCACTACGTTTTTGCCAGGAACCACTACACTTTTGATGCTTATCACTACGAAAATGGACCGAATCACTACGAAATTCTAGATAATCACTACTTTTTACATAAAAATGTCAATCTGTATATCCGGAATTGCACACTACCATGACAAATCCGTACACTCAAACTCATTAATTGCCCCAAAAAACACCGGAATCTCTTAATGAATTTTTTTTTTACTTGCGCGTAACATCTCCCATAATTGGATAATCTTACATACGGAAAACGACTTAAGCTATGTAAGATACATATGCTTTTAACATGCAAAAAATCCACCTGCTGAGGCAGGTGGATTCCCGTAACTATCATTATTAACCGATTGAACCTTCCATTTCGAACTTGATCAGGCGGTTCATTTCGACTGCGTATTCCATTGGCAATTCTTTTGTGAATGGCTCAATGAAGCCCATGACGATCATTTCTGTTGCTTCTTCTTCGGAAACTCCGCGGCTCATCAGGTAGAACAACTGCTCTTCTGATACTTTGGAAACTTTCGCTTCGTGCTCAAGAGAAATGTTGTCGTTCAGGATTTCATTGTATGGAATTGTATCTGAAGTAGACTTGTTATCCATGATCAACGTATCGCACTCAATGTTAGAGCGGGCGCCGTCAGCTTTGCGTCCGAAGTGGACGATTCCGCGGTATGTTACTTTTCCGCCTTGCTTTGAGATTGATTTAGATACGATTGTTGATGATGTGTTTGGAGCAAGGTGGATCATTTTCGCACCTGCATCCTGATGCTGGCCTTTACCAGCGATTGCGATCGATAATGTCATCCCGCGAGCGCCTTCGCCCTTAAGGATGACCGCTGGGTATTTCATAGTCAGCTTGGAACCGATGTTGCCATCGATCCATTCCATTGTCGCGTTCGCTTCACAGACTGCACGCTTTGTTACAAGGTTGAAGACGTTGTTTGCCCAGTTCTGGATAGTTGTGTAACGGCAATATGCGTCTTTTTTAATGATAATTTCAACAACCGCACTGTGAAGTGAGTTTGTTGTGTAAACAGGAGCTGTACATCCTTCAACATAATGTACGTGCGCGCCTTCATCAACGATGATCAGTGTACGCTCGAATTGACCCATGTTTTCAGAGTTGATGCGGAAGTACGCCTGAAGTGGAGTATCCACTTTGATTCCTTTAGGAACATAGATGAAAGATCCGCCAGACCAGACCGCAGAGTTTAATGCTGAAAACTTGTTGTCTGTTGGAGGGATGACTTTTCCGAAATGCTCACGGAAAATGTCTTCGTTTTCTTTTAGAGCAGAATCTGTGTCTTTGAAGACGATTCCTAGCTCTTCAAGCTCTTCCTTCATGTTGTGGTATACAACTTCTGATTCGTATTGCGCAGAAACACCTGCAAGGTATTTTTGCTCAGCTTCAGGGATACCAAGCTTATCGAAAGTCGCCTTGATTTCATCAGGAACTTCATCCCATGATTTTTCAGAGCGCTCTGAAGGTTTTACGTAATATGTGATTTCATCAAAGTTTAATGAAGCCATGTCTCCGCCCCATTGAGGCATTGGCATATTGTAGAAGTGCTCTAATGATTTTAAACGGAAGTCCAGCATCCACTGGGGCTCTTCCTTCATTTTTGAAATTTCTTCAACGATTTCACGCGTCAGGCCGCGCTTAGACCGGAAGATGGAAACGTCTTTGTCGGAAAATCCGTACTTATAATCACCGATCTCTGGCATTTTTTTAGCCATCGTCGAATTCCTCCATTCTTAAAGCAAGGAAACCAGGTCTCCTGCTTTGTAGTTGTTCGCTGCAGGCCAATCCCCCGCAGCTGTTTCGAAAAGAAATCATATGCGATGATTCCTTATTGGCTGTCTTCCTCTTCCTTCAGGCCTTTCTCCATTGCCTTCCATGCAAGAGTAGCACATTTGATCCTTGCAGGGAATTTCGCAACACCTTGCAGTGCTTCAATATCCCCGAGGTCAAGATCATCCTCTTCATAGTCTTTTCCCTGCATGATGTCAGAAAAAACCGTTGAAAGCTTTAAAGCTTCCTCGATTGGTCTTCCTTTGACCGCCTGCGTCATCATTGAAGCAGAGGACATGGAAATCGAGCAGCCTTCCCCTTCAAATTTCGCGTCCTCTACCTTGCCGTCTTCGACTTTCATCGTCAACTGGATGCGGTCGCCGCATGTCGGGTTGTTCATATTTACCGTCAGGCTGCCTTCTTCCAAAACACCTTTATTGCGAGGGTTCTTATAGTGATCCATAATAACTTGCCGATAAAGGTTATCTAAATTATTAAAAGACATCGCTGAAATACTCCTTTGTTTTGACAAGTCCGGTCACGAGCTTGTCAATATCTTCTTCTGTGTTGTACAGGTAGAAGCTTGCACGTGCTGTCGCGGACGCCTTCAGCCATTTCATCAAAGGCTGTGCACAATGGTGGCCCGCGCGTACGGCGATTCCTTCAGCATCTAATACAGTTGCCACATCATGTGGATGCACGTCATCAATATTGAATGTTACAAGTCCAGCACGCTTGCCGGCTTCCTTCGGGCCATAAATGGTCATGCCTTCAATTTCAGACATTTTATCCATTGCGTAAGCTGCAAGAGCGTGTTCGTGCTTCTCGATATTATCGAGACCAATTTCATTCAGGAAGTCGATTGCGGCGCCAAGTCCGATCGCACCTGCGATGATCGGTGTTCCGCCTTCGAATTTCCACGGCAGCTCTTTCCATGTTGACTCCTGAAGTCCTACGAAGTCAATCATTTCGCCGCCAAACTCAACCGGCTCCATTTTTTCAAGAAGTGCCTTCTTGCCATATAATACGCCGATACCGGTCGGCCCGCACATCTTATGTCCGGAAAAAGCGAGAAAATCGCAGTTTAGGTCCTGAACATCTATCTTCATATGCGGAGCGCTTTGAGCGCCATCGACAACCATAATCGCACCATTCTGGTGGGCAATTTCGGCAATCTCCTTGATTGGGTTCATGACACCCAGTACGTTGGAAACCTGCATGATGGAGACGATTTTCGTATTCTCCGTAACCGTTTCTCTTACAGTATCAAGTGAGATCGTGCCATCTTCCTGCAGGTCGATATATTTCAATGTTGCACCCGTCTGTTTTGCTACCTGCTGCCACGGGATGATATTACTGTGATGCTCCATGTAGGAGATGACAATTTCATCGCCCTCTTTGAGATTATCACGACCGTAACTAGCAGCTACCGTGTTGATTGCAGTAGTGGTACCGCGGGTGAAAATAATTTCTTCGATTGATTTTGCATTAATGAACTTTCGGACTTTTTCCCTTGTTCCTTCGTAACCATCAGTGGCTCTTGTTCCAAGAGTATGGACACCACGGTGTACGTTGGAGTTGTATTCGCGATAATATTTGTCCAGTGCTTCAATAACCTGCACGGGCTTCTGTGATGTTGCCGCGCTGTCCAGATAGACAAGCGGGCTGCCATTGACTTCCTGATTTAAAATCGGAAATAATTCACGAATTTCGCGGGCGTTCATTATTTAACTTTCCTTTCGATTACCTCAACCAACTGCTTTTTAACTCCCTCGATCGGAAGCTCATTTACAACTGGAGCAAGGAATCCGTGGATGACAAGGCGCTCTGCCTCGTGCTTCGGAATACCGCGGCTCATCAAGTAGTAAAGCTGCAATGGATCAACGCGTCCAACAGAAGCCGCGTGGCCAGCTGTTACATCATCTTCATCGATTAGAAGGATGGGGTTAGCGTCCCCACGAGCTTTTTCACTTAACATAAGTACGCGAGATTCTTGTTCTGCGTTCGACTTAGAAGCACCATGCTCGATTTTTCCGATTCCGTTAAAAATAGAAGTCGCGCTATCCTTCACAACACCGTGCTTCAGGATATAGCCTTCAGAATTTTTACCGAAATGGATGATGGCTGTTGTGAAGTTCTGAGTCTGTTCTCCGCGACCAACAACAACCGTCTTCGTGTCACCGTAAGAACCGTCACCAACAAGGTTCGTAGTGTTTTCAGAAATTGTGTTTCCATCGTTCATCATGCCAAGAGCCCATTCGATACGAGCATCTCTTCCAGCATGGCCGCGACGGTTCACATAAGTTGTGAGACCTTCAGCCAAAGTATCAACTGCACCGTACTGGATTTTCGCATTTTGGCCAGCGATTGCTTCCGTTACGATATTCACCAATCCGTTCACCTTGCCAGTAGTTGAGATGTAGTTCTCAACATAAGTTACAGAACTGTTATCTTCTGCAGCTACAAGCACGTGGTTGAAAAGGTTCGCTTCAGCATCATCATGCAGGAAGATTGCCTGGATCGGGTTCTTGACTTGAACATTTTTAGGAACATATAGGAATGCACCGCCGTTCATGAATGCTGCATGAAGCGCAGTCAAACGGTGCTCGTCGTTTTTAACAGCTGTCATGAAATATTTCTTCAGCAGATCGCTGTACTCGCGTGCAGCTGTGAAAATATCGGTGAAAATAACGCCTTGCTCTTGCATTTCCTTTGAAAGCTGAAGATATGCAGGCTTGTTGTTGCGCTGAACATATAGACTGCTATCCTTTGCTTCCTCGTCAACAAGCGCTTTTACCTCTTCAGGAAGCTCGTCGATTGATGAAAAAACATCGCTTTTAACGAGCAGTTTTTCAAATTGCGTAAAATTCCATTTATCAATCTTCGTCTTATCCGGTTTTGGCATTGAGAGATCTTCTGCTTTTGCAAGAGATTGTACACGAAGCTCTGTCAGCCATTCCGGTTCATTCATTTCTTTTGAGAAGGAAGTAATGTACTCCTGGTCAAAAGCCCATTTCGTTTCCGTAGTCATTATAAATCCCCCCAACGCTTAAGCTTCTTGCCCAACTGTTTCGTCTTCGATGCCCAGTTCTTTCTTAATCCAGTCGTATCCTTCTGCTTCTAAGCGCTGTGCAAGTTCTGGTCCGCCAGACTTCACAATGCGGCCCTGCATCATAACGTGAACATAGTCAGGAGTGATGTAGTCAAGAAGGCGCTGGTAGTGAGTGATGATCAAGCAGCCGAAATCTTCGCCGCGCATTTCATTGATTCCTTTAGAAACAACCTTCAATGCATCGATATCAAGACCTGAGTCGATTTCATCCAGGATTGCGATTTTTGGTTCAAGCATCATTAATTGAAGAATCTCGTTACGCTTCTTCTCACCGCCGGAGAAACCTTCGTTAAGATAACGCTGTGCCATATCAAGATCCATTTCAAGGAATTCCATTTGCTTATCCATCTTGCGGATGAACTTCATAAGAGAAATTTCATTACCTTCGCCAAGACGGCTGTTCAAAGCAGAACGTAAGAAGTCCGCATTTGTTACACCGCTGATTTCACTTGGATATTGCATAGCAAGGAAAAGACCAGCGCGTGCTCTCTCATCAACTTCCATTTCAAGAACATCTTCGCCATCAAGCGTAACTGTTCCATTTGTTACTTCATACTTAGGGTGACCCATGATTGCAGAAGATAAAGTGGATTTACCAGTACCGTTAGGTCCCATGATTGCATGGATTTCTCCACCCTTAACTTCAATATCCACACCTTTTAATATCTGCTTGCCTTCAATCTCAACTTGAAGGTCCTTAATTGATAATACAGATCCTGCCATAATATTACCTCCGTCAATATAGAAAAGATTTTAAGCCGACTCTTGCCGTCAAAAACTCTATTCTCATTTTATTCTCATTACAATCTTATAACAAATGAAAAGTGTTAGCAACACCTTAAAAGTGGAAAGAAAAACAAAGAACCCTGTAGATTATTGTCAAACCCGCGTGGATTTTTGGCTCATGCCGAGTGGGAAGGAAACGACCGAGCAAATTCATTTGCTTGCAGCGTTTCATTTCCACTCGGCAGCTTTTCAGCTGCGGCTGAAAAGCCAGTGAAGCGTAAGCTTCCGAAGTGAGCCAAAAATCAGCAGAAACTCTGATTTACATATCAATCTACAGATGGACTCCCTTGATTCTTTCCACTTCCCCCACCCCGCCATTCAGCTAGCTGAATGGCGACATGCGACGACATAACACAATTCCATTTTAACAGAACAAGCAATTTTAAGTCGGATATACCGCTCACAGCTTGGACATCATTTTATTTTTTACCTTCTATTATAAAAAAATGTACCCCAAGGCCGAAGTCACTCCCGGTTCTGACAGCTTTTCCTCTTTTGGCACCCAACCTGTCTGAAGTCACCTCATCTTCTGACAGATTTTCCCCTTTTGAGATCAAACTTGTCTGATCTTACCTCGACTTCTGACAGCTTTTCGTCCTTACACCTCAAACCTGTCACAATAACACCTTTTTCTTGACAACTTTTTGCCCTTACACCTCAAACCTGTCACAATAACTGCCTTTTCTTGACAGCTTATCGGCCTGACATCCCAAACCTGTCAAAATAACGGCTTTTTCTTGACAGCTTTCCACCCTAATACATCAAACCTGTCAAAATAAAAAAGAACATCTATGATAACCAATCTCCCTCAGGTTATTTCAACAACACACAATAAAGAAACCAGTGCATAATTCACACTGGTCCCAAAATTTTTCTTCTATTATATATACTCTCGCTTACGAGTGGACTTTTCTGTCCAGGTCTGCGACCATCCGTTGGCTTTTGATATACTCTCTTTCGCGTTTTCTTTCGACTTCCATTCTTGCGTCATGGTTCATGCTGTATACCTCGTAACTAATTCCATGAGCTCCATGCATCGCTTTTTCCATTTCACTTGTGTAGTTCAGTTTTAGCTGACTAATAGTGAATCATCCCTTCGGTTTTTCGCTTTAATAAGCGATTTTTTTGATAGTGCAATCTTAACACCTTTTATTTACCACTATCAAAGCGGTTAAAACCGTTAAATTTTGGATGTGATGGAGTAAGGGGTCCTAACGCGACTTCACCTCTGCCATTCTTAGAATACTGGCAATATCCTCCCAAATGGAGCCTTTCCTGTTATTTAACAGCCAGTTCTGCTGTATAAAACAGCTTTTACTGCTTCAAAGTATTTAGTTCGGCCATTGCTTCCTGGACGAGTGTCACTGCCTGGCTCATTGCCGCGCCGCCACCAAAAGCAGCAGTAACTCCCACCGCTTCCAGAATTTGTTCTTCCGTTGCCCCCTGGTCAAGGCAGCCTTTTAAATGATATATAATGCAATATTCATCCTGTGAATACAATGAAATTCCTAAAGCGATCAGCTGCTTTTCTTTTTGCGTTAAAGTCCCTTCCTGAAAACATACTTCAGTAAACGCATTATAATGCCTGGCAAGCTCTGGCATTCTTTGTGTAAATACACCCAGGCCTTGCTTATATTCATGCAGTGCTGCTTCTGTTGAATTCCGAGGTTCATAATGATGCTCCATTGCTTCCACTCCATTCTGCTTTTTTCTCGGTTAGTATGTTAATTTTCACAGTCGGTTATGCGGCAAAAAGAAAAAGCAGGCTGCACGCCTGCTTTTACCTCATTATTCTTTTACCGGTACAACTGCACCCTCATATTTTTCAAGAATAAAATCCTGAATCTCTTTTGAGTGAAGCACTTCAACTAGCGCCTTGATTGCCGGTTTGTCAGCATCTCCTTCACGAACGGCAATTACGTTTACGTATGGAGAATCGCTTTCCTCGATCGCGATAGAATCCTCTAATGGATTAAGACCAGCATCAATTGCATAGTTAGAGTTGATTAAAACTGCATCGCCTTCGCCATTGTTGAAGATTTGTGGAAGCAACGCTGCATCGTACTCTGTATCAAACTTTAGTTCTTTAGGGTTTTCTTCGATATCATCAATTGTAGCCTTTACTTTATCCACGCCTTCTTTAAGAGTGATCAAGCCTTCTTTTTCAAGCATTGTCAAGATACGGCCATGGTCTGCGACCGAGCTGCTCATGATAACGTGCGCTCCTATTGGCAGATCATCCAGAGTAGTATGGTCTTGTGAATAGACACCAATTGGCTCGATGTGGATTCCGCCTGCATTCTCAAACTTATAGCCGTGTTCAGCCATTTGTGACTCAAGGTACGGGATGTGCTGGAAGTAGTTTGCATCAAGTTCTCCTGAATCCAATGCCTGGTTAGGAACCACATAATCGTTGAAAGTCTTAATTTCCATTTCATAGCCTTTTTCTTCAAGTAGCGCCTTTGCTTCTTCCAAAATTTCTGCGTGAGGTACGTTTGAAGCACCAACGACAATTTTCTTACTTTCTTCCTTGCCGCCTTCTCCCGATGTGTTATCCTCAGAAGTTCCGCAAGCTGCAAGTCCTGCTGTTAATACTAATGCTAATAGAGCTAATAACCATTTTTTCAATTCAAATCTCTCCTTTATCTCTTATCTAATTTTCTAGTGAAGAAATCACCAACAAACTGAATTAAAAACACGATAATTAAAATAATGATGGTTGCCATCAAGGTGACATCATTCCGGCTTCTCTGGAAGCCTTCCATGTATGCCAGGTTTCCGAGACCGCCTGCCCCGATGACACCGGCCATCGCCGTGTAACTGACTAGCGCGATGGCCGTCACCGTTATACCGGACACCAACGCTGGCATCGATTCCGGCAGCAGCACTTTCCAGATGATTGTCGTCGTCTTTGCTCCCATCGATTTTGCTGCTTCAATGACTCCTTTATCAATCTCACGCAAGCCAATCTCAACCATTCTTGCGTAAAATGGAGCCGATCCAATGATCAGTGCAGGCAATGCAGCGTTTTCCCCGATCATCGAGCCAACGATGAACTTTGTAAAAGGTATCAGAAGGACGATTAAAATGATGAATGGGATTGATCTGAAAATATTAACGATTGCACTTAATACTAAATTGACCGGTTGGTTTTCCCATATATTTCCCTTTGCTGTCAAAAAGAGCAGCAGTCCAAGGATCGCTCCAAGAATGAAGGTAGCCACAACAGAGATGGCACTCATGTATAGTGTTTCAACGGTCGCTTCCCACATTCGGTCCCAGTTCACATTCGGAAACAAATTTTCAGCCATTCGAAATCACCTCCACGCCGACCTCATGCTGGCCAATATAATCTATTGCCCGGGCCACTTCGCCCTCTTCACCATCAAGATGGATGAACAAAGTTCCATATGAACCATCTTGTGTCTGCGAAATTTTACCCTGAACAATATTGACCGTTATTGAAAACTCACGAATCAAGTTGGTGATCAGCGGCTGTTCTGTCCCTTCACCTACGAATGTCAGCTGGACAACGCGACCATGTGGATATCGCTCTAGCAAGTGATCAACTGTTTCCTTTGTTTCCTCGGGTTCTGTCACCTGCTGGACGAATCTTTTCGTAATTGGCTGCTGCGGATTCTTGAACACTTCCAATACTGGTCCTGTTTCAACAATCTTCCCGCCTTCCATGACGGCTACTCGGTGACAAATTTTCCTGATAACGTGCATTTCGTGCGTGATCAAGACGATCGTAAGACCAAGTCTCTTATTGATATCAACGAGCAGATCAAGAATCTGGTCAGTTGTCTGCGGATCAAGCGCTGAAGTAGCTTCATCCCCAAGAAGTACTTTTGGGTCATTAGCCAGTGCCCTGGCGATTCCTACCCTCTGCTTTTGACCGCCACTCAACTGGGAGGGATAAGCATCTCCTCTGCCCTCAAGGCCTACAAGTTCGATTAATTCTTTTACCCGCTTCTCTCTCTCAGCTTTGGCTACTCCGGCAATCTCAAGCGGGAAAGCGATATTCTCTGCTACAGTTCTTGACCAGAGCAGGTTGAAGTGCTGGAAAATCATGCTGATTTCCTGGCGAGCCTTACGTAGTTCCGCTCCCTTAATTCTTGAAACCTCCCTGCCTGCTACCACGACGGAACCTGAAGTTGGGATTTCCAGACCATTCAGCATTCGGATCAAAGTACTTTTACCGGCACCACTGTAGCCGATAACTCCATAGATTTCGCCTTCCTTGACTTCAAGGTTGACATCATCTACCGCTTTAACTTCTCCCTTGTTGGAAGGGTAAATCTTTCTGGCATTTTTTATCGTAATCAATTGACTCCCCCTCTTTGCATCTACACTTATTAAAACCGTTACATTTCCCTGAAAATTAAGAAGGTTATCAATCTAGTTTCCCATTCCCTAACCGAAAAAATTCAAACTCCAGCAAAAATGGGAAATAGACTCTATCTTAAACGGGGATGATTGTGCTCAAGTCATAAATTCTTTTCGAACAAGCTTTACGGCTATAACTTTTTAAGCATTTTTTTCGAAAAGGGCAAAATAAAAGCCTTCCTGCAAGTGAGCAGAAAGGCATAGTCATAGTGGATTCCTTTCTCTCATCTGCCAAAGCGATTCGCTTTGTGTGAATTGGCACCATTTCAGCAAGCATAGCTTACTGACGGTTGCCGGGTTTCATAGGGCACTTCCCTCCACCTCTCTTGATAAGAGCACGCTATTAAATTATCTAATCGGTTTTAAGTTACGAGTGTGATTGTAGCACGGAGTAAAAAAGAGTGTCAATAAAATTATTTCTAAATACTTTTTGGGAGTTTATGGTTATTACGCTCCAGCCGGTACTCCCGGCACTCCAGTCGCCTTTTCAATTGCCTGCTCCAGGTCTTCAATGATGTCCTCCACGTTTTCAATTCCCACTGAAAGGCGGATTAAATCTTCAGGAACTCCTGCTGCTTTAAGGCCGTCTGAATCCAGCTGCTGGTGTGTAGTACTTGCAGGATGGATTATCAGGCTTTTCGCATCACCGACATTCGCGACATGGGACCATAATTCTAATGAGTTGATTAGCTTCGCTCCTGCTTCCCTGCCGCCTTCAATCCCAAATATGACAACTGCCCCGGCTCCTTTTGGAAGATATCGATCTGCAAGGCCTTTATCTGGATGGGACTCATGACCAGGATAGCTCACCCATGTAACAGCGGGATGCGATTCAAGGTAGTCTACGATTCTACGTGTATTGGCAACATGCTCCTTCATGCGAACATGTAATGTCTCTATTCCAAGATTGAATTGGAATGCACTCTGAGGACTGATTGCCGGTCCAAGGTCACGCAACAGCTGGACTCTTGCCTTTACGATAAATGCGGCAGCTCCGATTGCCTCACTATAGACAAGATCATGGTAACTAGAGTCCGGCTCATTGAAGCCCGGGAACTTAGGCGACTTCCAATCGAACTTTCCTCCATCCACAATGACTCCACCCATGACTGTACCATTTCCCAGTAGCCACTTGGTAGCTGAGTGGACGACGATATCTGCGCCATGCTCAATTGGCCGGCAAAGATATGGAGTTGCAAATGTGTTATCGATGATTAGCGGAAGACCTGCTTCATGGGCAACTTCCGCTACAGCTTCAATGTCCAGTACTCTGAGACTAGGATTACCGATTGTTTCTGCGTAGACTGCTTTTGTTTTCGGAGTGATTGCCTTTCTAAAATTTTCAGGATCAGCTGGATCAACTAGATGAACTTTTATTCCATACTTCGGCAGGGTTACAGCAAATAGATTGTAAGTACCTCCATATAGATTCGAAGCAGCGACAATTTCATCACCCGCATGCGCAATGTTCAGTATCGCCATCGTAATGGCAGACATCCCGCTTGATAACGCGAGAGCACCAATACCACCTTCAAGCAAGGCTACTTTTTCTTCCAGGGCTGTAACTGTCGGATTATGTATCCGTGAATAAATATAGCCCGATTCCTTAAGAGCAAATAAATCCGCTGCATGTTCTGTATTTTCAAATTGGAACGCATTGCTCGAATAAATAGGAACAGCCCTCGCTCCTGTTACCGGGTCTGGTGACTGACCACCATGTACCCCCAGCGTTTCAATTCTGTAGTTTTTTTGCTCATTAGCCATCTCCATCTCTCCAATCAAAATATTTTTTTGGAAAAACTTAAACAAAAAACCCTCTTCCTAAGAAGAGGGTCATTTATCATCTCTCCTTATCTTTTCAGAGTAAAGAACTCTGCTGGAATTAGCACCGTGTTTTCACAACCGGTTGCCGGGCTTCATAGGGCCAGTCCCTCCGCCTCTCTGGATAAGAATATTCAATTCGTTTTTACTGCGTTAAAGTGATAATATCACGTCGCGATATACCGGTCAATATATTTCGATTATTCAGATAAAACTTTATACAGGAAGTGGCCTTGCAAGATAAAATAACGATTCCAGCACCAATTGGGCGCGAAACGGACAATCAGTTGTGAAATAGTTCATTATTACTCCCTGACGCAGTTTCAAGTCCCCGTCAAATAATTGATTCAAAAGCGCATCGTTTCCAGAAATCGTCGCTGTGTATCCGTCATGTATGCAGGAGTCACGGCAAGCCACCTTGCCATCCTTGAAAGACAAGTAGAATGTACCACTCTCTGCTTTAATTTTTAGGCATAGGTCCAGTTTGGATACTAGATGTTGAACATGCTTTTTATTCTGGATTTCATCTGCAAACCTGTCGATTCGTTCCCGCATTCCGATCAACTCCCTTATATTACATATTCTTTGTAACACGGGAAAAACCTGTTGGAATCCTTCGACAAATAAATAATTGAATTTACAATATGAAAAACGTAAAAAAGACAATACCGTATGAAATTTCGGCATTGTCTTTCATTTCCCGAGAAATATATCCAAAGAAATACAGCAATTAAGCTGGTTTGGTATTCACCATGCCGGATTTTGGCTTATCCATCGTTTTGAAAACTATGAAGAAATACGTGGATCCTACTAAGTATAGACCTGCAGTAATGGTAAATACAGTTGCGTACCCCCAATAGGAACCATATTTCAAGACGATCCCAGTTGACACTGGACCCATAATGGCCCATCCAAGATTAAACACCATTTGATTCACAGAGTTGGCCAAACCCTTCATGGAATCATCAACCTTCGACATCATTAAGGACATCTGAATTGGATTTCCGGCGTTCATAAGTGCCTGGCGAAATAAAAACCCCAGAGCAGCCAGCCAAAAATTCTGTGTGTACGCTGTCAGCAGCAGAAACGGCAGGGATAGTATCTGCAAAACAACTACCGCTCTCACTTCTCCAAGTCTGCGAACGACCATTGGACCGATGATCATCGCAACAGCTGTCGCTCCCTGTCCTAATGAAATGACCAAGCCAATCAATGAATTGGAAGCCATGAACCGATCCGCAAAATATAGGTTCAAATATGGAATGACCAATCCGGCTCCAAAGCCTATCATCAATTGCGCAACCGCAAACAGCAGAATGATTTTGAAGCTGGCTTTATGGGGAATGCCTTTAGTTTTTTCTTTTATATCGCTAGCCGATATGCGCGGTGGCCGGTCTTCATTTAACCTCATAACCGGAATCATGGCAGTCAAAAACAGGACCGATCCAATGATCAACGTATACCTGATACTTTCCAGGTTTGGAACCACCATGCCAAATAAGTCTGTGAGGATTCCTCCCAAAAGACTTCCGATTACATTGGCACCCGTCATCACAGCAAAATGAATACTGAATAAATGCACACGCTGTTCAGGCTTCGAATTCTCTGCTAACCACGGAATAATCGACACCTGGATAAATGCTGAAGCGAGACCTGTTCCAAACGCAAAGAAAATCAATAATGACTGACTCTCGACGATACTCCGGGTGAATAAGATCAACCCTGTCCCAACCGCTCCATAAAACATCAGCTTTTTCCTGCCTGCTTTATCACTAAGAATACCTGCCGGAATAAGAATGAGAGCAGTTGCCAGCGAGGTCATCGCTATGACCTTTCCATTTACAAGCTCATTATAGCCTAATTCCCTGATGTAAAAGTTATAGATGACCATGAAAATCCCAAGTCCCACCTGCGTCAATATATTCGCAATGAAGGTAAGTCGTATGTTTCGGTTATAGGTTTTAATTTGTGCCGCCCATTCCTGGTATAAAGCCATTTTGTTTCGCCTCTCAACTATTTCGATAAACTAAATATAATCCTTTTGGAACGATATGTAAATGCTTTTAAGTTATTCCATCTATGTAAATTTCTAAACCGTTCCGTTTTGAGGTGCATATGGCGAAAATGGCACAATAGGAAAAATGGCGGTCATTTACACTGTCAATTTTATGGCCAGTTCGGAAGTCAATTTAAGGGTTCCATTCTACGAACATTACATTCAAGTATAGCCAGTATAACGGATGAACATGGAATTTTACTTTATTTTTTCTTCAACGAAGGGAGCAGTTAGCGGAAGATTGATTTTTCCTAAAACAAGGGAAGACTTAACCTTAATTGAGTAACATACAATCCTAGAAATAAACGGAGAATATCCGGTTAAACTGTAGAGAATAGCTCGGTGAGGGGTAAATAAGCGGAGGTTTTCCGGTTAAGCAAGCACGATTGCCAATTTTTTATGTTTTTCAAGTAAATAGGCGGAAATCTTCCGTCTATTTAAGCTATTTTCCGTTCCATTTTCTAAATAAGGGAAGTTTCTCCGCTTATTTATCAGCCCATGATGATCCCTTCACTAGGGTCCGTTTTTTTATGGCGTGGAATAACCGGGTGCATTGTTGAATAAGAACCATTATATTTTGGAGCCGAAAATACATTAAATTAGAAAAATGGCGTATCAAAACTGATGTCAGTTTACACGCCATTTTTATTGTCATTAAATGATATGAATCCTAAAACAGAATGGTTCAGTAAATTTCGTATGCTGACTTAAGCAAAAATTAGACAAAAAAAAAAAAACGGCTGCGCCGCTTAATTAAACCTTTAGCTCTTTAAGTTTTTCAAAAAGGTAAGGAACAGACTGGAAAGCATAAATTTTCTCCTGCTCCTTTCCTTCTCTTAATACAATCAGACATGGAACACTTTCAATTTCAAAACGCTCCGCCATTTCAGGCAGGTAATTTAAATCGGCTTTCCCTGATGAAACATCGGGTAACAGCTGCTCTATAACTGTCAGCATCTTACTTGCAACCTGGCATGTACCGCACATTGGCGTGTAAAAGTACAGGTAACCTGTTCGTTTTTCCTCGAGGATGTTTTCAATCTCTTCCTTAGTCCATTCTTCCATCTACAGTCATCCTTTTTCTAAGTACTCTGCATGAACGTCGATATTTGCTCCGATTAAAACTGTAGCAAGGTGATTTTCCGGTGCTGTCGCCACTTCCCTGTACATCCTGTCAATGTACAAATGGTTCGCCTCAGGAAATTCCCTTTTAAATTGCTTTCTCAATTTTTCCCCTGACGCATCCGCATCAACGAGGATATATACATCCTTATCAAAAAGGGAATCAATCAGCTCATCAAGCTTTGATACACCAATCGTCCCATTCGTACAAATAATTTCGACCGGTTCATTAAGCACAGCTTGCACTTTCTTTTTGTCTGACGAACCCTCTACTATGATCACCTTGTGATTTTCTTCCATCGCCATAACCACCTATGCACCAGAGATAATTACCTTACGATATTATAAACATGAATATTGAATTTGTGCTGTTATGTTCATAATTCTATTGTCACTGTTTTTAAAGGAGATTGCAAAAAATTAGACTAGCGTGATAAAGAATGCTTTCATGTGTGGATATAAAGAAAAAACAGCGGCATGGCTGGCCGCTGTTTGGGTATTCTTAACACCAGCCGCCTTCATCACAATCAGTATACCGAGGTTCTGATTGATCCGGCACTGATACATGCTGGTAAATCTTATTCTGTTCAGCTTCAAAGTGATGCTCCAACTTCATCTGCATTCCTTCTGGGAGCTCTATGGATCCAATGTGTTCGTTTTCAAGATAAAGCTGCACCTGGCCGTTTTCAAGCTTTCCTGTCACTCTATCTGTTATATCAAGCTTTTGTTTGTTAAGTGTCATGATTTTCACCCTTCTTCGATAGTTGATTACTTTTAGCTTGTCCGAATTCAGGGAATGCATTGATGGTAAAATGAAGGAGTTTATGAGGAAGCTGAAGCTTTGCCTGCCCTTACAAGCGTTGAAGGGACTAGGCGATAGAGTTTGACAATTTTCGACGTGAAATTTTACATAAGTATATTCACAATAGAAAACGCCTTGAATGCATCAAGGCGTCAGTTAGATTTATTCTTTAATCATGGCTTCGTATTGTTCAGCAGTCATAAGATTTTCTACTTCACTGTTGTCAGATAGCTCGACAGTGATCATCCATGCTTTTTCGTATGGAGATTCGTTAACGAATTCAGGGCTGTCGTTAAGCTCTTCGTTAATTTCCACTACCTTGCCGCTTACTGGCGCATATAGCTCAGAAACAGTTTTTACGGATTCTACACTTCCGAATGGCTGGTCAAGGCTGATTTCGTCTCCTACTTCAGGAAGTTCGACGAAAACGATATCGCCCAGTTCAGATTGAGCAAAATCAGTAATACCGATGCGAACCTTTTCTCCTTCAACTTTTACCCATTCGTGTTCTTTAGAGTAACGTAATTCATTTGGTATACTCATTAACTATCCCTCCATTTGTATATCTCTATCGATTATTATCGATGGGACCAAAATTACAGCCAGGCTTTTTGGAACTCTTCCTCTTTGAAGCCTACAGTTACTTTTTCCCCGTCTGTCATCAGCGGGCGTTTGATGAGCATGCCATCTGATGCAAGCAGTTCCAGCAGCTCACTTTTTGATGCTGTCTTGATTTTGTCTTTCATCCCTAGTTCCCGATACTTTTGGCCGCTCGTATTGAAAAATTTCTTGATATCAAGGCCGCTTTTTTCCAGCATTTCTTCAAGCTGGGATTGGGAAGGCGGATTTTCGACAATATGTACTTCATTATAGCTCACTTCATGCTGATCCAGCCATTTCTTGGCGTTCCTGCATGTACCGCATTTAGGGTACCAATAAAATGTCTTTGTCATTTTTTCACCACCCTTTGCTATTATCCCATTAATTAAAACCTCTAATCGGATAGTAACATAATAAGGCTGAAAAATACTAACATTCCGTGTTTAAATCCATGACATTTTCGGCATCCATTACTGTATTCTACATATTTCGAAAAATTCCTCCATAAAACTTAATCTTGTTTATAAAAAATTGCTCTTTCACATTGATTTTGCTTTATTAAAAAACACTTCTCCCGCTAACAGGAGAAGTGTTTAAAAACCTTAAGATTAAACGATGAAGCGCTCTGCTTCGATCAGCTTTTCAGATGCTTCACGCTTCTTTGCAATTACGTTGATTGGAGTATGTCTTGTGAACTTGCGCAATGCTGAAGTCAACATGCGAAGCGCGTCTCCTTCTTCTGTTGCAACAAGGGTTTCTTTTGCGTCACGCTCGATTTCATTGAATGCTTCCTGGCAGAAGATTTGTGTGTAAAGAAGCTTTTGCTTGCTCTTTTCCACTCCGTCTTTAGCGATTGCCTTTTCTGTACGAAGAACAGCTGATTCCATTGAATAAGCATTTGAGATGATATCCGCGATATTGACGAGGATTTCCTGCTCTTTTTCCAAGGCTTTGCCGAACTTCTGAGCAGCCAGGCCAGCTGCAAGCAAGCCGATTTTCTTCGCATTCTTCACAAGGTATTTTTCCTGTGCCAGAGGCTCGTCGCCTGGCTCTTCAGGCATAAGCATCATTAGCTCTTCCTGCAGCTGCTGGGCTTTTTGCAATAATGGAAGCTCACCCTTCATTGCCTTACGAAGGAATGTTCCAGGTACAAGCAAGCGGTTGATTTCGTTTGTTCCTTCGAAAATACGGTTGATTCTTGAATCACGGTAAGCTCTTTCGATTTCATATTCTTGCATGAAGCCGTATCCACCGTGGATCTGTACACCCTCATCCACAACATAGTCAAGTGTTTCTGTCGCGAATACTTTGTTCATTGAGCACTCAATTGCGTACTCAGCGATTGAATCAGCAACTGCTTTACCGTTGTTGATTTCTTCCTCAGACAACTGGTTCATTCTTTCCTCGAACAAACCTACTGTACGGTATACAGAGCTCTCAGTTGCGTAGATTTTGGAAGCCATTGTCGCAAGCTTCTCTTTTGTAAGATTGAACTGCGAAATCGGCGTCTTGAACTGCTGACGCTGATTAGCATACTTTACAGTCAATCCGAATGCCTGCTTAGCGCCGCCAGTTGCGCCTACACCTAACTTATAACGTCCAATGTTAAGGATATTGAATGCGATAAGGTGGCCTTTGCCTGCTTCACCAAGAAGGTTTTCAACAGGCACCTGAGCATCTTCCAGAATCAATGTACGTGTAGATGAGCTCTTGATACCCATTTTCTTCTCTTCTGCGCCTACGGATACTCCTGGGTATTCTCTTTCAACGATGAAAGCTGTGAATTGTTCGCCATCGATTTTAGCGTAAACAACGAATACGTCTGCAAAGCCAGCGTTTGTGATCCATTGTTTTTCGCCGTTAAGTACGTAGTGAGTTCCTTCAGCATTCAGCTTAGCGGTTGTCTTTGCACCAAGTGCGTCAGACCCTGAACCTGGCTCAGTAAGTGCGTAGGCTGCAAGCTTTTCGCCAGTTGCCAGAGCAGGAAGGTACTTTTGCTTTTGCTCTTCATTACCGAAAAGTACGATTGGCAGTGAACCGATTCCTACGTGTGCACCGTGGGAGATGGAGAATCCGCCTGCTACTGCCATTTTCTCGGCAATCAAAGCTGAGCTGATTTTATCAAGGCTTAAACCGCCGTACTCTTCAGGAACATCTGCTCCAAGAAGGCCAAGCTCTCCAGCTTCCTTCAATAGTTTTACAGTGCGGTCAAATTCGTGCTGCTCAATATATTCAACCTGAGGCAATACTTCGTTCGTTACGAAATCCTCAGTTGTCTTTGCGATCATCTTATGCTCATCTGTGTAATCCTCTGGAGTGAAGACATGGTCATAAGTTACATCTTCGATTAAGAAGCTCCCGCCTTTTACAAGCTTTTCTGTTTGGTTACCCATTTATTGTTCCTCCTATCCATTTTGGGGAGGGGTTCAGCCCCTCCATGTATTGTTTTATAAAAGTTCAAATACTCCAGCTGCACCCATGCCGCCGCCGATACACATTGTCACGACACCGAATTGCTCATTTCTGCGCTTCATTTCGTGAATCACTGTCAAAGTCAATTTTGCGCCAGTTGTTCCCAGTGGGTGGCCCAATGCGATTGCTCCACCGTTAACGTTGACCTTATCTTCATCAAGGCCAAGCTCGCGGATTACCTGGATAGATTGCGAAGCGAACGCTTCGTTCAGTTCGAATACACCAATATCTGAAACTTGAAGTCCAGCAAGCTTCAATGCTTTAGGAATTGCTACCACGGGACCGATTCCCATGATTTCAGGCGGTACTCCGCCTAGTGCGAATGACCTGAATTTAGCAAGTGGCTTCAATCCAAGAGATTCAGCCTTTTCACGGTCCATCACCATGACAGCAGCTGCTCCGTCACTGGTTTGTGAAGAGTTTCCTGCAGTGACTGTACCTTTGATATTGAAAGCCGGACGAAGTTTCGCCAGAGTTTCAAGGTTCGTATCAGGACGTACGCCTTCATCCTGTTTGAATTGGATCGTCTTTTCGACAAGCTTATTATCTTTTCCTACTGAACGAAGGGTTACATCGACAGGAACGATTTCATCCTCGAACTTACCTTCCTGAATTGCTTTTGCTGCGCGCTGATGGCTTCTTACTGCAAAAGCATCCTGCTCTTCACGGGAAATGCCGTACTTCTTGGCTACTTCCTCAGCCGTATGGCCCATTCCCATATAATATTGCGGAGCAGTTTCAGCAAGCTTTGCATTCGGGCGGACAACATGGCCCATCATCGGCACCAAACTCATTGATTCCGCTCCACCGGCAATGATTGTGTCTGCATGACCAAGCATGATTCTTTCCGATGCATTCGCAATCGCCTGAAGTCCTGAAGAACAATAACGGTTGATTGTGATCGCCGGCACTTCATGTGACAGACCGGCAAGTGCACCAATATTCCGTGCCATATTCAAGCCCTGCTCTGCTTCTGGCATTGCACAGCCGATGATTAAATCATCAATATTCCCTTCATAATTGCCTGCTCGCTTTAGAGTTTCTCTTACTACAAGAGCTCCAAGATCATCAGGGCGGACATTAGCAAGAGTTCCTTTTTTTGCTTTTCCGACCGGTGTCCTGGCTCCGGCTACGATTACCGCTTCTCTCATCTCATTCCCTCTCTTTCCACTGATGTTAATTGTATATTTTAATTTAAAGCTATTAATCTATTAGTTGCGCAACGGCTTGCCTTTTACGAGCATATGCTGCATGCGCTGCTGTGATTTCGGTTCAGCCACGAGGCTAAGGAATGCTTCCCTTTCAAGATCAAGCAAGTATTGCTCATCTACTTCAGTTCCGTATGGCACTTTCCCGCCTGAGATGACATATGCAAGTTTCTTGGCAATTTTCAGGTCATGTTCTGAGATATAACCTGACAGTTGCATCGTTTGAGCACCCAGCAGCAGGGTTGCATATCCTGGCTCGCCAGTTACAGGAACCTTCTTTCTTACTGGAGCTTTATAGCCGCTTACATACAGGTTCAATGCAGCCTGTTTCGCATCATATAACAAGTGATCGCTGTTCACACTGATGCCGTCTGCTTCATTCAGGAAGTTATTTTCACGAGCTTCTTCTCCTGAAGTGGAGACTTTAGCCATTGCAATGGTTTCGAATACTTTATTCGCAACCTTTTGAAGGTCGAAATCAACGCCTTTCGGCAGTCCTTCAAGATGCTTGATATAAAGCTCTTTGTTTCCGCCGCCGCCAGGAATCAGGCCTACACCTGCTTCTACGAGACCCATATATGTTTCCATAGAAGCCTGGATATGGGCTGCCGGCAAGCACATTTCCGCTCCGCCGCCAAGAGTCATTCCAAATGGAGCAGCTACGATTGGCTTGGAGCTGTATTTGATTTTCATAGTCGTCTGCTGGAATTGACGAACGACCATATCAAGATCCCAAATATTGTCGTCTTGCGCTTCCATCAGGATCATTGCCAGGTTCGCACCAACTGAGAAGTTTTTGCCCTGGTTACCGATTACCAAACCCTTATAGTTCTTTTCCACTTCATCAATCGCAAAGTTGATCATCTGAAGGATGTCTGGCCCGATTGAGTTGCTGTGTGAGTGGAATTCCAGCAATGCAATGCCATCTCCAAGGTCTATCAGGCTTGCGCCGCCATTCTTTTTGATGACGCCATTTCGCTTTTTCAAGAGCTTCAGGTTGATCGCCTTTGGATTTTCTTCTACCGCTACGTATTCACCATTGTGGTAATAGCTTAGTCTGCCATCTTCTTCTTTGTAGAAAGATGTGAAGCCTTTTTCGACCATTTCTTTTACCCAAGCAGGGACAGTCTTTCCTTCAGCTTCCATTTTGCTGATGGCTTTTTCAACACCTAGTGCATCCCATGCTTCGAAAGGACCCATTTCCCAGCCGAAGCCCCACTTCATCGCACGGTCCACCGCGACGATATCATCGGCAATCGTACCTAGAAGGTCTGCGGAGTAAACCAGCACAGGGCTGAAAATATTCCATAACAGTTCGCCAGCACGGTCCTTCGCATAAACAAGCGCTTTCATTTTATTGGCAAGGCCTTTTTCCTGCTTAGCCATTTCAGTTGACGCTGTCTTTAATTTTTTTCGTGGTCCGTATTCCAATGTCTGTGGATCAAGTTCAAGGATTTCCTTGCCCTGTTTCAGGAAGAATCCCTGTCCTGACTTGCTTCCAAGCCAGCCGTTCTCAAGCATCTTCTTCATGAACTCAGGTACTTCAAAGACTTCCTTTTCTTCCCCTTCAACCTGGTCATACACGTTCTTTGCAACATGTGCGAAAGTATCGAGGCCAACTACATCCAGCGTGCGGAATGTTGCGCTCTTAGGACGGCCGATCATTGGGCCAGTTACCGAGTCAACTTCACCAACACTGTAGCCGCCTTTCACCATTTCTCTTACTGTTACCAGCAATCCGTAAGTACCGATACGGTTGGCGATGAAGTTAGGTGTATCCTTCGCTTCAACGACTCCCTTGCCTAATTTGTCTTCACCAAAAGTCTTCACGAATGAAAGGACTTCAGGATCCGTATCTTTAGTAGGAATGACTTCAAGCAGCTTCAGGTAGCGTGGCGGGTTGAAGAAATGCGTGCCCAGGAAATGCTTCCTGAAATCTTCGGAACGTCCTTCAGCCATTGCTTCGACTGAGATTCCTGAAGTGTTCGAGCTGATGATGCTTCCTTGCTTGCGGTATTTATCTACATCAGTGAAAACTTTCTTTTTGATATCAAGGTTTTCAACTACGACTTCGATCACCCAGTCTACATCCTTGAGTTTTTCCATATCATCTTCGAAGTTGCCCGCTTCAATTAGAGCAAGATTCTTTTTGGAGGCCAAAGGTGCCGGTTTTTGCTTCAATAACTTTTGCAGTGCTCCTGCACTTATACGGTTGCGCACCTGCTTGTCTTCAAGTGTCAGGCCTTTTGCTTTTTCCTGTTCCGTTAATTCCCGAGGTACAATATCAAGCAGCAATGTCGGAATCCCGATGTTTGCCAGATGTGCGGCAATTCCTGATCCCATGACACCTGAACCAAGCACCGCTGCCTTTTGAATTTGTCGCATCAAATTTGTCTCCCCCTTTGACTCTTTTTGAATGAATACTCATTCATTTTTGCATCAAAAAAAATATGCATATAAATGAGTTCTGTTATTTACTACTATAAAATATTTAAAAAATTTCCGCAATAATAAGGTGCGGAAAAAAGAAAATTTTTTGAATCTTTAAACCTTGTGCTTATTTCAGCAGACTTGGGCACCATAAAAAAGCGTTACTCTTATCTTTTTAAAAACACGGAGGTAATGATCATGGCAAGAATGAAAAAGAATCCGTCCAAAGCTGGTGTCAGCGCAGCAAGTGTCAAAGGTAATGCAGGCCCATCAATGGGACAAGGCGGAGAAAGAAAACAAAACAGCCAGAACAGCCAGTACAAAAAATAATCAAAGCAGCTTAATAAAGAATTTAATAAAAACAGGCTGACAATTGTCAGCCTGAAATTTATTTCTTCAACATTCCTTTTAAAACAAATGCTACGTTTGCAGGGCGTTCTGCAAGGCGGCGCATGAAATATCCGTACCAGTCTGTTCCGAACGGAACATAGACGCGCATTGTATAGCCTTCTTCGGCCAACTGCAACTGTCGTTCAGGCATGATTCCAAACAGCATTTGGAACTCGAACTGGCTTTTCGGAATATTGTTTGCCTTCGCAAACTCCTTCGTGAAATTAATGATATTGTCATCGTGTGAAGCAACAGCTGTATAGTTGCCGTTCAGCATATGCATCTTGATGATTTTCTTGAAATTCTCATCTACATCCTTCTTTTCAGGAAAAGCTACTTCCGGTGACTCTTTGTAAGCTCCCTTCACAAGGCGGAGGTTTGGAGAATATTGATTCAAGTCCTCGATATCCTTTTCAGTCCTGTATAAATAAGCCTGGATGACCGTGCCGATATTGTCATATTCGGACTTCAGCTGTTTGAATATATCAAGCGTTTTCTGGCAGCGTTCATAGTCCTCCATGTCGATGGTTACAAACACATTATTCTCCTTGGCAGTATCCATGATCCGGCGCATATTGTTCATGACTACTTTCTCAGAGATATCAAAGCCAAGTGAAGTCATCTTGACGCTCAACTGGGCATTCAATTTTTCACGGCCAATCGCTTTTATCATTGCAATCGAACTTTCAGCTCTCTCATTGGCCTCTTTTTCATTGTCTACGAATTCGCCAAGGAAATCGACGGTCGCCACAAGGTTCTTGCTGTTTAGCTCTTTGATGACTTCCACTGACTGCTCGACCGTTTCACCGGAAACAAAGCGTCTTGCCCCTAAACGAAGACCATATTTCTTGGCCATTTTCGTAAAAAATTTATTTTTCGATAAAAAAAGAAAAAAGTTCCTCATTAGTTGTTCCATAGCTTTTCCTCCCCTTAATGAAAACGATTACATTACCCTCAAAAAAAATTACTTCATCTATATCTATTTTGCAGAATCATTTTATCACTTTTTTAGAACTTTGAATATTACTTTCGTAGAAAAATGTTCTTTTTTGACGAATCTTGTTTTGCATACTTTATTTCGCCCCGGGAACGATAATATCCGATGGAATTATCAAAAATCAGGAGGTTCAATTATGCAGCAGCAAAACATGAATTTTCAGGGCCAGCAGCAGGGGATGATGCAGACGCCGCCGCCTGTCGTTTCAACTAAAGATTCTTTATATTTAACTGATATGCTCTCATGGAATTTACTTGCCATGAAAAAAGCACATTTCTTTGCCCAGCAGTGCCAGGACCAGGAGCTGAAGATGGAAATCGAAAAGTGCGGCCAAATGCATCAGAAACATTATCAAAAGATCCTGACACACCTTAATAGCCCGCAAAACCAGGCCTATTCAGGAACTCCAGGTATGCAATAAGCCAGGCTGCAAAACATTTGAATTTTACAGGAGGAAAAGCGGATGAACCAGAACCAACAAAAAATCCAGAATCCAGAAACACAGGTCCAAAAAACACCGCAAATGAATGACCGTGATTTCATCAATGATATTTTAACGACTGAAAAATACATGACTCAAGGTTATGATACTGCGCTAAATGAAGTAAGCCACGATCAGCTTTACCAGGATGTTCTTGCCATTTACACAGAAACAGCGAATGCACAGCGCAGCATTTATAATCTCATGTTCAAAAAAGGCTGGTATGGAGTAGAAGCGGCAGATGCGCAAAAACTGCAGCAGTCACACCAGCAATTCCAGGGCTACTCAAACCAGTTCCCTTATGGCGGCCAGCAGCTTCAATAATGACTTTATATCGTCTTTGAACCGGGCAAACACGCTCGGTTCTTTTTACTTTGCTATTCGTTCCCTCCCTTTCTTTCACTTTTCACTGTAGCACCTGCACTTAAAATAAAAGAGGGATTTTCGCTAAACAAAAAACCACCTCATCCGAGATGGTTCTTCCTTATTTCTGGCGGTTCTTCTCGTTCATTTCTTTGACTTGTGCGATCACGTTCTTGATTTGATCCTTGGCATCAGGATATTCTGCATTCCAGTGCTTAGCCAGCGGAGGCATCGACTTGGCGATATGGCTGTACAGTATCCATGTTTTTACCTTATCGACATTCTCAGCGGAGCCTTCGCCAACCAAAAGCTCTGTGTACTTTTCCAGCAATCCGTCAATTTGTTCTGTAAAATTCTTATCCATATTCACACTCCCTAATTTACATTTCCGCATGTTCGGGGACAGGTTTTGCAGTAACTCCCTTTCTCCTTGAGCATATAGCTGAAACAGCATGTCTTCCGTATCCTTGTATAAGAATCGGTCTCTTCCTGATAGACTGGTTCACTGTAATATCTAGCAATTGGATTGTTATTATAGCGTCCAAATAGCTTTCCAGGGGCCGACTCAACCAGGTAAGAAAAGTCCTCCGCAGCCCTCACCTTAACTTCAGGATCCTCGATTTCACTCAAAATTTTTTCATAGAGCCAGAAAATATATACAGCGACATTTTCCCATAGAATCAATTTTGAGATTTTCGCAGATTTCGAGATGGCATCCATAACGGGGAATAAATTTCCCGTGAACAAATGCCTGACTGCTTCCTTCCTCCATTCATCGCGGCCATCTGTCGGGCTTACTTCCGTGCTTTTGTTTATTAGATAAAATCCAGGCAGCCAAAGACCATCGTGAATGGCATCCTCCAGAATAATATTCTCAGGTGATACATCCAGCTTCTTATTAAATGTGCTCATCGAATATAAATATAGGGCTGCTAAAAAAGCATGTCTCTTCATGAATACAGAAGCTGCAGTCTTCAGGTCCGGTGCTCCTAGCTCGTTTTTGAAGTTGTTCAGATAGCTGCTCATCGTTGACTCATTTAAAAAAGGGCTGAACTTAATTTGAACATCTTTGTCTGGTTCAGAAACCACAAAACGATACTTAGCGAGAATCGCTAATTCCTTGGGGGTCAGGTCAGCTTTCATGTTCATACTCCAATTTTGTCCTTAAGGATACAACGTCCTTTCCCATAGGGGATGCAAAGTGGTGTGCCGAAAAGCGGATCGATTGTCACTTCACATGCCATGCCGAAAACATGTTGAACAAGCCCGCAATTAATTACTACTTCCGGCTTTCCCTGGTCAAAAATCTTCTGATCCTTTATTGCCACAATGTTATGGGCATATCTGCAGGCAAGGTTCAAGTCATGCAGCACCATGACGATGGTTCTTCCTTCAGTTTCATTTAGTTCATAAAGTAAATCCAAAATCTCAATCTGGTGCGTCATATCCAGATAGGTTGTCGGTTCATCAAGGAGTATGATATCTGTATCCTGGGCAAGGGTCATCGCAATCCAGGCACGCTGCCGCTGTCCCCCTGACAAGGAGTCGACGGTTCGATCCTTCAGGTGATCGATACCTGTCGCCTTCAAAGCGTTTTCAACACTTTTTTCATCCTCTTCCGACCATTGTTTCAGCCACGTCTGATAAGGATATCTGCCTTGTTTTACAAGCTGCAGAACCGTCAAGCCTTCCGGTGCTGAAGGTGATTGGGGAAGGATGGCCATCTTGCGGGCAACTTCCTTTGTTGACAGCTTTGAGATTGCCTCGCCTTCAAGAAGGATTGATCCAGACTGCGGCTTAAGGAGCCTTGCAATTGAACGCAGCAAAGTCGATTTTCCGCAGCCATTCCCCCCGATAAAGACAGTAATCTCGCCTTTAGGAATGTGTATGTCTAGTTCATTTATAATAATGGAATCTCCATAGGATAGCGTCAGTTTTTCCGTTTCAATTGCCTGGGTCATGTTCATTCCCCTTTCTCTCAACTTAAGAATTTCGTGTCTTGAATAGCAGGTAAACAAAGTAGGGAGCGCCAATACCTGCAGTAAAAACGCCCGCTGGGACTTCTAATGGTGAAAACATTGTGCGGCCAATCAAATCTGCCAGCATGACAAGGATTCCGCCAATCAATGCCGATACAGGCAAGAGAGCACCGAACGCTGAACCAACCAGCCTCCTTGCCATATGCGGAGCCATCAACCCAACAAAACCAATGCCGCCTGCAAAAGCAACCGAACTGGCTATAAGTGCAGTGCTGACCAGCAATAGTGCAAACCGCTGCCGCTGGACATGGCCACCAACCCCAGTTGCTATATCTTCCCCTAATTCCTGTACATTCACATTCCTGGCAAAGATAAAAGCAATCAGTAGCATACTGACTGTCCAGGGGACGAGCACCGCTACATTTCCCCATGTCGAACCATAAACCGTACCCGTGATCCAGATATTCGCCTGGCTGGCCCGATATATCGGCCCCATAATCATCATCAATGTAGTCAACGCCTGCATCATCGCTGATATTCCAATACCAATCAACACGAGCCTTACAGGCGAGACGCCATTTTTCCAGGAAAGAAAATAAACCAGGAATGCTACGATTGCGGCACCTGCGAATGCGGCGACAGGCATCCATTCTATACTTACTGTCAGAGCATTGTTATCATCACTGAAAATAGCTAAAAATCCTACAACCGCTACCGATGCTCCACCGGTGATTCCCAAAATATCAGGTGAAGCAAGCGGATTCCGGATCATCCCCTGCAGAAGTCCACCGGCGACAGCCAAACTTATTCCAACCATCAGAGCAACAATAATTCTGGGAAGCCGGAACGATTGCACGACCAATCTCTCCATATCGCTTCCCCCGCCAAAAAACACAGCAAGGACGCTTATTGGGCTTATATCCATATCGCCCAGGCCGGTACTGATGACAAACACGGCAAATGCGGTAACCAGCAGGCCCAGAAAAATCAGCGCGGCTTTTTTATCAATCAAAAAAGAGATTCTATCCTTAAAAAGTCTTAAGCTTTTGTACTGGCTCATTTTCCATTGAACCCCTTTCTCGCAATATAGATGAAAAATGGAGTTCCAATCATCGCCGTCATGACCCCGACAGGGATTTCCTGCGGCATCAGCACATATCGGGCAGCGATATCCGCTGCCAATAACAGCATCCCTCCGAAAATCGCAGAGAAAGGAATGACCCAGCGGTGGTCAATGCCAACCACAGCCCTCGTCAAATGCGGGATTACAATCCCGATAAAACCAATTGGACCAGCAACAGCAACAGCCCCTCCCGATAAGAGAACAATAATAACACCAGTGCCAAGCTTGACAAAACCAGTATTCAAGCCTAGGCCCTTTGCTACATCCTCGCCCATTGACAAGATGTTCATTTTAGAAGAAATCAAAACAGCTGCAATCCAGCCAATCGCTAAATATGGGAGGACTCCAATGAGAGTTTCCAGCTTGCGCCCCTGTACAGAGCCCGCAAGCCAGTATAAAACCTGTTCTAGAGCAGCCTCATCCAGTACCAGCAATCCCTGGGTGAAAGAAGAAAACATCGCGGTCATCGCCGCGCCTGCAAGCGTCAGCTTCATCGGAGTCAGCCCTTCACGGCCTGCCGAACCAATTACATAGACACTGACTGCCGCCAATGCCGCACCCAAAAAGGAAATCCATGCAAAAGCCTGGAGGCTCCCGACTGAAAAAATCGTCACCGCAACTACTACTGCAAAACCAGCCCCCGCATTCACTCCAAAAATACCTGGTGATGCGAGTGGGTTCTTCGTCAATGTCTGCATCAGGACACCTGCAATCGCAAGGCTGGCACCGACTGATGCCGCAATCAGCGCCCGTGGAAGGCGAACTGATTGAACAATAATATGTTCATTTGAACCGTTATAATTCGTGAAAGCATTAAACGCGGTTCCCCACGATGTGTCCGTATAGCCGTATACGATACTTGCACATATTAAGAATAAAATTAATAGGGTGGAAATCAATAATCCGCCCAATCTTTGTCCATTGGTTTTTAGCAGCATTTCAATTTACCTTTCTTTTTTAAGGAAGTTGTTTATATTGTTATTTAACTTTAATTGATATGAGGTTCGTTTTCATTAGTTCATTGGAAAGTTCACAAAATCGTCAATGAATATGAAAATCATTATCAATTAGTTATTGACAAGGTCTCCCTTTAAATTTTATCATAAAGGAGCAGTAATTGAAAATGATTATCAATCACATTCTAGGAGGAATTACATATGAAAGCTTCAAAATTATTACTGACTCTCATTACGATCTTCACTGTCCTGATTTTGGCAGCATGCGGAGGTAATGAGGATAAGGAAAAGGAAACAGCTGAACAACCAAAAGAAAAAGAAGAAACGAGCTACACTGTTGATCATGCCATGGGTTCTACTACATTAGAAAAAACACCAGAAAAAGTCGTGATTTTAACAAACGAAGGTACTGAAGCCCTTCTTGCACTTGGAGTTACACCAGTTGGGGCTGTCCAATCCTGGACTGGCGATCCATGGTACGACCATATTGCAGATGAAATGAAGGATGTCGAGGTTGTCGGCGTAGAAAGCCAGGTAAATGTAGAAGCAATTGCTAAACTGCAGCCTGATTTGATCATCGGAAATAAAATGCGCCAGGAAGATATTTACGAACAACTGAAAGCAATCGCCCCAACGGTTTTCGCTGAAGATCTTCGCGGAAACTGGAAGAACAACTTTGAACTTTATGCAAAAGCTGTAAACAAAGAAGAAAAAGGCAATGAAGTACTTGCTGATTATGATCAGCGAATCGAAGATCTAAAAGAAAAACTTGGTGATAAAGTAAATATGGAAGTTTCTATGGTCCGCTTCATGGCTGGCGACGTACGTATTTACCACAAGGATTCATTCTCAGGCGTCATCCTCGAACAAATTGGCATGGCTCGTCCTGAAAGCCAGGATAAAGAAGACTTTGCCGAAAAAGGCGTGACAAAGGAAAGAATTCCGGCAATGGACGGAGATATCCTCTTCTACTTCACATATGATGAAGGTGACGGTAAAGCAACTGAAGTTGAAAAGGAATGGATCGAGGACCCGTTATTCCAAAACCTTGAAGTAGCGAAAAAAGGTGAAGTGCACAAAGTAGATGATGCCATCTGGAATACAGCTGGCGGCGTAAAGGCTGCTAACTTGATGCTGGATGATCTTGAAAAACATTTGTTGAAATAGGCTCTTTTCTCAAACTTTGTTGCTTTTGATTACAAAATAGGATTGAATGACATCTTTTCTTTTCAAACTTGACTCTATAATGAGAAAAGAGCTTGCAAACTTAATACCGACCAGCAAAATGAATTCATATACGTTAAAATCGGCTTTAAGATTTTAACAACAATCTTTACGAAAGCAGACTTTAAATAAAATCCCCCCAAGATTTTATTTAACTAATCTCTCTCCCCATATATAGAGAACAGGAAAACCCGCGAAATATTGCGGGTTTTTTCTTTTTGGCTAAATTAATGACAAGTTTGCGAAAAGAGTTTTCATAATCCTCCCATTTTCGGAAATGATAAGCGTAAATCCAGATTGGCGGAGATTGCTATGAAACAGTTATTCAAGAAAAAACTGATGAAAGATATAGAAAAAGAAGCTGCTAGACAGGATACAGAGGGGCAAAAGCCTGATCAATATCTGAATGATCATGAATGGGAAAACACATTCTTTAAGTCACACGATTACAAAAAGACTTTTTACGTGAACCAGAAGACGGGAAAGAAATTTTGTTTCTCCTTCATGTCAACATTAGTGGATGAAAGTCTTCTCCAGAATAATGCTCTTCCCTATCTGCTTGAAGGCGACTTTAAAAGCATTGAAGATGTCAAGAAGCTAGTGCCAATTGCGGATGTCCAGGTTTCTGACAAGAACTCGGATATTGAAAAAAAGCTCTTTAATGGATATGTATTGCTGACACTCGAAAATGAAGAAAAATATTTCGCTTTCGTTGCTGCCCAGAAAGAAATTGTAAGGACAGTCGCCCAGCCTGAGGTTGAATTCAGCGTAATCGGGCCAAAGGAATCCTTTGTGGAATCGATTGACCAGAATCTGAATCTCATTCGCAAAAGAGTGCCTGTCAAAGAGTTGATCATCGAAAAATACACAGTTGGTTCACTTTCAAAAAGCGGAATTGCCGTCCTATACATAGATGGCATAACCAATAAAGATAATGTCGATACTGTCGTACAGCGCATCAAGGAAGTTGAATTCGACGAAATCACGGACAGCTCCTATATCGTCCAGCTGATTTCAGATAACCAGAATTCTCCCTTTCCGCAATTGTTGGATACGGAAAGGCCTGACCGTGTGGCGGCAATCCTCGCTGAGGGAAAAATCGCCATCCTGGTTGACGGGTCGCCTCATGCGCTGATCGGTCCTACTACACTGGTCGAATTTTTCGGATCATTTGAAGACTATTTCCTTAATTATTTACTATCTTCTTTTTTCCGTTTGGTCCGTCTATTTGCCGTTGCATTCTCAATCCTAATCACACCCATTTATGTAGCAGCCCTGTCCTATCATTATGAATTGATCCCAAAGGATCTGTTAAGTACTTTGATTACATCAAGAAGAGAAATTCCGCTTCCTCCGATATTGGAAGCCTTGTTCCTTGAACTGACGATTGAGCTATTGCGTGAGGCTGGAGCCCGGCTGCCGACAAAGGTCGGCCAGACAATCGGTATCGTGGGAGGAATCGTAATCGGGACTGCCTCCGTTGAAGCAGGCTTGACGAGTAATGTCCTGCTGATCATTGTCGCATTGGCAGCGCTGGCGTCTTTCACAACACCAGTATACCGGATGGGCAATACAATCAGACTGTTGCGGTTCCCGTTCCTGTTCTTCGCTGAGCTTTGGGGAATGCTGGGAATCGTCGTTTCCTTCTCGTTCCTCCTGGCCCACTTGCTTCGACTTACATCATTGGGCAGGCCTTTCCTGGAGCCTTTGTACCCTCCAAGGATAACAGACTTCAAAGATGCGATCATCCGTTTGCCGTTTACAATGCAATACAACCGGCCACAATATTTGAGGACGGAAAACCCTGTCCGGTTCAGTGAAAAAAAAGCGAAGCAAAAGAAGGACATCGATGAATGAGCATTGGAGGTTTTGATGAATGCAGCAGCCAGTACCCGAAAGATTGCAAGTTTCACCATTTCTCGTTCTCTACTTAATCATGTCCATGCAGATTGGCATCGGAGTCCTTGGCTACCAGCGAATCATCGCGAAGGATGCTGGCTATGATGCATGGATATCGGTCCTTGCTGCTGGCCTGAGTATCCATATTATCATTTGGATGATTTATAAAATTTGCGGTACGGTTGAAGGGGATATTGTTGCTGCCAATGCCTTTGTTTTCGGTAAAAAAATCGGCAATGTCTTAAGTTCTGTTTTTATCTTCTACCTGCTAATTTTTGCTTTGGCTGTCTTAAGGACATTTATCGAAGTCATTCAGGTATGGATGTTCCCAGAGATCAGTACTTTCTGGTACAGCCTTGTCTTTTTGTTTCTGTCTGTTTATATCGTATTTGGCGGTTTTCGGACCGTCACAGGTATTGCTTTTTTCTGTATAGTCCTGCCGAGCTATCTGCTGCTGACATTCGGGTTCGCGCTCAAGTATGCAGAATTCAGGAATCTACTGCCAATTTTTGATCATTCTCTTAAAGAATTCGCTACTAGTGCATATAACATGTCACTTACCTATATCGGATTCGAAATACCCTTGTTTTTCTACCCTTTTATAAAAGATGCACCCAAGTCCCAGAAGTGGGCACATTTAGGGGTCTTTTTGACGACAATCATCTACACTGTCCTAGCAATTATTACTTTCACTTATTTTTCAGAAGCTCAGCTGGCCAAATCCATCTGGGCCACACTGGAAATGTGGAAGATTGTCAGCATGCCATTTGTAGAGCGTTTTGAATATATCGGTATTGCCAACTGGAACTTGATCATCCTGCCAAATATATGCATAGCACTTTGGGGAGGCAGCATGATTTTAAAGAGGGCATATAAACTGCGCCAAAAGAAAGGCGTTATAGTATTAGCGCTGATCTGTCTGGTTGCCGTTTCCTTTTTTGATACTCGTGCGAAAATCAATCTTTTAAATGATTGGACTGCAAAAATTGGCTTCGCTGTTACCTATATTTATATCCCGATTTTATTTATCGCCACTTTGATCGCCAAGAAGGTGAAGAATAAAAATGAGAATTAGAAGTTTTTTTTTGGTTTTAGCAGCAGTCATCACACTTTCAGGTTGTGTCGAAAAAGAAATCATTGATGATGTCAATATTGAGATGGGCGTTGGCTATGATTTAGTTGAGGATGACAAAATTGAAGGTACGGTCATGATTCCCATTTTCAATCCTGATAAAAAAATCGGCAATTTCACCTATTCCGCGACTGCCACGAGCAGCAGGGATCTCATACAGGAAATTCAGCGAAAATCGGCTCAGCCACTCGTAACTGGGTCATTGGAAATTGCTTTATTCGGAGAAGGCATTGCCAGAAAGGGAATTAGAGAGTTTACAGATGCATTCGAACGCGATGCAAGCATCGGTGCGAGGGTTTATTTTGCTGTCGCTGATGAGTCAGCAAAACGCATCTTATCAGGGACGTATGGCAACAGGGGAAACGCAGTCCATTTATCCCAGCTGATTGAGCACAATATGGAAACACGGAATATTCCAATTACAAACATGCACCTTTTTTTATTTGACCTCTATCAGGAAGGGAAAGACCCCTACCTTCCTATTTTAAAAAAGGTAGAGCCCGAAATTATTGATATAGTTGGGATTGCTTTATTTAAAGATGATAAGCTCATGAGCGAACTCCCGCCAGAAAAAATGTTCTTCTTTAAGCTGCTTACAGACAAGTTCAGCGAAGGGGCATTTAAACTGGATGTCGGTAAGGAGAAAGTGGTAATAAAAGATTTGGATTCAAAACATAAAATCAAACTGACGAAAAAGGATCCCTATAGCATTACCGTAGAAATCAAGATCAAAGGCCTGATTCGTGAATACACAGGACGTATTGTAACACCAGAGATTATTAAGAAGATCGAAAAAGAATTCGAAGATCAGGTCAACAAAGAAGCCAGCGCGATGATCAAGGATTTCCAGGAGCAGGGCATCGATCCCGTGGGATTTGGCCAGTTCATCAAAAGCAAAACAAGAGGCTTCGATTTTAAAAGATGGGAAGACGAATATAAGAATTTAACCGTCAATGTTCAAACCGATATGATTATAACTGAGGTAGGAATTGTTGAGTAGAACAAAAGAGGGTGTCCGATTTTTAGGACGCCCTCTTTCATTTTTAAGCAGTGGTCGAGAACATGTATTTCTTATAATGGTACCGTATCGAGAAAATCAAGCTTACAGCGAGCATATTTCCCATGAGCGAACTTCCGCCGTAGCTGATGAACGGGAGAGGAATACCCGTGATTGGCAACAGGCCAATGGTCATCCCGATATTCTGAAATACGTGGAAGGTGATCATGCTGATGACACCGACACAGATGTAAGTATAGAAATCGTTTTTCGTTTCCATGCCGATTTTTGTGATTTGATAAATCAGCAGGAAAAACAAGCTTACGATGATACTTGCACCGACGAAGCCGAACTCCTCGCCGATGATGCTGAATATGAAGTCAGTATGACTCTCTGGCAGGTACACTTCCCTTGTTCCATAGCCCTTCCCCACTGTTTCACCTGAACCGATGGCCAGCAGCGACCTCGTCAGCTGGAAGCCGGTTGTGCTCTGGTAATTATAAGGGTCAAGCCAGGAATAGATCCTCCCGAATTGATATTCCTTCACTCCGAGATATTTTTCAAGGATTTCAGGCTTCCAGATCACAAAATAGAATATGATCGAAATCAGAGTTAGGCCTGTCCCAAAAATTGGCACAAGCAGCTTCCAGGTGATACCGGAAATAAATATCATCCCAAGCATGATTGCAATATAAACAAGCGATGTACCAAGGTCAGGCTGCTGCATGACGAGCATGAGCGGCACCATCGTGACAATACCGATTTTGAGCAAAAGCCAAAAGTCCGATTGAATCGTTTTAAGCCGATATTTCTGATGGTGGTCGACAATCACCCTCGCAAGCGCCAGGATGATGAACACCTTCACTAACTCCGACGGCTGCAGGGTACCCATTGCCGGCACCCTGTACCAGCTTTTTGCTCCATTGATGACAGGAGCAATCGTTGAAGGTGCCACGATAAGTCCTGCCAGCAGGACCAACCCAAAGCCGTACGCGTACCAGCTCAATTTTTGCAGCTGGTCAGAATCGAGGGTAATGACCGCGGTTATGATGCCGGCGCCAATGACATACCAGATAATTTGCTTTATTAAAAAGTTTTCAGAGCCATACTGTCCCGTCGTCTGGGCACTGTAAATGGCAACGCAGCTTGAAAGAAATAATAGGATCAATATCGTAACCAGCCCATAGTCGAGCCGGGAATTCGTTTTTGGATTCGAAGTCATTTTTATTCCCCTTTTAAAATGAAGGCAGTTTCCAACTGGAATGAGCGCTAAGGAAGTTTTTTATAAGGCATACAAATCGAGTCTTAATTGAAGAACTGTTCAATACTTCATTATATTTTTTTCGACATTAAATCACAACTTCTGACTATGAAATGGTTATTATTACATATCTGAATATTTTTATTCAGGAAATTTGGCGCAGGTAAATGGATTGAGCTTCCTTTTCAATTGTTGTGCTGTTTATTTGCATTTCCCTTTTGTGGGAGCTGGTAAGCACTTTGTCTTTTACTATTATGTCGCCATGATGACGGACAGTTTCCCTGCTTTTTCCGGGAATTGTGTCCGTCATGACCTTGATGAAGGACATTTTCCCTGCTTTTCCAGGGATTGTGTCCGTCATGACCTTGATGACGGACAGTTTTTCTGCTTTTCCCGGGATTTGTGTCCGTCAACGTGTCCGCTGTAAATTTTGCGTGCATAGAGATGGGACATGTTTCATAGCTTTGTAAGGGACAAAGTCTTTGAAAAAGTGGGGATTCTGTATGCTTTCAAAAATTGAAGCTTTCTTTCTTGGGATTATCCAGGGGCTGACTGAGTTTTTGCCGATCAGCAGTACCGGACACCTTTATCTGGGCAGGAATTTATTCGGTCTTGAAGAGGCCGGCCTGCTGCTCGACACGATGCTTCACGTGGGTACGCTGCTTGCGGTGTTTGTGTTTTATAGATATGAATTCATCAAGATATTAAAAAATCCGTTTGGAAAGCTCACCTTCCTTCTTGTTATCGGTACGCTGCCGGCTGTCGTTGTCGGATTGCTGTTTGAGGATTATTTTGATGGAATTTCAAAGACAGGAGTCACGATTGGCTGGGAATTCCTGATTACCGGTACTTTGATGTGGTTTGCAGATTCGATCAAAAATGGCCGCAAAAAGATGGATGATATCAGCTATACGGATGCGCTGGTGATTGGCAGCTTCCAGGCGGCGGCAATTTTTCCGGCGATTTCCCGATCCGGCTTGACGATTGTCGCCGCGCTTTGGCGTAAGCTCGACCGTGAGACAGCGGCCTACTTCTCTTTCCTGCTTTCAACGCCTGCGATTCTGGGAGCGATTGTCCTGCAGGGAAAAGATCTTTTCAGCGGCGGAAGTGAGACTATTTCACTTCAGGCACTGGTGATCGGCATCATTTCAGCAGCGATTTTCGGTTATATTGCCGTGAAATGGATGATTGGCTATTTGAAAAATCATTCTTTGAAGCCTTTTGCTATTTATGTGTGGATAATGGGGCTTGTTGTTTTGTATTTTCAGTTCACAGGGCAGTTCTAAATTGGTTTATTGGCGATAATTTTATTTTATTGGCGGAGTTCACAATTTTATTGGCGATAATTTCGTTTTATTGGCGATTTCGACTACTTTATTGGCGAAAATTCAAATTTATTGGCGAATTGGAAATTCCGGTCGATTTTTTCCAGTTCCCGTTGGTAAAAAAATGCACACCATCACAAAAATGGTGTGCATTTTGCATTTTATCAGCAGCCGCCGTCTCCGCCCATCAGGACCAGACCTTCACGATACTCATCATATTCAAGTGCCATACCTTGAGTATAGTCAACGATATTTGATTCGATAGCGACCTGGATTTCATTGATTACTGTTACATGATCATCTTCTTCCGGCTCCTCCAGAGCCAGGCCAATCTGCGGGCCTCCTCAGCCAAAGCCGCCGAAATAGACGCGGATACCTGCTGCGTTGCGCTCAGCGAGGATTTCTTTTAAAATGTCGCGCGCTTTATCTGAAATCTGCATTCTCCCTGTTCCTTTCTACATCAATTCTGTCTAATGCTTAGTTTACCATGGTATCTATAAGAAATACACAATACTGCCCGGAGTATTTTGTGAAGGTTATATTTGGAAAAAAACGAGTATCTCCAGCTGTAATTGTGAACGATTTGTGATTAAAACATGACGAAACTAAACAAAACATGACAAAACCAAACAAAAAGTATATCCATCTACTAAATATTCTATTATATTTAGTTTAGGATGAAAAGGAGGGAAACTATTTGCAAATCTACACTCCAGATGAAATCGCTTCTATGTTAAAAATCTCCAAGAATACTGTCTATGAGATGATTAAGCGTGGTAATCTTGCAGCCTTTAAAGTCGGCAATAAAATGCGGATTGAAGAAAGCGAGTTTGAAAGATATAAAGCTAGCATGTCAGCAAATCCGATGAAAACTCAGGAATCAAAGACGGCAGCCCAGCATTCGTTACAGCTGGCAGGCAGCCATGATTTCCTGGTCGAACAGTTGGTTAAGTACATAGCGTCTGAAAGTACAGGAGTCTCCATCACTCCCTCCTACATCGGCAGCCTTGAAGGATTGATGATGCTTTACAGAGGCAGTGCCGATATCGCTGCGGTCCACTTGCTCGACCCTGCATCGCAGCAATACAATCTTCCCTTTATCCGCCAGCTGTTTGTCCATGAGCCGATTTCGGTGATGAGACTTGCTTCCAGGGAGCAGGGCTTGATCGTCGCAAAAGGCAATCCAAAGAACATCACCGGAGTCAAAGACCTGGCAAGAAGTGATGTCACGATCATCAATCGGCAAAAAGGTGCCGGAACGCGCTTCCTGCTCGATTCCTTCCTGGCCAGTGAAAAACTTGAGCCAGCAGCAGTGAAGGGTTATGAAAATGAAGAATGGACGCACCTTGGCGCGGGAGCCCATATCAGCAGAGGAACGGCAGATGCTGCCTTTGGAATCAGATGCGCAGCAAGCCAGCTTGGACTAGACTTCATCCCGCTCACGAAGGAACAGTTTGATCTAGTGTTCCGCTGGACACCTGGAAACAAAGAAGCTCTCCAGCATTTGACCGACCTGATCCAACTTACCAATTTCAAGGACAGCATTGCCGACCTTGATGGCTATGATGCTGAGGAGTTCGGAAAAATCATTTACGGAAACCACTTACCGGAGGCATAGGCATGAAATTCAAACAATTAATTCCACTTTTACTTGTACTAATGTTTGCTTTGGTAACAGGCTGTTCTGATTCAACGACAAAAGAAGCTAAAAATGACCCAGAAACGAAAAAAGAAAAAACTGATTTGATCCTTGCTACCACTACAAGCACACAGGACAGCGGGCTGCTTGATGTCCTGAAACCTGATTTTGAAGAAAAAAACAATTACAACCTTAAAATCATTGCTGTAGGCACAGGGCAAGCGCTTGAAATGGGAACCCGCCGCGAAGCGGATGTCCTTCTTGTTCACGCACCTGCTGCGGAAGAAGAGCTCGTGAAAAGCGGGGATGCCATCAACCGCCAGAAAGTCATGTATAATGACTTCATCATTGTCGGCCCTGCTGCAGATCCGGCAAAAGTAAAAGGTCTATCAGTAACTGATTCTTTGAAAAAAATCATTGAATCCAAAGCTTCATTTGTATCCCGCGGTGATGATTCCGGCACTCATAAAAAGGAACTTGAGCTATGGAAGAAGTCTTCGCTAGATCCGAAAAGCTTTGGTGAAACATACATTGAGGCTGGACAAGGGATGGGCGCAACTCTGCAAATTGCTTCAGAGAAACAGGGCTATACTTTGACAGACAGGGCTACCTACCTCGCACAGAAAAAGAACATGCCTGACACTGAAATTCTGGTGGAAGGCGATGAAAGTCTGCTGAATATTTATCACGTTATGCAAGTGAACGATGAAAAACATGATAAAGTAAATGCAGAAGGTGCAAAAGCATTTGTTGAGTACATGATTTCAGAGGATACAAAGCAGATCATCAAGGAGTTCGGTGTGGACGAATACGGCCAGCCATTATTCTTCCTTTTTGAATAACATGAAGATTCATTTACTAGACTAAATTCGATAGAAAGCCTGATTGCGCATGGAACTATTACTAGAAGGATTGAAAAAAGCGATAGAGATGATCTTATCGGGAGATCGGGAAATATTCGAGATTACTTTGCTTACACTGAGAGTCTCGATTACCGCCGTCTTGATCAGCACATTGATCGGCATTCCTGCTGGGATGTTCCTTGGACTTGCCCACTTTCCAGGCAGGAAGTTCATCCTTGCCCTCGTCAATATCGGCATGGGGCTCCCTCCTGTTGTCGCCGGTCTGTGGATCACTCTTTTCCTGTGGCGATCAGGCCCGCTTGGAGATCTTGCCTGGCTTTACACGCCGACAGCGATCATCATGGCTCAGATATTGGTGTCGCTGCCGATTGTTACAGCGTTGACAAGTACGGCATTCCAGCAGATCAATCCGAAGTTGATTTTGCAGGTGAAAGCACTTGGAGCGACGAAAATCCAGCTTTACTGGATCTTGATGAAAGAGGTAAAGCTAGCGATCCTTGCTGCCATCATCGCCGGGTTCGGACGGGTCATCGCTGAAGTCGGAGCTGCTATGATGGTCGGCGGCAATATCAGCGGAGAGACACGGATCCTGACGACCTCCATAGTCATGGAAGTATCAAAAGGGAACTTCGATATTGCCCTGGCACTTTCATTCATCCTGATGACTCTGGCCTTCATCATTACGTTTACCCTAACTTATTTACAGCAAAGGAAGCGGAGCTTATGACCCCACTGATTACTGTGAAAAACCTGGAAGTAAGAGCAGGCAGGAAAAGTCTGCTGTCCATCCCCCATTTTGAAGTTCAAGCGGGGGAAGTCCTTGGAATCATGGGTCCGAATGGTGCCGGAAAGAGTACTTTCATCAAAGCATTGTCGCTTCTGGAAAAGCCAGCTCAAGGAGCGATTTTGTTCAAAGGTCAGGATATCTCTCATGACTTGACTCTTGAGATGCGCAGGAAGTTCGCTGTCGCGATGCAGCAGCCGCTGCTTCTTGACACTACCGTTTTTCAAAACGTCGCAATCGGCTTGAAGCTAAGAAACCTTCCACGTACGGAAGTAAAACAGAAGGTTGCATACTGGCTCAATAAATTCCAGATCAGCCATCTCGCAAAAAAGCAGGCCGTCCATCTGTCCGGCGGCGAGGCTCAGCGTGTCAACCTTGCGAGGGCGATGGTGCTGGAACCCGAAGTCCTGTTTCTCGATGAACCCTTCTCTGCCCTTGACTTCCCCACGAAGGTGCAGCTATTGAAGGACATTAAGTCAATCATCGAGCAGACGAAAACGACTACGGTCTTTGTCAGCCACGATTTAATGGAACTGAAATACCTTGCCGGAACGCTGGCGATCCTGATGGATGGCGAGCTGAAACAGACCGGTCCCACAGAGGAAGTGTTGTCATCCCCTAACGCATCTGTTTCCACTTTTATAAATGACTGGAAAAGCATTCTCAATTAGTTGCAAACAGCATGGCATAAACGCCAAGCTGTTTTTTTTCGCTGAAATATCCTTTTCAATTGGCTTGTTGCCTAGTGTAAACGCCTTGATGTTTTTTATATAAAGGAAATCCCTCTCTTATGTCTAATTACTACTTTATAAAACCTTCAAAGGAGTCTGTACACAAATGGAAATGAATATGGATTTTACAACCCACAAACAAATGGCGATTGACTTGTTCAACCTGACCTGGGATTTGATCGAAAAACAGGATCGGACGAAAAATGATGATGATACCATGCTTTATGCGGCGATGGCTTCCCGCTACCATTGGGGCGTTGTCGGCACGCCTCTGAATTTCGCCCGCGGGGAATGGCAGATTTCAAGAGTGTATGCGATACTTGGGAGAAGCGAGTCCGCCCTCCATCATGCGAGGAAATCGGAGGAACTCTGTCTGGAACATGATCTTGGCGAATTTGACCTTGGTTTTGCTTATGAGGCGATTGCACGTGCATATGCCCTTTCAAGAGAAGCTGAAGACCAGGAACGATACATGAGTCTTGCTCTTGAAACTGCGGAAAAGGTTGAGATGGAAGCGAATAGAGACTGGCTTTTGAAGAATATCCATTCAGTCAGCACAGGGTTCATACCAGTGTGAAGCAACATTAAGAACTGTAAGTTTACATAAAGGAGAATTACAATGAACTACGCGATCGTAACCGGTGCATCAAAGGGACTTGGAGCATCAGCAGCACAACGATTTATCTCTGAAGGAATTCCTGTCATTACCGTATCCAGGAATGAAAACAGCACTTTGAAACAGGCTGCAGAGAGCGCTGGAATCAGCTATACACACTATAGCTGCGACCTTTCTTCTGCACAGCAGGTTCAAAGCGTCTTCGCACAAATCTGCGAGGAGGTTTTTGTAGATGCTGAAAATGTATATGTAATCAATAATGCCGGAGTGATTGAACCGATTGATGTAGCCGGAGAACTGGATGCTGCTTTAGTTCAGAGTAATATCCAGGTCAATCTGACGGCACCAATCCTGATCAGTAATTTATTTTTACAAATAGCAAAAAATACTGATACCAGTGTAGTCATCGCCAATGTAACCTCCGGGGCTGGCGAGCGGCCAATCCAGGGCTGGAGTATTTATTGCAGCACAAAGGCGGCTGTCAATATGTTCACGATGACTGCAGGCCTCGAACTCGAGAACAGCGGAAGCAGCAAGGTCATCGCCTTCAGCCCGGGTCTGATGGATACTGATATGCAGGTGACAATCCGTTCTTCATCGGAGGAGACATTCGCTGATGTGGATATTTTCAGGACCTACAAAGAAAGCGGCAGTCTCCGCAGTCCTGATACTGTTGCAGGGGCGCTTGTAAAACTAGTATTGGCTGAAAACCTGGAAAACGGGAAGATTTATAAGGTGAATGATCTGTTATGATCACTAAAAGCGAAGGAGCACTGCTTCTTCGCTTTTCTGCTCTGTTTCTGGATACTTTTTTAGTATGATGGTTCTAAGATTGATCATGGGAGTGGCATAAATGGATCGGATCTCTTTTAAAATCGGGACTGTTTTTTTCGTAACAATACTGCTGGTCGAAGGTGTTCTATTTTACTACCTTCACTCTTCTATCATCCATTCAAGGATTGATGAGGAGCTGGCTTCCCTGCAAACACGCGGCAATAATCACCGTGATATTCTGGAAACTTCCTATTCTGAGGAAACCATCCACCATATCACGACAATGGAATCGAGGACGGACACCCATGTAATTATCACTGATCAAACAGGTGTAATCGTTTCTTCTTCCGTACCGACTGATGACTCGATGCAGGACATCATAACAGAAACTCCAGAAGGTGTTCCGAGGGTTGGATTGATTTTAGAAGATGACTGGCAGGACAAGCAATATATAGCGTCAGTCAGCCCTTTGGAGAACAGCGGGGCCGTCTATATGTTCAAGAACACCGAACGGGTTCAGAGTTTGATAGCCAAACTGAACAAACACTTCTTGCTTGCCGGAATTCTGCTGCTGACCTCAATGGCCGTAATCACCCTTTTCCTATCAAGATTCATTACTAAGCCAGTCATTAAGATGAATGAAGCGACTTCAAAAATACGTCAGGGTGACTATTCTGTCACTTTGCCCCGAGGTGGCAACGATGAATTGGGCGAGCTTTCAGAGTCAATCCAGGTATTGGCTGATGACCTTAGCCACATGAAAAGGCAGCGCAATGAGTTCCTCGCGAGCATTTCCCATGAATTACGGACACCGCTCACCTATATAAAAGGATATGCAGAAATCGCTGGGAAAGCAGGAACAGCAACTGAGGACAGAAGTCACTATCTGCAAATTATCCATGAAGAGGCAACGAAGCTATCTGGTCTCGTTAAAGGGTTATTTGACCTTGCAAAAATGGATGAGAACACTTTTACCATCCAAAAAGAACGTATAGAACTCTGTGCATTCATGCGGAGAATTCACTCGAGGATGGCACCATCTTTTACCGAAAAAAATATGACGCTTAATTTCGCCTGTCACGGGGAAGTCTATATCGAGGCTGACCCGGTCCGCTTTGAACAAATTCTCATAAATTTGCTGGATAATGCCAGAAAGTATTCAGAAGAAGGAACTACGACCACAATGAAGGTTTTCAAAAAGAATGGAAATATCCATATCATCGTCATCGATGAAGGAAAAGGCATCCCTGCTGAAGACCAGGCGTGGGTTTTTGACCGCTTTTACAGGGTAGACAAATCCCGGTCAAAAGCTTTAGGTGGTTCAGGCCTCGGACTTGCGATCGTAAAGGAGCTTGTGGAAGCCCATGGGGGAAAAATAACGCTCAGCAGCAATCTTGGCAAGGGCACAACTTTCGAAATTATTATTTGATTGGTTTTAAAATCCCGAAACTTGGAATACATAACTAGAGGGGTGATGTCATTGAAACGAGTTAATTCGTTGGTGGAATTTGTTGAAGCTGTAAAAAAAGAACGCAATGGCAATAAAGTCTTGCTCAATCAGCATGAAACCTCACGCTCCGCTGTCACTTTGGGTGACGAAGACACAGAATCCGGCACAAGGCTGCATGTGAAGGCCGTGCTGAATGATTCCCTTTATTACTCAGAGGTATTTACAGATGACACACTGTATGAGGAAGCGAACGGGCTGATCCAGGAGTTGAAAGGTCTCACCGAGGTTGAGTTAGTGAGCGAGGAAGAGATTGACCGATTAGTTGAAAAATAGGTTTTAAAGGGCAGCTGTGAATGCAAGCTGTCCTTTTTTATTGAGTTAACTTAACCTCAGTTTAAAATGTTTTTACATATTGCCACCCTACTATCGGGAAAACTAGCTTAGTACTCACAATAAGGAGGGCTTACAATGACAAAAAAGTTCAATAAAGGCAGCAAAAATCAAAACTCCCCAAAGCTCGGTAACCAGATGGCCGAGTTTTCCGGTGAATTGACGAGCGGTGACAACAGCAAGGGAAACAAACACAACAAAGACCAGAGCGATAAAACCGATCGTCACCACTAAGCTTCTGGATTTGATAAAAGGAAAAGCCGGCAAACATTTGCCGGCTTTTAGTCCATTTCAGTCAGGATGGCTGTCTGGTTATTCAGATTTGCAGGGTCAATTCCGTTACTTTCGTTTTCATCATAAAACGCATTCTGGAGTTTCATGTTCGCTTCTGCTGTTTCCAGTTGTTCTTTTTCAGAGCCTGGATTGGCAGGCTTTGCGTTTGGATCAATGTTTACATACTTGTCCTTATCCATGTTGCATCCCTCCTGATGTTAGTATCAGCCTTGGACTTTACTTTTACCCGAATAATAGCTAAGGTGAACTTGAAAAATCAGGAATTACCTGCGGACAGAGGCTGCCATCCGGACATAAGTATGCCGTTTGCCGCGTACGACGATCGAATAGGCCATGATGTTCTCTGGTAAAGCAATGCCCGCTGCCCCGGCGTCACCGATATGAAAGAGGTCGGCCCCAGCCATCTTGCTGTTAAGGGCGATTTGTTTGATGGTTTGTTCATCCGCTCCCTCCTGGCTTGTACCTGTCGTCAGGATTGCGAGAGCTCCTTTTTGGTGGACGAGGTCAACCAGCTTTGCTGTCTTTTCGACCGTAAAACCTGGTACTGTACCTGGGGACGGAATCAGGATAATGTCAGCACTTGCATCGACAAAACTATGCAAGGTTTCCTCCGTCATCATCGAGCTTCCCGTCTCACCTGCCACCCCTGCGCCATGCATTTTGCCAGCAATGATCAATCCGTCTGGACCGAATGCTGTTCGGGCTTTTTTAATTGCTTTCGTGATCTCAGCATTCGTCACGCCTGTTTTAGGATTGCCCGTCAAGCAGACGAAATCGAAGCCAAGCTCCTTCGCTCTTCTTAGCGAAGCAGCCGTAGCAATCCTTCCTTCAGGCAGCTGTTGCAGCGCTTCAAGCTTGTCCGCCTCGAGGTCAACTGGCTCAAGGTTCAAGCCAACTGGACGGCCGACCAGCTTTTTTAATTGAATGATCACTTCAGACGGTTCTGTTTCTGGCAGACTTTCAATCGCAGGGTTCATCACGTCGAAAAAGTTAAGCAGAATCAGGTCCGCTCCGAATGCCGCAGCCAGTTCCGCATTAGTCACCGCAGGGTAATGCGGTGAAAATGCTCCAATCACCTCGGATAAAATCGTCCTTCCCTCCGAAGCAATAATCGTCTTTTTCAAATCCTGCCCCGTCATTTGTTCAAAATCAGATGCTGTGCAGTCCAGCAAACGCTTCATAAATAACCCTCCATTTATGTATAGGTTCTAGTTCACCAATTTCTCCATTTAGATAGCCTGTGAAAAAAGACCTGGCGGTGCATTGCCCGCCAAGTCTGTCTTTGCTATTTCCTCTTCATCTCATTGGACAAAAACTCTACATCCGTACCAACAATGACTTGAAGGTCTGTCTTATTAAGCTTCAACACGCCTTTTGCGCCGAGGCGTTTCAGTTCTGCTTCATTTACTTTTGCCATATCCTCTACTTTTAAACGAAGGCGGGTTACGCAGTTGTCCAGTTCCTTAAGATTGCCTTTGCCGCCTAATGCTGCAAGATAATGGTCTGCAAGTTCCGCGTAATTGCCTTTTGACGCTCCGCTTTCCGTGAACTCACCCTCAACTTCGTCTTCACGTCCTGGCGTCTTGAGGTCAAGCTTGATGATCAGGAAGTAGAAAATGACGAAATACAGCACTGCATAAACGAGGCCGACACCGAGCAGCAGCAATGGCTTTTGGGCAATCCCGTAGTTCAGCACATAGTCGATTGCACCTGCTGAGAATCCAAATCCATGGTGGATATCGAGCATGTAGGTAATCGACATTGCGAGACCAGTCAATACGGCATGAATCCCGTAAAGGACTGGAGACAAGAACATGAACAAGAATTCGATTGGTTCCGTAATCCCTGTCAGGAAGGATGTGAACGCTAAACCGATAAGCGCTCCCGCAGTAGCCTTCTTGCGTTCTTTTTTCGCCGCGGCAATCATCGCGAATGCTGCAGCTGGAAGGCCGAACATCATGACTGGGAAGAAACCGTTCATGAAAATACCGGCATCAGGGTCACCAGCGAAGAAGCGGTTCAGGTCACCTTTTACAATTTCCCCGGCTGCATTCGTGAATTCACCAAACTCAAACCAGACAAGTGTGTTCAGAACATGGTGAAGGCCCATTGGAATCAATAAACGGTTCAGGAAACCGAATACGCCAACTCCAACTGCACCTGCACCGACAATCCATTCACCGACATTGTTAATGCCTGTTTGGATTGGCGGCCAAACATAACCGAAAATACCGGCTAAAACGATCATCACTAGTGATGTAATAATCGGAACGAACCGTTTCCCGCCGAAGAAACCGAGCCAGTCCGGCAGCTTAATATCGTGAAAACGGTTGTAAAGCAGACCGGCGATTACCCCGGATAAAATCCCGCCAAGCACGGCCATATTGATGCTTTCATTGACAGCACCTGCACCCTTTGTCAAAACAAAATAGCCAATCGCACCAGCGAGACCAGCCGCTCCGTGCCCATCCTTAGAAATACCGACTGCTACACCGATCGCGAATAATAGTGCAAGATTGGCAAAAATCGCGTCACCTGCCGCAGAAATAAAAGCAATATCCAATAAGTCCGGCTGCCCAAGACGCAGCAATAACGCAGCTGCAGGTAAAACAGCGATTGGAAGCATCAAAGCCTTCCCGATTCTTTGTAGAAATCCTAGCACCTTCAACACCTCTTCCGTTTTAATTGTAAATGCTTACATTTCTCAGGGAACCTTGTAGAAATTTGTAAACACACACCCAGTTTAACACTTCGTTTCCCTAAAGAACATCCTAAAAAAATACTATTTTAAATATTTTGACTTCAGAAGATTCAGCGCTCCCTTCTTAAGTACGTCACCCTAAAATCGGACAGGGCTGATACATATAGCTTATTCGCTGGTTTTTATAAAATTCCATTATGGCTGGCTAGCAATTGAAGAAAGAACAAAAAGCGCAAGCGCCTCGTTCAGCCCCGACAAGCGCTGGAGGGCCGACCAGTGAAGTCGTTCTTTGATTTCATTGGGCGGACCGAAATCGAAAGGTATAGCCGACTGCTCAGAAACGCAGAAACTGGAGACTCCGACAAAGAAGCGCTTTTTGCTTCTGCCGGCGGAGTTGAAGTTTCGGAGTTTCTAGGAGGCGACACTAGACAAGCGACTCGAGGGGCTAGGCGCTGGAGCTGGATTAAGAAAACTACATTGAGTTATCCACAACTCAATACCTTTATAAATTCCTTAACCACAAAAAAAACCTGCATTCCTGCAGGCTCAATACTATCTTACAAAGCATTGACCTTTGAATTTCTTGAGCAGCGGTCCAACCGTGAATACTTGACGATCCCCATGACGGCTCCGGCTATCTCCACTACTTCGCCGTCGTTCATAACAGGCATGAGCGATATCGCATACGTATTTCCACCGATTTCGATTTCAAAAACAATCTTCTCATTATTTTTCCAGACACAATCATAATATCTTTCAATTCTCCCCGCCTTTTCCGGCAGGAATTCACCCAGGGTCCTGCCATTAATTTCGTTAGGAGTGAAGCCAAGATCATCGAGAAGCCCACCTCCGACAATGTGGTGGATGAAATCATTGCCCTGTTTTGACAGCTTGAAAATGATTCCATAATGGCTCTGGATCATCTCCTCCGTCTGCCGCCACATTTTTTCATGAGGATCTTTCAGAAAGCTATCGTCCGCAATCGTCGAGAAGTAAAACCCCCTCATGATAAAAAAGTAGCCAAGCGCCTTGTACAGATGACCGGTGAAATTGTCGATATCATAAACGCTCTGGTAAATAGTGAAAACGAGTTCAGACAAAAACAGAAACGTGAATGCCAGCGCTACATATAGATGCTGGCCCTTCTTGCCTTCATTGTAAAAGTAAAGTGAAATGACAATTGAGATGAAGTGCAGGAAACTGACACCGTATTCTATGAGATTTTTCAAGATGGTTGTCCCTTCACCTTCAATGACGAGCAGCGGAAGGCTCTGTTCATACCTGAAAATCACGAACATAATGACTCCGATGACTGCAGTGCAAACTGCCAGACAGATGCGCCTTGGATCCCGCTGCAGCTTCTGTTCGGGCAGGACGAGGACCAGCACGATCAATAATGACTCAATGCTCCGGGCCGAAACCCAGAACCATGTTGCCTTCGCGATGGAACTTTCAGTTATAAAAAAGGGCATTCCCTGGAATGTGAGTGTATGCAATAAATCGAGCATTCCGACAATGAAAAACAAAAGGCTCAGCATCAGGATTTTTCTGGACTGCGAGAAGCCGAACGCTTTCCAGCCATATGAGAAAATCGAAAAGGAAACGGCAATACTGAAAAATTCCAAAATCGTATGAATGGCAATATAATTTTCAGGGTTCAAATAGGACGAAAGGTCGGCATGATAGAGATGGATCACCATCAAAAGCATGACCGCAGCTACAATAAATACAAGAAACCTTCCCTCCGACATGCTCTTCTCCATTTTGCTCACCTGCTTAGGGAGTATATAGTTACCTATATTATAAGCACCATGCAGTACCCCTGCTCAGCTTACATTTATCCGTTTTGTGAATATTGACAATTCAGGAAAGATACACATATGGGTTTTGCTATTTTTCTTTTATTAGGTAAAGTGGTAGTTAGAAAGTTTATAAGGACGTGTAATAAATGAAAATAAATGATTTACTGCCTCGTTTTACCATGCCCGTCATGAGAGGTATTGCTCTAACTCTGGCGCTCGCGCTGGCTGCCCGGTTAATTGCCGGCCTTCCATTCTTTTCGATCATGGGCCAGCTTGTCATTGCCATCATGCTGGGAATGATCTGGCGGGCGTCTGTTGGAGTGAACGGCGGCCTTTTGGAAGGTGCTTCTTATTCCAGCAAAAAACTGCTTCGCCTTGGAATCATATTGCTTGGATTCAGGCTGAATCTGTATGATATTTACAATGCCGGTTCGACGGTATTTTTAATTGCATTCGCGAATCTGGCGTTTGCCCTTGTCGTCGTCTATGGATTGAGCCGCCTTTTTAAGGTGGAGAAAAGGCTTGGCATCCTGACTGCCTGCGGGACAGCGATTTGCGGAGCTGCAGCAGTTGTCGCCATCGCGCCAGTCATCAAGGCAAATGAAAAAGAAACCGCTGTTGGTGCAGCAAATGTTGCTGTGCTCGGAACGATTTTCACTATTCTTTATACCTTGATCTTCTCGTATCTTGACTTGAAAGCACTTGATTATGGTGTATTTGCGGGTGGCACCCTGCATGAAATCGCCCATGTCGTCGCTGCTGCCGACCCTGCTGGACAGGCTGCTCTAGACCTCGCCATTATCGTAAAATTGACCAGGGTAGCGCTGCTTGTTCCCGTTGCTATTTTAATAGGATTCCTTATCCAGAGGAAGGAAACTGGCGCCGCCGGACAAAAAATGACGCTGGCTAACTTGCCGATTCCCTGGTTCATCCTTGGATTCCTTGCGGTGAGTGCGTTCAATACGACAGGAGTTGTCAGCGAAGGCGCAGCTTCGGCTATCGTCAGCTTTGCCTACTTGTTAATCGGCATGGCGATGGCCGGACTCGGGCTGAATGTGGACTTCAAATCATTCAGGCAGATGGGCGGAAAGGCATTGTCAGCAGGACTTGCTGGTTCTGTGCTGCTATCGGTGTTTGGGTATTTGCTGGTTCGTATTTTTGTCTAGGGAATAGCGTAACAAAGTTCATTAAACATTAATTAATTGATGAGTTTTAGGAAGGTACAGGATTTCCCACCAAATTGGAAAAAGTAGTGATTTCCTTCTAAATCCTAGTGATAAGGTCTAAATATGGAGTGATTCCCTTCTAAATCGTAGTGATATGCTCTAAATACGGAGTGATTTCCTTTTAAATCGTAGTGATCAGCTCTAAATATGGAGTGATTTCATTCTAAATCGTAGTGATTTGCTCTAAAAATGGAGTGATTCCCTTCTAAAATCGTAGTAATGGCTGCGGTTTTGAAATAGACCCCTCCGAAACATCAAATAAAGCTGCCAATCGGCAGCTTTATTTATCTTATTCTATAAAAATCTTCCCAGGATTCAAAATCCCGTTCGGATCGAGGGTTTTCTTGATTGATTTCATGACTTCATAGGCAGCTCCGTGCTCGAGACGCTGGTATTTTGCCTTCCCTAGTCCGACACCGTGTTCGCCTGTGCAGGTGCCCCCGCGCTTCAGTGCGTAGTGGACGATTTCTTCATTAATCCGTCCGCCTTCTCTGACTTCCTCAGGATTTTCGCTGTCCATCAGCAGCAAAACGTGATAGTTGCCATCCCCTACATGGCCGACGATCGAGCCTTCAATCGAAGAAGCATCAATCAACTCACGGGTGTGGAGGATCGCGCCTGTCAATTCAGAAACCGGGACACTGACATCGGTCAGCATGATGCTTTTCTTGCCAGCTGTGTGCTTATAGGCATACAGCAGATTATGCCTTGCTTCCCAAAGCTGGTTGCGTGCTTTAGAGTCCGCCTCGAATTGGAAGTTCGTGCATCCGTGGTCCTGCAAAATTTCAGTGGCAAACTCTACATCCTGGGCCAGTCCTGCTTCGTTGCCGTGGAATTCCATGAACAGCGTCGTGCTTTCCTCGTAATCTGTTTCCATGTATTCATTTACTTTTTTCACCGACTCTGCATCGACGAACTCAATCCGGGCCACCGGAATGCCCCCAGCTAAAATGCCAACCACGGCGTCGACGGCATTTTTCACAGAAGGAAATACTGCACGAGCTGCGGTAATCGCCTCTGGGATGCCATATACTTTCAGCGTTAGTTCTGTGATGACACCAAGAGTTCCTTCCGAGCCTACAAACATGCCGTTCAGGTGGATCCCTGATGAAGACTTCGCGGCAAAGCTGCCGGTATGGATGATATCACCGTTCGCAAGCACCACTTCAAGGTCCCTGACCTGATCGCGCATGATGCCGTAGCGAACAGAGGTCGTGCCGCTCGCATTCGTTGCTGCCATCCCGCCAAGCGTCGCATCTGCACCTGGGTCAACGGTGAAAAACAAGCCATATTTCTTCAGCTCTTTATTCAGGACAGAACGCGTTACGCCAGGCTGGACTTTTACGAGAAAGTCACTTTCCTTCACTTCGACGATCGCATTCATCTGGGAAAGGTCAAGGGAAATCCCGCCATTTACTGGGATGACGTGTCCTTCCAGACTCGTTCCCAGACCGAATGGCACGACAGGAATTTTCCGCTCGTCCGCAAATTTTAGTACCTTGCTGACGTCCTCTTTATTCCGCGGGAATACAACGACATCCGGCAGGCGTGGCTCGTGATAGGACTCATCCCGGCCGTGAAGCTCCAAAATTGTTTCATTCACAGATACAAGCTCTTCACCTATAACACTCTTCAACTCATCTATGTAGCCTGCCAATTCAATCTCCCCTTCAATAAAAAAGTTATGAACCTGGATTTCTAGCAAATCAAAATCTTGCTTTTACCGTATCATACATTATGAGCCCATGTATCTAGCATAATATGATTTTGCTTTTACCGTATCATTCGTGCCATGGACAAGCACTCGCCCATCCTGGAAGATGACCATCGTGATTTCATCATCCGGCATGAAACGCAGCAAAAATGGATTACCTTTGATCTCGCCATTATTTTTCAGGCGGCCGGCGAGCTTCTCCAGATCCTGTTTCGTTTTTTGCCTCGGGTTGATTTGGATGGTGTTGCGCCCGCATAAGGATGCATAGTTGATTTGCTGGTCTGATGACCGATCTAAAAATTCATAATGATGTTGGACGCATGCCGGGCATTCTGGATTGCGCCCCTGGCTGACGTCCATCTGTAAAAAGGAGTTGTACCAGATATCCATCTGCTCAAGATTCGGGTTCGACTCTGCCCCTACGAGCAACTTGAGTGCCTCGACGGCTTCGAAGGATCCAATGATATCCGTAATCGGCGAGAGCACACCGATGCTGTCACATGTCTCTCCCAGTCCAGCAGGAACGGATGGGAACAAGCACCGATAGCAAGGGGTCTCCCCCGGTTTGATGGCGGCGAACATCCCACGCGAGCTGACAGCACCGCCATAAATCCACGGAATGCCATGTTTGACGGCAACATCATTTATGAGATAACGGGCCATAAAATTATCGGTCCCATCGACGATCACATCAAAGTTTGCAAGCAGATCCTCTGCGTTGTCGAGCGTCAAATCAGCGATGATAGCCTCTACTTTTACCTCTGAATTGATCTTTTTCAGTTTTTTTTCAGCGGCGATGACCTTCGGCAGGTTCTCGCGCGCGTCATCCTCATCATAGAGAGTCTGGCGCTGAAGGTTAGAGAGCTCCACCAGATCACGGTCGATTATGCGGACATACCCGACACCTGATCTGACCAGATGGTTGGAAATCACCGTTCCAAGCGCGCCCATGCCGACAATGACCGCAGAACTTTTTAAAAGTTTCTCCTGACCTTCGCTTCCAATTGGCTGGAATAAAATCTGTCGTGAATAACGCTCCATTTCTTTCATGCAAATCCCCTCACTTCTATTTAGATTATATCTTTAAATAAATCTTTTTTTTAGGCTGAATTTTCACTATACTTAAGATTAAGAGGAAAATAGGCCTCTTGTATTATTATTTATCCATACTAAATGAAAGAGGTGGATTAGTTAAGATGAATTTTGGGGGATTTAAAAACAAAGAAGTCGTAGTTGATTTGTCAAACGGCACTGTCGATTACAGAGGCATCAATGAAGACGACGTGAAAAAGTATGTTGGCGGCCGCGGTCTTGGAGTTAAGTATGTTCTTGACAATGGGCCTGAAGTAGAGCCTTTGTCAGAGGAAAACATCCTGTGTATCATGACAGGGCCTGTTACAGGTTCACGTTCTTCGATGAGCGGACGTCTGGCAGTAGTGACGAAGTCTCCATTGACTGGCACGGTTACTGACTCACATATGGGCGGATGGACAGCTGCCCGCTTGAAGTGGGCTGGAATCGACAACGTAATTTTCAAAGGCAAGAGCGACAAGCCTGTGTACCTTTATATCGAAGACGGCAAGGCAGAGATCCGCGACGCTTCTCAATTGTGGGGATTGAGCACTCGCGCGACTGTGCAGGCTATGAAAGACGCTCATGGCGAAGAAAACCTTAGCGTTATGACAATCGGCCAGGCTGGCGAAAACGGCGTACGTTTTGCTGGTTTCATGAACGAGCATGACCGTTCTGCAGGACGCGGCGGTACTGGTGCGGTTGCAGGTTACAAGAAATTGAAAGCAATCGTCATCAAAGCTGCACAAAAAGGCAACATGCCTGAGCCGGCACAAAAAGATGAATACAACCAGGCTAACAAGAAAGCGGTTAAAGCGATTCTTGAAGGCGGATTGACAGCTCCTAACAAAGGCGGATTATCCGTTTACGGAACAAACGTCCTTACTAACTTGATCAATGAAGTGGGAGCGCTTCCAACTCGCAACTCTCAATTGACACACTGGGATGAAGCAGAAAAGCACTCTGGTGAGTGGGTAAACGAGCACCTGCTTGTTGCCAACAACACATGCCACGCTTGCCCGGTTGGCTGTAAAATTGAAGTTGAAGTAAAAGAAGGCAAATATAAGACTCGCGTTGAAAGCTTTGAGTTCGAATCTGCATGGGCACTTGGTGCGAACAGCGGATTGAGCGACTCTGAAGCAATCGCATACTTAATCGACATCTGTAACGAATACGGCATGGATACCATCGAGCTTGGCCACGCCATCTCTGTCACAATGGAAGCCTATGAAAAAGGCATCGTTGACGAGAAGCTTGATTGGGGCGACGCTGACGGCATGATTGAAATCGCTCGCAAAATTGCATTCCGTGAAGGCTTCGGCGGCATCCTTGCTGAAGGTCCTGCACGCGCGACTGCTGCATGGGGCGTTCCTGAACTGTCTATGTCAGTTAAAGGCCAATCTATCCCGGCTTACGATCCACGTGGTATCCAGGGTATCGGCCTTGGCTATGCGACAAGTAACCGTGGTGCCTGCCACCTTCGCGGCTACACTATCGCATCTGAAATTGCCGGCATTCCTGAACCAACAGACCGTACAGTAGCAGAAGGCAAAGCTGAGCTTCTGAATGTATTCCAGAACCTGCTTTCATTCTCTGACTCTATGAATATCTGTAAGTTCTCTTCTTTCTCTGAAAATGCAGAGCACTATGCTGAGCAATACAGCACAATGACTGGCATTCCAATGACTGCTGATGATGTCATGCTTGCAGGGGAAAGAATCTATAACCTTGAACGTTACTATAACAACTTAGCCGGCTTCAACAAGCGTGAGGACGACTTCCTTCCAAAACGTTTCACTGAAGAAGGCGCATCAGGCAACAGTGAAGGACTTGTTTCCCGCATGGACATCATGCTGGATGACTATTATAATGTCCGCGGCTGGAAAGATGGCGTTGTTACAGAAGAAAAACTTCGCGAACTAGGCATCATTGGCGAAGAAACAACTCCAGCTACAGAGGAAGTTTAATAGATTTGAAGAAAACCAGGTGATTTTGCCTGGTTTTTTTGTGAACTTTTTGAAATGACCAGCTTGGTCGAAATAAATCAAAATGTGGTCGATATATATGAAAATTCGCCGATAAAAGTGAAAATGTGGTCGATTTGTTTGAAAATTCGCCGATAAAAACGAAAATGTGGTCGATATGTTCAAAAGCGGGCTCATTTGAAGTATAAAATTTTCTTCCTATTTGTGTGTTAAACGAGCATTAAGCGGAAAATTCACGATTTCAGTCTCAAAAACAATAGATAGATAGCAAAAATAAAAAAGTTCCGGCAATAATTCGCCGAAACCTGCTACCCGCCAACCCGGGTTGTTTTATAACGGTAATTTTTAATCAGTTGCTCGAGATCTTCAAGGCTTTCAGCTGCAAATCTAATATGTACGGCATTGACGATGAATGTTTTTGTAAAAGCAAGCTCATCCTCGCTTAAAATCTCCGCTCTCCAGTTTTCTGATTCATACACAAACGGGAAGGAAGCGGTTACGAGCGTGCCGCCTAATTCTTCAAAATACATGCCAAGATGTTCCCTGTTGATTCCGCGAAATTCTAGTATTCTATCAACCATATCAGCCACCGGCAACCGGAGGAAACAGCGCGAACTGGTCGCTTTCTTTTACATGAGTTTCAAGATCTTGATCATGGACAATGTTACGGCCATTAATATATACATGTACAAATGGCTTGAGCGTTTTCTCTTCTGTAAAAATTTCTTCGTGCAAATCCGGGAACATTTCGCACATTTTATCAAGCACGTCCATTACCCGGTCTCCATCAGGCTTCACTTCGACGGTCACGCCTCCGCAAATCTCCCTAAGATTAGCAAATACCTTAACCTGCATCCCAAACGCCCCTTTCTGCTTAACATAATAATAAATTGAAAAATGAAAAATGTCATTATCTCTTTCAGTCCGACCCCTTCACTCTTAATCGACTATATTTGAAAACTGTCTGATGATCGGCCGATTTTCAGCATCTGTTTGGGTCACGAGATAAAATTCCCTCTCGTATGGTTCGAAAGTATCGACGATTTTGATGCGGCCAGCTCTTTCTGCAGGCATAGCCGCCAGCTTAGAAATAAAACTGATGCCCAGTCCCGCTTCAACCGCAGCGATGACAGACTCCGTGCTCCCAATTGATACGGCAACTCTCAAATCTTCAAGCGACAGGCCTTTTTCGGCTAAGTAACGCTCCATCATTTTGCGTGTGCCCGATCCTTCTTCACGGAGGACGAAATCATATTGTTGAATTTGCGAAAAATCTGCGGAAGCCGTATCGATTAATGGGTGATCTTCTGGAGTGACTAAAACAAGGGAATCGACTGCAACCGGATTGCTTTTTAACAATCGGGACTCGACCTTCATCCCGATGATTGCAGCATCAATCTGGTGGTTTTGCAGTTTTTCAAGAACTTTTTTCGAATCCCCAATTTCGATTTTGACGTCCACCTTTTGAAAAAGGCTACGGAAACTTTTAACCCAGCCGGGAAGCAAATAGGTTCCTGGTATGGTACTCGCACCAATTGTCAGTGTGCCTGTCAAAGTTCCCTGAAATTCACCGAGTTCGTCCTCTAGAGTCCTCCATCGATTGGCAATGTCCTTTGCCGCTGTATAAACAAGCATTCCTGCAGGCGTCGGCCTGATTCCTGCCGCTCCCCTGTCAAGCAGTTCAAATCCCAGCTCATCTTCAAGGCTTTTGATTTTCAGGCTGACAGAAGGCTGTGAGCTTTTAAGCGCAGCCGCTGCTTCAGAAAAACTATTCTTTTCGACAACCATTATGAATGCCTCTAGCTTTTTTAGATTCATGCATTTCTCCTATTCCAGACATATTATATAATCCAATATTAATACGGATTGCCCTGATAAGGACAATAAATTTTAATTAATAAGATTTTATTAGACATTTCTAAGAAAACGGCCTTCAAAGTGTCTATTATGCAGGGTCACATAGACACTCCTAGGGTATCGAGCTTAAAAAGAAAAACTTTCCTTGTCTAATAGTATTGACATATTATTATCTGAATATTAATATAGTTCTTGTGAATGTATTTTAGAATAATAAAAATCGATGACGAGAACACGTTCTTTATGGAACCTGATCCCCAGAGAGCCGGTGATTTGCTGCAAGCCGGTGTTCAGATTATAAAGGAACATCATCTCTGAGATGCAAAGCTGAAACATAGATGTAGTAAGCTTTGGCCGGCTTGTCCGCCGTTAAATGGAACACGTATGATGGTACGTTGATGAGAGCCGCATGTTTGTGCGGAATCAGGGTGGTAACGCGAGCACAACTCGTCCCTAGTTTCAGGGGCGAGTTTTTTGTTTTTCATTTTATAACATTCCGTTCCGAATTTCCTATACTCTCAGTGCCAAAACAATATTTTAGGAGGAGAAAAAGGATGGGAAGCTTAAGGGGTAAAGAAACACTCACGATCGGTCTAATGTTATTTGCATTATTCTTTGGAGCAGGGAATCTAATTTTCCCGCCGTTCCTGGGGCAGGAATCTGGAGAGAATTTTTGGCCAGCGATGCTTGGTTTTGTTGTAACCGGAGTTGGACTGCCATTATTGACTGTTGTTGTCATTTCAATGGCTAAGGGTGGGATAAAAGAAATCGGCTCTAGGGTACACCCAGTTTTTGCAATCGTTTTCAGCGCTGCAGTTTATTTGTCAATCGGGCCTTTCTTTGGAATTCCAAGAAGCGCCAATGTCGCTTTTGAAATGTCCGTTAAGCCGTTCCTTGGGGCATCCGGAACAAATTCGCTTGTACTTTTACTTTTTACATTTGTCTTTTTCGCACTAGTTTACTGGGTTACGTTAAACCCTTCAAAAATGGTCGAAAGGATCGGCAGCGTGTTGACGCCTGTCTTGCTTGCTGCAATCGTCCTGCTCGTGATTGGCAGCTTGTTCAAACTTGACGGTTCGTTTGGAGAAGTATCTGAAAAATACACGGCAGCGCCTTTTGCTACAGGTTTCCTTGAAGGATACCTGACAATGGATACAATCGCAGCATTGGCCTTCGGAATCATTGTGGTCGGAGCTATCCAGCAGAAAAAATCGCTGGAACGCAAGCAGGTTGTAAGGGAAACATTGAAAGCTGGCATTATCGCAGGCATTGGATTAGCTTTTGTCTATGTAACTGTCGGCCTTCTCGGTGCTAAAATGGCCTCAGTTGGCGAATATGAAAATGGCGGTACGATCTTAACAGAATCAGCAAAGATGATGTTCGGGGCACCTGGCATGCTGCTGCTTGGCTTGATTGTCACACTTGCCTGTTTCACAACGGCAGTTGGTCTTGTAGCGGCGACAAGCCAATTTTTCGAAAAGATGATGCCAAAGGTTCCTTATAAGACTTACACACTCGTTGTCACATTGGTCAGCTTATTGATCGCGAACCTTGGTCTTAACCAGATCATTTCAATTTCTGTTCCCGTGTTAATCGTTCTTTATCCGATCACAATCGTGCTTGTAATCCTGAGTTTCCTGGATCGTTTCTTCAGGGGAGCGCGCGGAGTCTATGTCGGAGCAGTGTTTGCAACCACACTTGTTAGCGTAATTGACGGTTTGAAGACATTCGGAGTTGAATCAGAATTACTGGCATCACTTTTAAAATCACTTCCGCTTTATGCAGAGGGATTGGGCTGGCTTCTGCCTGCGCTAGTTGGGGCGCTTGCCGGCTGGGCATTTGACAAGCTGGTACAATCTAAAGAGTTAAAGACGGCTTCAGAGTAAAAGCCAGATAGAGTGAAGGGACCAGGCATGAAGAATGCCTGGTCCCTTCTTTTTTTTAGTTATTCATTTCTTCCCACTCCGACCGTAGGATCCCCATATTGATTCGATCGTAAATTTTGCCATCACGATGGACTGCCTGTCTGATCCTGCCCTCGATTTGAAAGCCAGCTTTTTGATAAGCGCGTATCCCCCGCTCATTATATTCAATGACGTCCAGGCCAACGCGGCTCAGGTTCAGTTCATGGAATGCGTATCGGAGGATGAGCTGTAACGCTTCGGATCCGTACCCTTTTCCTCGATCATTTGCGTTGCCGATGCCCATTGCAAGCATTCCTGCCCTGTTATTCCATTCGATGCTGTGGATGACAATAAAACCTATCAACCTGTCATCCTCGATAGTCCTTAAGCGGAAGTAAAAGCTACTCGAACCAGGATCACCCTCACCTTCAAAATGCTCAACCGGGCGAGGTATCGCAATATCTGTGTCAACATTTCTAAGGTACTCCGGATCTTCATCCCACGAAGCGATGATTTCTGTATCCCCTTCCCTTTTAGCTGTAAGCTTTAGCGTTTGTCCGCGAAAAAGATTTTTGGTCATTATTTTTCTCCTATTCTAGTATTAATTTCACCTCTTCATCTGAAAAAACCAAGTTATATATACGCAATATTCTATCCCCTTTAAGTTTGATATTTCCATCTTATGGTTTCCTGGAGTTATAGGCAATAAAAACTTTCGGTGTGGAGGGTTTCTAACAGTAGAAAGAGGCAGCCACAATAATGTGGTCTGCCCCAACTCTATGTGTTTTTTTACATCATCACTTCGAAATCAGCCTTGTGTAAACTCTTTTAAACGGCCGCCTGTTTGCTTCACCAAAGTTCTTCACCAAGAGCGGGATAAACAGAGGCAGTATGATGATGGCGTATAAGAACAATCCTACTAGAAGGATCGACGAGATTTGCAGCAAGGACATCATTTCTGATGGCATCATCGCTGTGAAGGTACCGCCGAGTATAATGCTGCAGAGGTGATCACTAGCCACAAAAAAGACTGCCAGGTTTAAAACCAGACAGTCCAGCTATTTAGAAGGTGTTATAAATATTCGCACACTCTTCACCTGTTGGCTCATAAAAACAATGAAGCTTAAATCGGCCGACATGCGGCTGATTGTACCAAGTCGGCGGACAATCCCCTGGCGGACGGAAATACCACAGGCTGAATTTTGCCGGCCACAGCCTCTCCCCTTTAAGCGCACGCCTTGCGAGTCTTTTCTCAACCTCTCTTGCCCTCTGATAAAAATAACCCTTTTGTGTTGCTTCAAAAGCATGTTCCTGATAAATCATCTGCGGCACGGTCCTTAATCCCTTAAAATCAGAACAGTTCGCACGTATCCGGTTGATCCCTACATTTCCCACCATTAACATCCCCTGCTGCCCTTCACCCTCAGCCTCTGCTCTCAACAATCGCGCCAGCAGATCAACATCAGCCTCCGTATGCTTTACTACTGCCATGGCATAACCTCCACCATCGGATTCTCCGTTCAGAGGTGAATAACCCACCTGTTTACAGGGCTACACTCCTTCACTTCTATTCCTATTATTCAAGAGCTTGGGCTATACGGTTTTCTTATTCATAATCGATAACAAATCTCTTTTGCACGTATAAGATGATATCAGGACGAAGGCGGCGATAATCATGGAAAATGAGCGGAAGGAACTTTTTGGCGCGTGGATTCAGGCATCCGGTACCACTCTTGCGGCAATTGGAAGCACCCCTTTCAAGAATTTAACCGAAGGCCAGCTGACTAGCTTTAACCTGTGGGGAAACGAGCTTCAGGCTTTGGGTAATGCACTGATTGCTGACAGCGAGCGCTATTTTACAATGGAGAAGATTGGAAACATGATCCAGTCGGCAGGGAATATTACGGTGATTGCGGGCATTCTTCTTCCTGTGGATGATGAAACGGAACAGGGGCTGGATATCAAAGGAAATCTGATACAGGCATTAGGAGGCAGCGCCGTCCTAAATGATACATTAGCAAATGGGCATTCCCTAGAATCAATCTACCATTTATATGGAAACTTACTTCAAATCATCGGGAATTCAATGCAAGCAATCTCAGGCATCATAGAGCTACAGGGTGGGGTGGGTGAAAATATCAATACAGCCGGGAGTTGGATTCAGGCTACAGGCTCCATTATTGAGGCAGTTGGTTCCACAATAGATTATTTGGATGAAACTGGATAAAAAGCAGAAATATTCTTGTTTTCCTCAACACGACCGGGGTAAATTCATAATACCTTTATTAGGTAATCCAGCATTCGAGGAGGTATTTTACATGGCAAAGAATCAGGAAAACGGAAGGGAACGTGAGGAATATTTCAAGGACCGTACTGGTACAGATGATGCACGATTCCACGCTGTGCCTCATGATGAACAGGGTTGGGCTGTCAAAAAGGAAGGCCAGGATGACCCAGAGCTTACGACCGACTCAAGATCCCAAGCTGTGAGTGAAGCAAAACGAATGGCTGAAGAAGCTGGCACAATGGCATACATTCATGATGAAGACGGCAAGATTAAGGATCAGTTTAAATATAACAATTAGCAGACATTTTAAGCAGGACGTTAGAACTTACTCAAATCGCAAATGTCTCTATCAATCTATTAAAATAAGCGAAGCCTTGCAGATAGCTGCAAGGCTTTTTTACACAATTATGCTTTTAAAACATCATGGTCGACATAACGCTCGCCGTTCAGTTCACTGATGACGTTGATGGCAACCTTCGCACCGTCCCCAGCTGTGATGATTGTGTGCATACTTACGCCTGCGCATGTGCCTGCAGCCCAAACACCTTCAACATTTGTTTTACCAGCAGTGTCGACGTCGAAAATCGTCTTGATTCTTGGCTCTGTGCCATCTTTTGTTGCAAGACCTGATGCTTCAGCTACATCAGTCATCATGCCTGACGCGATGATGACATGCTTTGCTTCATACTCGCCATTTTCAGTTACAACTTTAACGCCGCTGTCAGTTTTACTGACAGAAATCACTGTTGTTTCAACGAATTCAGCACCGTGTTTTTTGGCTTGATTGATACCAGTTTCAACTAAGTCAGGACCTGCGATTTCAGGAGCGCCGTAGTGGTTCTCCATCCAGGCACGCTTCGTTACGCTTTTATTGTTATCCAGCACGATTGTTTTCTTGCCAGCCTTTGCTGTGAAAATCGCTGCGCTTCCACCTGCGGGGCCTGCTCCGATAGTTGCTACATCATACATAGGAAAATTCCTCCTTTTCTTTATTTCAATATAATCATAACAGATTTCTTTCTATAGGCGAATATTTTAAAACTAGGAGTTCCGCCTCAAAAAAACACACCCAAAAGGATGAGCTATTCCAGCTTGATTCGCGGGTCCACCACACCATAAAGGATATCGGCGATCATATTCCCAAGGATCATGATGGTAGAGAACATCATCGTCAGATTCATAACCATCGCATGATCGCGCATGTTAATCGACTTGATGAACAGCTGGCCGATTCCGGGATAAGTAAAAATTGTTTCAACAATGATCGCACCATTCACGATGTTCACTAAATCAATTCCCAGAAAGGTGACGATTGGAATCAGGGAGTTTTTTAGAATGTGGACATTATAAATCCTCTTATCCGAAACTCCAATGGATTTTGCCGTTCTAACAAATTCCTTTCGGCTGTTTTCAACGATATCATCCCTCAGAAATTGTGTGTATGTAGCTGTCCCGACAATCCCCAATACAGTTGCCGGCAAAATGAGATGATGAACCCTGTCCAGCCAGTATTCCCATGTCCCCTCAGGCACCGTGATATCGACTGAGCCATTGGAAGGAAACCAGTTCAGCTCGAACGAAAAGAAATAGATCGAGTAAACGGAAACAACAATCAACGGCAGGGAAAGTCCAGTATAATTCATTCCGCTAATCAGCTTGTCTCCCAGTGTATTGGGGTTCCGGCCAGCGTACCTTCCCATGAAAAAAGACAACACATAGGTGATCAGCAAGGAAGTAATTCCGAGAACGAGGGTATTGGTCATTTTTTCCCGAAGAATTACCGAAACCGGCACACGGTAATACGAAGATATTCCCAGATCGCCCGTCAGAAAACTGCCAATCCACTTTCTATATTCCATCCATAGAATTGCAAGGTCATAATCGGTCGCCATCACCCTTGGCATCATCATGAACAAAAAGAAGACAACCATAGAGGTCAGCAGCAAACTAGGAATGGCGATCATGATTCTTTTAAAGGAAAAGATCAATACTTTCATGTTAAACCCTCTCGAACATCAGCTGTTGTGGTGATGAAAAATTCGGAGCACACGCACCAACTGCTCCAGATTCTTGTCGTTACCTTTATTTTACTAATGGAATCAATATTTTCATATACTAAATCATTAATAAAGAATAAAAATAGCCAGCCAGTTTGCCTGGCAGGCCATGACCATCTTGCTATTAAGGTGTCTGCTGGTATAGCAGCGCCTGGGCAATCCCCACAAAATACTCTGATTCCCGGATGATATGGTCGAGCACTACTTTGGCTGTTGGGTTATTTTTCACCGCTTCACTTTCATTTTTAATTTGCTCGCACAATTTGATAAAATTAAGACTTTGCTGCAAATAATATGAGGTCAGCTTCAATACATGCTGATGAAGCTGGGCAGGTATGTAGTTGCACGATCTCGTCACCGTTTCAATGAATCTCAAAACCTGATGTCGTGTCTCCCCCAATACCTTCTCCCACTGCTTCAGGGCATCCACATATTCCTGTTCCAGATCAGGTGTCAACTCCCTGATCACGACGGTATGCTCCTCCTCCTGATGCTTCCAGAACTCGGCCTCATCCAAGATTCTCAAGGGCATCTGCTGGCCATAATAGAATTGCATGCTCTCACCCTCCTCCAAACTGTAATCGTATGAAATGTATGTTTTTCTAACCATATATATGCCAACTGAGAATATGTTAAAGTAAGGGTATGATTCGATAAAATCGAACTAAGTGTAATGGAGGAGAGCTTATGAGGGAACTTTTTGTGCCAGGTACAGAAGATGTCTTTCAGTTATTTTCAAGTGTACACCTATATACACTTGCTGCTTTCCTGCTTATGATCATTTTGCTCTTCTTGTTCCGAAAACCGTTGAGAAACCCCAATATCAATCGTATTGCACGGGTTGGATTATTTTTAGTTCTGATCATTTCTGAAATTAGCCTGCAGGCTTGGCTATGGTGGAGCGGCCATTGGAGCTACCAATATTCGTTGCCTCTTCACCTGAGCAGTATCTCACTCATCCTCTCCGCCCTCTTACTTTTAACAAAAAGATATGCGCTATTTGAGTTCACCTATTTTGTCGGTGTCGGCAGTGCGTTGCAGGCGATGATTACACCTGACATCAGCCTGTATACTTTCCCTCACTACCGCTATGTCCATTTCTTCATTTCCCATGGCGGAACGGTGATCGCCAACCTGTTCATGGTGTTTGTGGCAGGATACAGGCCGACCGGAAAATCCATCTGGAAAGCATTCCTATGGCTGAACGTCTATACACTCATCGTTTTCATCGTCAACTTCCTGATTGAAGGAAACTATATGTACATCTCTGAAAAACCAGTCAATCCGTCGCTCATTGACTATCTCGGACCATGGCCGTGGTATATTCTTTCACTAGAAGCCATTGCGCTTGTTACTTTCTTTATTTTGTATTTACCGTTCTGGTTGATGAATTTTGGTAAAAATAAAAAAGCATAAGTCTGCCATTTGGCAATCTTATGCTTTTTCTCTATAAAACGTGACGTAAATAAATTTATTTCCAAAGAATAATGCATAAATTTCCCAACCTTAATGGCTACTTTTTTAGCTAATATACGAGAATTTAATACATATAAAAATACTTTTAAAGTAAAAGATATTATCAAACTTTAGGAAACATAGGAAAATTATATTTCATTATTCTAGTCCATTCCCAATCTATCCCACCAAAATTACTCTTCATTTTACAGGACAAGAAGGTAAGCACCAAGAAGAATCGATAATACGCCAATCATCTTTTTCTTAGTTACCTTCTCATCTAACCATTTAGAAGAAATAATTAATGTCCAAATATACGTGATTGAAGTTAAAGGAAAAACAACTGTATAGGGAAGTAAATTTAGTACGTATATATTTATAATCGCTGCTGTAAGATACAACAACCCACCTAGACTAAACATAACTACAAATTTGGTACGAATTATCTTTTGCCCCGCAGTAGCTAGTTTAAAACAAAATCCCCCAATTGCACCAAGAATAGTCATGAGAACAATCATTAAAAATGGTGTAATCATTCCGTTTCTCCACCCATTAGAATTGAACCAAATATTATAAATAGTATTCCCATATAATTGATTAAGGATAGCGCTTCCTGAAGGAACCATTGTCCAAGTAAGATAGCCAGTACATAACTTATACTCATTAGCGGATGAAGGACAGACAGTTTTCCATAACGAAAGGCAACCATCATGGTAATGGCACCTAGTCCATATAATACAAGCCCTAAAAATAAGGACCAACTGAGTTGACCTTCTGAGACTTTCCAAAATAACTGACCAGTTGACGTACAAACTGCTGCCAGTATCATGAATAATATACCTTTTTGATTATTTTTGAAGGCAGAAAGATTAGCTAACATTCCTTACACTTCTCCTTCTCGGATAGAAAACTATACAAGATGATTATCACCATGACTAACGTGGTCCCATACAAATAACGATAACTCTGAGCTGGAACAGCAACAAATATACTCATGATATTTAGCATGAAAGGTAATAGAACCAATAGAGATTTTACTCCAAACCTGAGATACGCAATATATCCAAAAAATAAAGCGATAAACATATGAAGTGCAGGTCTCCAAATGACCATTTTTACTATTCCTTCTGTTTTTGAAACCTCAAGATAATCGGTCATCATGTTCCGAATATTTTCACTTACTGTTATTCGTTCAATTCCATATTTATTCTCATGAATATAAGTTACATAGGTTGATTGTTGTCCAAGACCTTCTGGCTCATTTATTTGCCATACAATAGATGTTTGCTTTAAAAAGGAGTCTATAGCTAGGGTTGGATTTTGCAGGCAAACATTCCACCAAACCTTTAAATATTCATTGAATCGATTGGGGAATATCGCTTCACGATTGTATTCATCGGAAAACTTTATAGGATCAGATGTATATGGGTGGTAATACTCCTTCCACATAGCTAAAGGAAAGATTTCATTTAAGTAATTCTTTTGACCCTCTGTCATTTTTCCATCATGAACAATGACGTTAGCTAGCTGTTGAGATGGAATACTCAACAGCTCATTAGGATCAGAATCCCTTACCTTCAACGCTTCAAAAATCGGCCCAGTGTATATAGTATGAACAATAATAATACTAAGTGTAATAGGTAATAATTGTTTCCACTGTCTCCAATAAGCCAGAAATAAAAACATAGAAAACACTAGAAACACCGGGAATCCGTTATGTCTGAAGAAAATCAAGCCTAATGACGAAAAAATAAAAACACTAATATTACCACTTTTACTGAACCATTTTCCTTTCGATATGACCATCTCAATAATATTCATAGTAAATAACAAAAGGAACAAGTTATAAAGAATATCCTTCCAAACTGTAACTGAATAGATACCGTTCATAGGTAGCAGGGCTAAAACTATAGCTACTATATATAAGATTTTCCAAGGAACCCCTCGTAACTCAAAACGGTATAGACAATAGCCAAAGACCATCCCCATTAACAGTATTTGAAATCCAGCCACTATAGCAGGTGAATCAATAATTTGTATTAACGTTTCAATAAAGAGAGTATACATGAGGGGATGCCAGTTATTATAAGGCGCCCCATGCGCTTGCCCCCATTGTGCAAAAGAGTCAGGTGTTAAAACCCCAGGAAAAAACGCAATTAAATAGAGCGGAGCAAATAAAATAGTTGGCAATCCATAGATTAGAATTCTGGATCTACTGATTGCCAGCTCCTTACTTTCGACTTTATACCTTAAAACAATGGTTAAAAAGGCCAATAATATGAAGTTTACATAAATAAAGCCAAATAGAAAGACAAGGAGATATAGAATAAAATGATTATCTTGTAGAAGTAATTGTTCTCCTTTTGTGCTAACTAATAGAAAAATGGAAAATAGGGATATTACAATATAATTTTCTATCGTATACGAAGATAGATTTTTGTTTACAAAATGAATAGCTATAGCACCGACTAAAAAAATGAACACGTAGAGTATCCATTCCTTAACGTCAAAAAAATAACCTAAACCTAAGCTAGCTAAAGTAGAAAGAAAAATAGTAACTAGAAACCTTGTTTGATTACTCATCACTATTCTTCACCAATTTACTATACATTTTATTTAATTCTAACTCATATTGCTTTTTGTTTACTGAAGCAACTGTATCTAGTATTAATCCACAACTAAAAGAAAGCATAGATAAAATAACTAAGCCAACTGCTAAAATAGCCGAAGGAACCTTTGTTATATAATGAGTTTTCAAGAACTCATAAATAACTGGCATTCCCACAAGCAACCCAAAAAGCAAAAAAATTAATGCCCAAATTAAAAAAAATAGAAATGGCTTGTAATCTTTAAATAAAATAAAGATCATTTTCAAAACTTTATATCCATCTGAAAATGTATTTAGCTTTGATTCACTGCCTTCTGGTCGGTCCCTATAATCAATTGGAATCTCTTTAATTTTAAATCGTTTATCTAGTGCATGTATACTCATTTCAGTTTCTATCTCAAAGCCAGGACTTAAAACTGGCATGGACTTAACAAACAAGCGGTCGAATCCGCGGTATCCAGTCATAATATCAGATAATTTACTGCCATATAATTTATTTATTAATCCTTTTACAAGGTTATTTCCTAAACCATGGAAGTTACGTTTATTTTCTTTATAATAGGTTTGGTTTGATAGCCTGTCACCGATGACCATATTCGCCTCTCCTGATTGAAGAGGTTTTAATATCTCATGAATAAATTCGGCAGGATAGGTATCGTCTCCATCCACCATAATATAATAATCCGCATCAATTTCTCTGAACATGGATCTCACAACATTCCCTTTACCTTGTAGTGGTTCCTTTCTTACAATAGCACCATGTTCGGTAGCAACTTCAAATGTACGATCTGTTGAATTGTTATCATAAACATATATATCAGCATGAGGTAACTCTTTTCGGAAATCATCAATGACTTTACCAATTGTTTTTTCTTCATTGTAACAAGGTAATAAAACTGCTACTTTCATAAAACCACCTGTTGCCCTTCTTTAAAAATTCACCAAATCCTATTTTAGTATACATATTGTTTATAAAATGTAAACTTATTTTAGTGTAAGGAAAAAAGAGTAATCGTCGTGTCTAGAAGTCACTCTGCTTAGAGAAATCCGCTGTGGAGAACAACAAGGAGCTAAACTTTCTTTTTAAAATAAACCTGAATTCCCCTATGTTAACTTTTGTAAATTTATACTTAATATTAGTTTAACACGTAAAGCATTTCAGTCACAAAGGGAAGCATATTGTTGGGGATATTTCCTTTTTAATAAATTTTCGATATAAACATTTATTGTTAAACAAATATGTATCCCTAAAGGGTTCAGATTAAATCCAATACAAGCACTATATATTACTTATTAAATTTATTTAGCATAAAATTTCCTGAAATAAAATAAAAGCATAAGCTAGCTTATGCTTTACGTCACAAAAAAATAAAAATCCACCAACATATGTATTGGTGGAGACGGTGGGAGTCGAACCCACGTCCAAAGATATTGGCACTTAAGCTTCTACGAGTGTAGTCGGCATATTGGCGATTCGCTGGTCCTTTTGCCTACCGACAGGCGGCCGGCCAGCTAGCCTGGTTGTTCTCTTCCTTCATCCTCAGGCGGTGGAATCCGGCGTAGCCCACTTAGAGTGAGTCCGCTACCCTACCACATGGGCGATGGAGGGGCGAACCGCTATGCAGTATTAAGCTGCGAAAGCGAAGTTGTTGTTTTCTTTGCCAGTTATAGGCGTTGACGTTTTTACGAGGCCGATCCCCTCGACTCGCCACTTAAGCTCAAACTACCCCTGTCGAATCCGTAACGTCCCCATATAAAAGGTTGCTGTATCCATGATACAGACGTTAGGAGAACTCGGTTAAGCCGAGCATTAAGTTATGTTGTCACTCGTGGTGACAGTTATTATTATAACACACTGAGTACTTTTTTCAACTGGTACACTCTTCCTCAGCTGACAAGCTTACATTTTCTGGCGTTCGCGGAATGCACGCTCGATATCACGGCCTGCTTCCTTCTTTTTCAACGTTTCACGCTTGTCATAGTTCTTTTTACCCTTACCTAAGCCGATTAAAACCTTCGCATAACCGTTCTTCAGGTAAATCTTCAATGGCACAAGCGCATAACCTGCTTCCTTCGTTTCACCAATCAACTGGTTAATCTGACGTTTGTGAAGCAATAGCTTCCTTGTGCGCAGCGGGTCATGGTTATAACGGTTTCCTTGTTCATATGGGCTTATGTGCAGGTTATATAAGAATAACTCACCATTATGGACTTTAGCATAGGAATCTTTTAGCTGGACGCGTCCATTACGGATTGATTTGATCTCTGTTCCCTGAAGGACCACTCCTGCTTCATAAGTTTCTTCAATGAAATAGTCGTGATTAGCTTTTTTATTTTGAGCGACGACCTTTCCCTCACCTTTTGGCATAAAAACTTCCCCCTTCTATTTCTCTCATTTTAGCAAATGTCCCCTGCTCCCACAATTAAAAGCGTAAGGGCCTAGGGCTGAATACTGCTGCCGGCACTATAGGACAACAGAGAGCCCCTGGTCAGGAGCTCTCATAGAGTTGCCTATTTTCTCTTTTTTGATTTGCGTTTTGCGGCCGGGGCGTTCTCAAAGAACTTTTTCTTCTTGCTCTTTGGCTTTGAACCAGAGCCTGAACCGGAGCCGTTTCGGCCTCCTCCTGATCCTCTTCCACCGCCAGAACCTCTGCCGCCTCGCTTGCCTTCTTCTTCTTTACCGTGGCGCGGCTTTTTTTCGCTGCTGCCGGTCTTGAAGATCTTTGGCTGGGCCGGACGCTCACGTCTTGGCGTGCCCTTCATGCCGACGATTTCAAAATCAATGGAGCGCTCATCTTTGTTCACCTTGATGACTCGGACAGTAATTTCATCCCCGATTCGGAAGACATTGCCTGTTCGCTCGCCAATCATCGCCAGATGGCGTTCATCATAGCGGTAATAATCATCTGTCATGTAGCTTACATGTACCAGGCCTTCGATTGTGTTAGGAAGCTCGACGAACATCCCAAAGTTCGTAACGGAACTGATGATGCCATCGTATTCCGTCCCGACCTTGTCTTCCATGTATTCCGCTTTCTTCAGCTCATCTGTTTCACGTTCGGCTTCGACTGCGCGGCGTTCCATGTTAGATGAATGCTCGGCAATATCAGGCAGCATCGCATTCCATTTTTCCTTCGTCGCCTGGTCGAGCTTGCCCTCAATCAGGTAGGTCCTGATCAAGCGGTGGACAATCAAGTCAGGATAACGGCGGATTGGTGATGTAAAGTGTGTATAGAACTCTGTCGAAAGACCAAAGTGTCCGAGGCTTTCAGGATAGTATTTCGCCTGCTGCATCGAACGGAGCATGACAGTTGAAACGACCATTTCTTCTGGCTTGCCCTGGACTTCCTCGATGATTTCCTGCAGGGCTCTTGGATGAACTCCATTTGCGGATCCTCTGACAAGGTATCCGAAGTTTGTAATGAAATCAAAGAATTTTCTCAGCTTATCCTCTTTTGGGTCTTCATGGATACGATAGATGAATGGCACATCGAGCCAGTGGAAATGCTCGGCGACCGTTTCGTTCGCTGCCAGCATGAATTCCTCAATCAGCTTTTCAGCGACGGAGCGCTCACGCAGAACGACATCCGTTGGGTGGCCTTCTTCATCAACCAATACCTTTGATTCTTTAAAATCAAAATCGATTGCGCCTCTTTCCATCCTTTTTTTACGAAGGATAGCGGCTAGCTCTTCCATCATCTCGAACATTGGTACAAGAGATTCGTAACGTGAGCGCGTTTCTTCGTCTTGATCAACAAGAATCCTGTTCACATCGAAATACGTCATCCGCTCAGTCGTCTTGATGACACTCTGGTAGATTTCATGGTCTACTACTTGCCCATCTGGAGTGATCTCCATATTACATGACAGCGTCAGGCGGTCGACCTTCGGATTCAACGAGCATATTCCGTTTGATAAGCGGTGCGGAATCATCGGGATTACCCGGTCAACCAAATAAACACTCGTCGCACGGTCTTCTGCTTCACGGTCAATCGGGGAATCCTCAGTTACATAGTACGTAACATCGGCGATATGGACGCCTAGTTTATAGTTGCCGTTTTCAAGTCTTGTAACCTGGACTGCATCATCGAGGTCCTTTGCATCGGCGCCATCAATCGTGACGATGACTTCATCACGCAGGTCGCGGCGGTTCGCAATCTCACTCTCGTTGATCTGATCAGGCGCTTCATTCGCTTGCTTGAGAACTTCATCCGGGAACTCCATAGGCAGTCCGTGCTTATGGATGACCGACAGGATATCAACGCCAGGGTCATTTTTATGACCGAGGATCGCAGTAACCTCTCCCTCGGCGCTCTTGCGGCCTTCAGGGTAACTCGTCAGTTTTACGACGACCTTATGCCCTTCGACAGCACCCATGCCAGCCTCTTTCGGAATGAAGATGTCACTTGTGAACTTTTTATCATCCGGAATCACAAAACCGAAATGCTTGCTTTCGGTGTATGTACCGACGATTTGCGAAACACCTCTTTCGAGAATGCGCACAACTGTCCCTTCGCGGCGCTGTCCAGAACTGTCCGATGAGACTCGCACAAGGACTGTGTCACCGTTCATCGCATTGCTCGTTTCATTCGGCGGGATGAAGATGTCATCCATGCCTTGTTCTTCAGTGATTACAAACGCAAACCCCTTGGCATGGGCACTGTAGCGCCCGCGTACGAGGTTCATTTTTTCAGGCAGACCATATCGGTCACTTCTAGTCCTGACGACCAGCCCCTTTTCCTCCATAACAACTAGCGCTTTAACAAAATCCTTGAATGTCGAGGAGTCCTCGATCCCAAAGGCACTTTCCAGTTCTTGAACCGTAAGAGGTTTGTAAGCTTCATCCTTCATATAATGCAATAGCCTGTCTATATGGCCTTTAATATTCTCATCCATTAATAAATCCCTCCTTTATTGGGCTATTTTCGTAATCTTGTTGCACTTGGTGTAAAAAACAACACAATAAATTATTTATATGTTTTTATTCTTTCCAATTTAATGACTCGAGAAACTCGTAAACATCTTCGTGCAGCTGATCACGTTCTTTATCAAGAGTGATGACATGGCCTGATTCCTCATACCACTTCAACTTTTTATGTTCAGACTCGATGTTGTCATGGATGATATTCGCACTATCAGGGTCAATGATGATGTCATGTCTCGCCTGGACAACAAACGTCGGGGTATAAATCAGGTCGATGCTGCCACGGACTTCCTTGATGAGTTCCTGGAGGTCTTTCAGAGTGGCCATCGATTTTTGTTCGAGTTCCTTTACTTCCGCCTCGATTTGCTCCTCAGGCTTTCCTTCCATCTTCTTATACTCTCGCGCATACTCAAGGACACCGCGGTACATCAACTCTTCCGTCTTAAGATGCATCGGTGCGCACATTGGCACGATTCCCTTGAGAGGCTTGGTATATCCGAGTTTCAGCGAAAGGATGCCTCCAAGCGACAAACCAGCTACCGCTATTTCCTCATACCCTTCGTTTTTGAGGAATTCGTAGCCATCTAGCGCATCCTGCCACCAATCCTCAGGACCAGTATGTATCAGTTCTTCAGGCGGGACACCATGTCCTTTAAAAACAGGCGCATGGCATGTGTATCCTTTTCCTTCTAAAAATCGGCCCATCATCCTGACGTCCGCAGAATTACCGGTAAATCCATGCAGCAGCAACACCGCTCTTTTTCCAGCTTTAAATGTAAAAGGTCTTGGCACTAACTTTCTCATTTTCCTACTCCCTCTATCAAATATCTTACTTAGTTTTAACAAACATGCTTGTAACATTCAATTAAAAGCCTTTATATATGTAAATACCCATATTCACCAGAAATATGTGAGGATTTTGCTTATGTAAACACAATAAAACCCGGCCTCTATTGAAGCCGGGTCATTGTGTGTATTATAGTTCAAAATAAGTAACGGCAATAGTCAAGACAAAGAATAAAACAGACAACACGATCGTAACACGGTGCAAGACTAGGTCAAGGCCTCTTGCCTTTTGCTTACCGAACAATTGCTCAGCGCCGCCGGAAATCGCACCGGACAGACCAGCACTCTTGCCTGATTGAAGAAGAACAACTCCAATAAGAGCAATGCTGACGATCACTAAAAGAACAACTAACAATGTATGCATGACGTACCTCCCGATAAAACTGCTAACAGTATTTTAAATTTATCACATTTTCAAGAATGAAACAATACTTGTCTGAATTGTTGAGGATTATTATATCACAATGCCTGATAGAACAAAGACACCTTCATGAATTCCATCCCCTGTTTGTCTATCGGACACTTTCTTCAGTTTCATGCTTCCGTTTGTCCGATAGGGACCTTCTATCGGACACTTTTTTCGGTTTCTCGCTTCCGTTTGTCCGATAAGGACCTTCTATCGGACACTTTTTTCGGTTTCTCGATTCCGTTTGTCCGATAGGGACCTTCTATCGGACACTTTCTTCGGTTTCTCGATTCCGTTTGTCCGATAGGGACCTTCTATCGGACACTTTTTTCGGTTTCTCGATTCCGTTTGTCCGATAGGGACCTTCTATCGGACACTTTCTTCAGTTTCATGCTTCCGTTTGTCCGATAGGGACCTTCTATCGGACACTTTCTTCGGTTTCATGCTTCCGTTTGTCCGATAGGAACTCTCCTCGGACACTTTTTCGTTTGCCTCCTCCTGTTTGGTCGATAGAAGTTCAAGAGGATATAAAAAACGCCGGCAGCATAGTCATGCTACCGGCGTCCCTATTTTACGGAGAGTTGAATTGGCTCCGCAATATTACTTCTTAAGGTTGTAGAAGGATTTGATTCCGTTGAAGCGAGCTGTTTCGCCAAGCTGGTCTTCGATGCGAAGAAGCTGGTTGTACTTCGCTACGCGGTCTGTACGTGATGGAGCACCAGTCTTGATCTGGCCTGCGTTTGTTGCAACAGCGATGTCAGCAATTGTCGAATCTTCTGTTTCACCAGAACGGTGAGAGATAACAGCTGTGTAGCCTGCGCGCTGCGCCATTTCGATTGCGTCGAAAGTTTCTGTCAAAGTACCGATTTGGTTAACTTTGATCAGGATTGAGTTGCCAACGCCTTGCTCGATACCTTGAGAAAGCTTCTTCGTGTTTGTAACGAACAGGTCGTCACCAACAAGCTGTACTTTTCCGCCAAGGCGCTCAGTCAATAGCTTGTGGCCTTCCCAGTCGTTTTCATCCAAACCGTCTTCGATTGAGATGATTGGGTATTTAGAAGCCATTTCTTCGTACCAGTCTACCATTTCTGCAGACGTCTTAACTACGCCTTCACCAGAAAGGTGGTACTTGCCGTCTTCTTTGTTGTAGAACTCAGAAGATGCAGCGTCCATAGCAAGCATGATTTGCTCGCCTGGCTTATAGCCTGCTTTTTCGATCGCAGTAACGATTGTTTGAAGTGCTTCTTCGTTTGATCCAAGGTTTGGAGCGAATCCGCCTTCGTCACCTACAGCTGTGTTCAAGCCTTTTTCTTTTAAAACTGCCTTCAGGCTGTGGAAGATTTCCGCACCCATGCGAAGTGCTTCACGGAAGTTTTCAGCACCAACAGGCATTACCATGAATTCCTGGATGTCTACGTTGTTGTCAGCGTGCTCACCGCCGTTAACGATGTTCATCATTGGAACTGGAAGCTGCTTGGAGTTGAATCCGCCAAGGTATTGGTATAAAGGAAGGTCAAGGTAGTCTGCAGCAGCGTGTGCAACAGCCATGGATACGCCCAGGATTGCGTTAGCGCCCAACTTACCTTTGTTTTCAGTTCCATCTAATTCGATTAGCGCCTGGTCGATACCGTTCTGGTCAAGAACGTTGAACTCTTCGCCAACCAAGAAAGGAGCGATGATTTCGTTCACGTTATCTACTGCTTTTAAAACACCTTTTCCAAGGTAGCGGCCTTTGTCGCCGTCACGAAGTTCAACTGCTTCGTATTCACCAGTTGAAGCACCACTTGGAACTAGTGCGCGTCCGAATGCGCCTGATTCTGTGAAAACTTCTACCTCAACTGTTGGGTTACCGCGGGAATCTAATACTTCACGTGCATATACGTCTGTAATGAATGGCATAGTAATCTCTCCTTATTTTTTAATTAATGATGTTCCTGTCATTTCAGCTGGCTTATCCAGTCCTAGCAATTCTAATATAGTTGGAGCAAGGTCGCCGAGGATTCCGTCTTCACGAAGCTCTGCGCCTTCTTTCGTAACAATGACAGGCACCGGATTTGTCGTGTGGGCAGTCATTGGATTTCCTTCAAGCGTCACGACCTCATCCGCGTTTCCGTGGTCAGCCGTGATGATTGCAGTACCGCCTTTTGAAACAATTAGGTCAACGATGCGACCAAGGCATTCGTCAACTGTTTCAATAGCCTGGATCGTCGGCTCAAGCATTCCAGAGTGCCCAACCATGTCAGGGTTCGCAAAGTTCAAAAGAATAGCATCGAAGTTATCTGCTTCGATTTCCTTGATCAATGCATCTGTCACTTCGTAAGCACTCATCTCAGGCTTCAGGTCATAGGTTGCAACCTTTGGCGAGTTGATCAAAATCCGCTTTTCGCCAGGGAATTCCTGCTCGCGGCCGCCGCTCATGAAGAACGTTACATGCGGATATTTTTCCGTTTCAGCAATACGAAGCTGGGTCATGCCAGCCTGTGAAATCACTTCACCAACCGTGTTATCAAGGTTAGATGGCTCGAATGCCACATATCCGTCAACCGTCTCACTGAAGTGTGTCAGGCACACAAAGTGAAGGTTCTCAGGATGAGCTTCTCCTCTGTCGAAAGAACGAAAGTCTTTATTTGTAAAAGTGTTTGAAATCTGGATTGCGCGGTCAGGACGGAAGTTGTAGAAAATCACAGCATCGTCGTTCTGAACCGTTGCAACCGGTGAACCATCCTTGCGCACAAGCACAGATGGGACAACGAATTCATCAAAGATCCCATTATTATAGTTATCTTCGATCAATTCCATTGGGTTCGAATACGTAGGTCCGTCGCCGTACACCATTGAACGGTAGGATTTCTCCACGCGCTCCCAGCGCTTATCGCGGTCCATAGAATAGTATCGCCCAGAAATCGTCGCAAATTCACCAACACCGATTTCGTTCATTTTTTCTAATGTTTGTTCAATATAACCTGGCGCAGTTTGCGGTCCAACATCACGGCCGTCAAGGAATCCGTGTACATACACTTTTTCCAGACCCTCGCTTGCAGCAAGCTTCAACAAAGCAAACATATGCTCAATATGGCTGTGCACGCCGCCGTCAGACAGCAAGCCCATCAAGTGAAGGGCAGTGCCTTTTTCCTTTGCATGTTTGATCGCTGCAAGGAAGGTTTCGTTTTTTTCAAATTCGCCTTCACGAATCGAAATGTTCACGCGTGTAAGACTCTGGTAAACGATGCGGCCAGCACCAATGTTCAGATGACCAACCTCAGAGTTACCCATTTGGCCTTCTGGCAGGCCGACCGCTTCTCCGCTCGCAATTAACTGTGCATGCGGATAGTGGTTCCAATAGCGGTCAAAGTTCGGCTTTTTCGCCTGGGCAACGGCATTTCCCATCCGTTCGCCACGCAACGCGAAGCCGTCCAGAATGATCAAAGCTGTTGGTGACTTTTTACTCATTGGAACCTGCCTCCAATAGCTGCAAGAAGGAATCTGTCTCAAGGCTTGCTCCGCCGACCAATGCGCCGTCGATGTCAGGCTGTGACATATATTCCTTGATGTTAGCTGGCTTTACGCTTCCGCCGTACTGGATGCGGACTGCTTCAGCCACTTCTGGTGAAAATTGCTCTGCGATTACACAACGGATGTGCGCACAAGTTTCGTTCGCATCTTCAGCTGTAGAAGATTTGCCTGTTCCAATCGCCCAGATTGGCTCATAAGCGATGACAGTTTGTTTAACCTGTTCGTCTGTCAGGCCATTTAGACCTGCTTTGATCTGGCCGCCAACAAACTCGTTTGTTTCGCCGTTTTCACGCTGCTCAAGCGTTTCGCCGCAGCAAACAATAGGAGTCAAATTGTATTTGAATGCAGACAAAGTCTTTTTATTAACTGTGTCATCTGTTTCATTGAACATTTCACGGCGTTCAGAGTGCCCGATGATGACATATTTTGCACCGATGTCCTGCAATGCTTTCGGGCTTACTTCGCCTGTAAAAGCACCGCTCTCTTCAAAGTGCATGTTTTGCGCGCCAATTTCAAGGTCCGAATTTTGGGTTAGCTCGACAAGCTGTCCAAGGAACAAAGCAGGAGCACAAACCACAGATTCAACCTTGTCCTTTGAAGGAACAAGTCCGCTAACTTTTTCGATAAAATCCTTTGCTTCAGGCAGCGTTTTATGCATTTTCCAGTTACCTGCAATGATAGGTTTTCGCATGCTGACACTTCCTTTCAAAATTGCTGTTTAACACAGCGTTGTATTGCTTATTAAAAAAGTCCCTCTGGATGTTGGGCTTAAAAGTGCGGCAGTACAGCATGTGTAAGGATCCGCACCCTTACACTGCTGCCGGTACCGCCGTGAAAATTTTTAAAAATAAATTTACTTATCGTTCAATGCTACTACTCCAGGAAGCTGCTTGCCTTCCATGAATTCAAGGGAAGCACCGCCGCCAGTGGAGATATGGCTCATTTTTTCAGCCAGGCCGAATTTTTCTACAGCCGCTGCAGAGTCTCCTCCGCCGATTACCGAATATGTATCGCTAGCATCGGCTAAAGCTTGTGCAACAGCTTTTGTTCCTTGTGCGAACTTGTCGATTTCAAATACGCCCATCGGTCCATTCCAGATGACCAATTTAGACTTTTGAATCACATCGCGGTAAGTTTCAGCTGTCTTAGGCCCGATATCAAGAGCTTCCCAGTCTGCAGGAATTTCTTCAATCGCAACGACCTTTGAATTTGCATCAGCAGAAAAATCATCAGCAACGATTGCGTCTACAGGCATGTAGAAGTTTACACCCTTCGCCTTTGCTTTTTCCATGAAGCTCTTAGCCAATTCAATTTTATCTTCTTCTAAAAGAGATTTTCCGATTTCGTGGCCCTGTGCTTTTACGAATGTATAAGCAAGTCCGCCACCGATGATCAGGTTATCTACTTTTTCTAATAGGTTGTCGATTACGCCGATTTTGTCTTTAACCTTCGCGCCGCCGATGATGGCTGTGAACGGGCGCTCTGGATTTGACAAAGCCTTTCCTAGAACATCAAGTTCTTTTTCCATCAAAAAGCCTGATACGGCAGGAAGGTGCTTAGCGATCCCTTCGGTTGAAGCATGAGCGCGGTGTGCTGCACCAAATGCATCGTTAACATATACATCTGCAAGCTCGGCAAATGCCTTAGCTAGTTCAGGATCGTTTTTCTCTTCGCCAGGATAGAAGCGGACATTCTCAAGAAGCAGGACATCGCCTTCGTTCATGCTGTCGATTTCGGACTTTACAGACTCACCATAAGCTTCGTCTGTTTTCTTTACATCCTTGCCAAGCAGCTCAGACAAACGCTTTGCTACTGGAGTCAAACGCAATTCTTCAACAGCCTGCCCTTTTGGACGGCCAAGGTGGCTAGCAAGAAGGACTTTAGCTCCCTGTTCAACCAGGTACTGGATTGTTGGAAGTGCTGCACGGATTCTTGTTTCATCCGTTACCTGTCCATCCTTCATCGGAACGTTGAAATCAACGCGGCAAAAAACTCGTTTTCCTTTTACATCCACATCTTTTACTGTCTTTTTGTTCAAGGCTAGAGACCTCCTTTAGAATAGCGCCAATGCGCGATTAAGCAGAAAAAGAGGAGAGGGAATTTACCCCGCTCCCCTTTTCATCCCACTACATTATAGTCAATATTGGATGGTTTATCCAATCTTATCTTACAGACCTTTTTTAGCGATGAAATCAACAAGGTCAACTACACGGTGAGAGTAGCCAGACTCGTTGTCATACCAAGAGATAACTTTTACCATGCTGCCTTCCATAACCATTGTTGAAAGAGCATCGATTGTAGAAGAGTTTGCACAGCCATTGTAGTCGCTTGATACTAGTGGCTCTTCGCTATATCCAAGGATGCCTTTAAGTTCATTTTCAGAAGCTTTCTTGAATGCAGCATTGATTTCTTCAACTGTAACGTCTTTGTCAAGCTCAGCAACAAGGTCAACTAGTGAAACGTTTGGAGTTGGAACACGCATAGCTCCACCGTTCAATTTGCCTTTAAGTTCAGGCAATACTAGAGAAACTGCTTTTGCAGCACCAGTTGTTGTCGGAATAATGTTTTCCGCAGCTGCACGTGCACGACGGTAGTCTTTGTGCGGAAGGTCAAGAATTTGCTGGTCATTTGTGTATGAGTGAACAGTTGTCATCATACCGCGCTTGATTCCGAAGTTGTCGTTCAATACTTTCGCGAATGGAGCCAAGCAGTTTGTAGTACAAGATGCGTTTGAGATTACGTGGTGGTTAGCTGCATCGTACTTGTCATCGTTAACGCCCATTACGATAGTGATATCTTCATCAGATGCTGGAGCAGAGATGATAACTTTCTTTGCGCCTGCTTCAAGGTGTTTCGCAGCGTCAGCACGCTTAGTGAAACGTCCTGTAGATTCAACAACTACTTCTACGCCGAGGTCGCCCCAGCCAAGCTGTGCTGGATCTCTTTCAGCAAGTACTTTCACTTTGTGGCCGTCAACTACAAGGTAGTCACCGTCTACTGTTATTTCTTCGTTCAAAGTTCCGTGAACTGTATCATATTTTAAAAGGTGAGCAAGCATGTTTGCATCAGTTAAATCGTTAACTGCTACTACTTCCACATTAGGGTTCTTAAGTGCTGCGCGGAAAACTACGCGTCCAATTCTGCCAAATCCGTTAATACCAACTTTTACTGCCATTTGTATTTCCTCCTTCGATTCCTATAAAGGTGTTGTTTATATTAAGGTGTTACCCTTGTAACAATGTTTTAGCGGCGCCTTCGTCCGTGATCAGGATCGTTGATGAAGGTGCCTGTTTCATATAGGCTCTGATCGCCTTTGCCTTTGATGCACCACCGGCAACAGCAATGACATCCCCTACATTTTCGAGATCATCCATTTGGAGACCGATCGTCAGCACTTTGTGGACGATCTCCCCGGCTTCGTTGAAATAGTAGCCGAAAGCCTCGCCAACTGCTTTTCCATCGAGGATCTTATGTAAGTCCTCCGGGCTGGTATTGCGACGTTCCGCCATTGTAATAGCGTCTCCAATACCATGTAAAACCATGCTTGCTGATTTAACTAAATTCCAGACCTCATAAATCAGCGGTTCTTTGATGAAGGTTTTATAGACTTCGCTGCTGACCTGGTCGGGCACATAAAAGACCCGGTTGCGTGAATTCGTGTTATCCGCCATGATCGCGCAAATCGTGTTTGCCTGATTCTTGACGTCCTCACCAATTCCGCCCCTTGCCGGCACGAACAGCAAATCCTTCTCGCCGAAATCGGGTGTCAACATTTCCGCCACAGCTGCCATAGTCGAACCTCCGGTCACAGCAATTATATTTTTGCTTTGAAGAAGATTTTTCATACTATTTGCTGTCGCGCGCCCCAGCTCACTTTTCACCCACGGTGACTGGTCGCTGTCCCCTGGAACAACAATCACTTTTCTGATTCCCATGCGTTCCTGAAGCTGGCGTTCTAGTCTGTCTATACCCATAATGTCCCGCATTACACTATCAAGACTTTCCAGTATATCTTTTCCTTCTTTGGTCAGTGTCATTCCTTGACCCGACATCGAGATCAGATTCTGGTCCTTCAAAAACTCCACCTCAGAACGCAATACCCGTTCAGTCAAATTCAGGCTTACTGAAAGGTTCCTCCTGCCAACTGGCTGCATCACGTTTATGTATTGCAGGATGAGGTATCGTTTTTGCATAACTTGCAATAAATCGGGCAATATTCTTTTTTGAATATCAATGAGCGAAAAGTCCATGTTGATATTCTCCTTTTCCAGCGTTGGACTTTAAATGTCCCGCTAAGACATATTATGTCCCACTCGCGGTAAAAAAAATCACCCCTGCTACAGATTTCATTCTAACAGGAGTGAAAACCTTAATCAACTTAAAAACTCAAGGTTTTTTCGTGAAAACGCTTCACTTATGAACTTTTTGTTCACAATACCGTATTGAAGTTCTTCGCCGTCCAATTCAACGACAGGAATCATGATTCCGTACTTCTCCACAAGCTCGTCATCAAGGTCGATATTGATCTCTTCTATGGCAAAATCCCAATCGTGCTGGAGTTCTTCCAGGATTTCTCGCGCTGTTTCACACAAATGGCAGCGCGGCCGGGAATAGAGTTTGACTGTTTTCTTCATTTCGGTCTCCTTATACTTGTATCATTCTCCCACTTTGGTGGTTATTCGCAAATTAAGATGCTTTATTCGCAAAACAAGAAATTTGTTCGCAATTCCACGTCCTTTATTCGCAAAAAAATATATTTATTCGCAAATTATCCCTGTTTATTCGCAAAACGGAAAATATCTTCCATTTTCTAATCAAATCTCTTCCGCTTTGAAGATGATGGTATGCCCAACTGGTCCCTATACTTTGCGACGGTTCTGCGTGATAGGACCATACCCTCTTGTTCCTCTAGCATTTCCACAAGTTTCTGATCTGATATGGGCTTCTTTTTATCTTCTTCTTTTATATAATGCTCTATTGCTGCTTTTACTTTTTGCGATGAAGCCTGGTCGTTCTCTGTTGTCTGGACGGCGCTTGTAAAAAACGACTTCAGTTCGTAAGTGCCGGCAGGTGTCTGCATATATTTTTCACGGACAGTTCTGCTTACGGTCGATTCATGGATTTCGAGCTCATCGGCAACTTCCCTCATCGTCATCGGTTTCAGATGCGCAGGTCCTATCAAAAAGAAATCCTGCTGTTTTTCGATGATTTTCATCGATACTTTCAGCAGCGTTTCCTTCCTTTGTACAAGGCTGCGTTGGATCCACTGATAGTCCCCCTGCTTTTCCTGGAGGTATTTATTGACTTCCGGATCCTTGTGGCCGGATAGCTGCCGGAAATATCCTTCATTAAAAGAAACCTTAGGTATCAACGCATCGAACATACTTACCGAGAGTTCATCACGTTCACGTTTGACGACAACGTCAGGGACGATATAGGCAGGTTTTTCACGCTGGAACGACGCACCCGGTTTCGGGTTAAGCTGCTGGATAGCATCATGGATTTTTTGAATTTCCTTCACATCGATATTCAACATCTTCGCCAGAGCTTTCCACTTTTTCTCAGCAAAAAGCATGAAATGGTCACGGATTATTGATATTGCCAACTCATTTTCAGGTGTGCGCTTTTGCCTTGTCAATTGAAGCAGCAAGCATTCTTTTAGATCATATGCCCCGATTCCAGCCGGGTCGAGCGACTTTAGTTTAAAGAAAGCTGAATCGATGATTTCATTTTCAACATTATATCTTTTTAAAAGGTCCTCTCTTTCAAGAATCAAGTAACCGTTTTCATCTATGTTTTCAATCAATTCATGTAAAATCAATTTTTCTTCAGAAGTAGCTTTTAGCAAGTTTAATTGTGAAAGCAGATAGTCTTCAAGCGTGTCACTCTCTCCAGATCCGATTTGCTCTATTAAGTTTTTCTGGTCGCGTTCGAATGTCTTTCTTCTTGTTTTTCGCGTACGGTCCATACTGGCATCAAAATGAGAGATGTTTTTAAAATCAACTTGCATAAGGGGATTTTCCATTGATTTAGCTTCAAGAAACGCCGCAAGCTCCTGTGCTGAGTATTGCAACAGCGCGATTGCTTGGGTCAGCTCCTGAGTCATTGCCAATTTTAACGTCTGCTTTTGCCATAAACCAGCTTTCAAATCCATCTAAATCACCCCTGCAACCATTTTACATGATAAACAGGCTTTGGTGTATGGAAAGAATTTGGTATCACATCGACTTCGTGAAAAATATATAAAAAACCTCTCGCCCGGGAATCAGGCAAGAGGTTACTTGCAGCAATTTGTTATCTTCTGCGTCTGGCAGGTCTGTTCATAGCTGGAGTGTTAGCAGTTTGAGTATTGCGTAGAGTAGTTGGTTGCTGTACGGTTGGTGTTGGCGTTCCTTCTGTACATTCAGGAAGGACAATAGTGTAGTTAACTGTCACATCTCCTGTTTGTGGATTTTCTGTGATTGAATTGATTTCAATGCTGACATTGTCGCATGTTAAGACAGGGAACACAGGAGCTGGGTCTCCAATACAAGTAAAGCAGTTTTGGGTTACTGTGACTTCCTGGAAGCAGCATTCAAAAACAGGACCTCCACAATCTCCTACTTTAGGCAGGTTCAATTGTACCTGGAAGGTTGCCGTGCGGAAATATCTTTGGACATCGGTACAGCATATTAAAGTCTGGTCGCAAACAAAAACTTCCGCAACACCCTGGCAAGTCTCCGACGATACAGGACTTACGTCACCAATACAAAAGCCGCTTAATACATCATCTACAGTTACATCTTCAGGTAATACAAAGCAAGTTTCCGGAAAATCGAAAACACAGTCAAACGTATCTTCACCGCATTCGCAAGCATTTGGACACTCAATGCAATCCGGAACACAAATTAGCCCGCAAGCTTCGTTTTGCCCAAATTTTAACGCAGCACACGCTTCTATGGCAATCGGCGGCTGATTGAATACGAAGGCAAATAGCTGGGACTCGCCAGGATCCAATTCACCTTGGTCTCCTAGTCCCAAATCATCGAATTTAAAACCAACAACCTGTTCACCAGGACTGCAGAGAGCATCATCTGGACATGGGTCAGGCGCAGTACCAGGATTTTCGACATCCTCATACAGAACTAGTTCTGGCGGCTCTTCGTCGCTCGGGAAAGTAGGAGTGATATAAGCATCTCCGATGAACTCGCGGCATGGCTCCTCGATTGCCAGTACCCAGTCACTTAATGCGTTAGGAGCATCGACATTGTCAATTCGATAAATCCAGCGATAGCCGCTCCCGAAACGCTCAACATCAACCAAGGTCACAACGAAACCATCAATGGGAACAGGCTCAAAGCAGCCTTCAGGAAATTCCTGCAATAAATTAAAATGTGGCATTAACATCTTCCTTTCATGAATTTTTCGAGGTTTTTATGCACCTCTCTATTACTCTATGAAAGGAGGGGGATGCTTGTTTAGGTGAATGCACCTAGCCGTATACACTAATTTGAAAGTAATAGGAAAATCTACGTAACTTTGTTGCAAAAAAAATCCCGCTGAGCTTTTAAAAGCTCAGCGGGATTTTTATGACGCCCTCGGCAGGAATCGAACCCACATCTCAAGAACCGGAATCTTACGTGCTATCCGTTGCACCACGAGGGCATGTTTCAAGTTAGCGTTACGCTTACCTATTATAGGGTAAGTTTACTTGCTTTGCAAGGAGGTTTTTTTGGAATGTCAGGCGTTGCTCTTGTTTAAAAAAGACATTCTTGGGTAAGATGGATACGGTACAGTAAATTGGAATATACATTATTGTCGAACAGTTTCTGCAGGCTAATCAAGCGATTCGTTTGACCTTTATTGACCATGCGTGTATCATAAAACTACATAGGTGTTCTGGCAAGCGAACCAGTTTATGCCAGCCTGCAATTTGCCTTTTTAGAAGGAAGCAAATTGTCTTTTGAGGCAGCAATCGCTTTTAAAAAGTGCAGTAAAAAGATCTTTACGTTAAAGGAGGAAAACAAACATGAACTTGATTCCTACAGTTATTGAGCAAACGAATCGGGGCGAAAGGGCATATGACATTTATTCCCGCCTGTTAAAGGATCGCATCATTATGCTGGGAAGCGGGATTGATGACAATGTTGCCAACTCAATCGTAGCCCAGTTACTTTTCCTGGAAGCTGAAAATCCGGAAAAAGACATCTCCATCTACATCAATAGCCCGGGCGGCAGCATCACTGCCGGCATGGCAATCTACGATACTATGCAGTTCATCAAGCCAAATGTACAAACAATTTGTATTGGTATGGCTGCTTCAATGGGTGCATTCCTGCTCGCAGCTGGTACAAAAGGCAAGCGTTTTGCCCTTCCGAACGCAGAAGTCATGATTCACCAGCCACTGGGTGGTGCTCAGGGACAGGCGACAGAAATCGAAATCGCTGCTAAGCGCATTCTTTTCCTTCGTGAAAAGCTGAATACCATCCTTTCTGAGCGCACTGGCCAGCCGCTTGAAGTCATCGCGAAAGATACTGACCGCGACAACTTCATGACAGCTGAGCGCGCGAAGGAATATGGTCTTGTTGACCAGATCATCACTCGCAACGTACTTGAAGAGAAGAAAGATAAATAAGGTGAATGAAAACTCGCTCCTGTTTGCCAGGAGCGAGTTTTTTATTGGGCTATATTTTTTAAAAGAATTAGTTCTCTTTCTGGATATATTCAGCCAGCTTTTCCACTGCTTCTTCTTCATCATGGCCTTCAGCGATCAGGTTCACGGATGCGCCAGCACTTACGGCAAGGCTCATCAATCCCATGATGCTTTTTGCGTTTACCTTTTTCCCATCTTTCTCAAGAAAAATATCAGATGTGAACCTGTTTGCTTCCTGTACGAACAATGCCGCAGGTCGAGCTTGTAAACCAGTTTTCAATTTTACTTCCACCTGTTTTTCCACCATTTCGTATTCCTCCTCTAGCCCTCTATTTATTTGTAATTTGTCCGGCACGCAGTTTATCTGCAATTTCATCGATCTTTCGCAGCCGGTGATTGATTCCTGATTTGCTGATCGTACCCCCGCTTACCATCTCACCCAACTCCTTAAGGGTGACATCCTGGTAGTCGACACGGAGCTGAGCGATTTCCCTCAGTTTATCCGGTAAAATTTGCAGGCCGACCGTATCCCTGATAAAGCGGATATTCTCTACCTGTCTAAGTGCAGCGCCAATCGTTTTATTCAAGTTAGCTGTTTCACAATTTACAAGACGATTAACCGAGTTCCTCATGTCGCGGACAATCCGGATATCCTCGAATCGCAAAAGCGCATTATACGCACCTACGATAGTCAAAAACTCAGTGATTTTTTCAGCTTCCTTCAAATATGTGATGAAGCCTTTTTTCCGCTCAAGTGTTTTGCTGTTCAGCCCGAATGTATTCATCAGCTCACATAATGAGTCATTATGCTCCTGATACATGGAGGCAATCTCCAAATGATAGGAGGATGTTTCCGGATTGTTCACAGAACCTCCTGCAAGGAAGGCACCTCTTAAATAAGAACGCTTACAACATTTCTTTTTCACCAGTTCAGGTGAAATTTCATGGATAATTTCAAAGCCTTCTCCAATAATCTTTAAATCCTCCAGAATATCCCTGGCTGATTCCTTAAGGCGGACAATATAAACATTATTCTTTTTCAGCCGCATCTTTTTACGCACCAGCAGCTCCACCTGTACCTGATAACTTTTTTTGATCAAGGTATAGATCCGCCTGGCAATCGCGGCATTTTCAGTCTGTATGTCTACGATGAGTTTGCGATTTGAGAAGGAAAGGGAACCATTCATCCGGATTAAAGCGGACAGTTCCGCGTCAGCGCAGCAGCCCTTCACGTCAATATTCGTGAGTTCCTTTTTTGTTTCCGAAGCGAACGACACCTTCTCACCCCCCCTGTTTATATAGCGCTGTCACTCTTGTAAATCAGCAAGCGCAGCAGCTGTCTTTTATTTTATTACAGAAGTGCTTTTAACGCTTAATGCATTTAAAAACACTTTTTCAAGAAGAGACAAACGCTTGCATCCTATATTTACGCGTTATATCTCTTTTTGGTTTCATCTATTATCATAGAATATAAAATTTCCGAAACTTTTTTTGTGTCATGCCTGATAACATTGCCATCGAGCTCAGCTATTTCATCCTGGACAACTTCTATTCCCAAAGACATCAGCCGGTCAAGGTCAAAATGGACAGGCTGGGCAAGCTCTTCCTTATAGCGGAGCTCCACATCAGGCGGGATTGTCTCACTATTGACTAGGATCGTATCGATAAAAGCACAGTCCATATGGTCATAGATAGCTTTAATATGATCACTGGCAGCAAAATCATGTGTTTCCCCTGCCTGGGTCATCAGATTGCAAATATACACTTTCCGTGCCTTCGCCTTGCATACTTCCTTGCCAAGTCTCTTCACGAGCAAATTCGGCAGGATGCTTGTATACAAGCTGCCAGGACCGATCACGATCAAATCAGCTTCCCTGATCGCCTGGAGGGTTTCAGGCAATGGCTTCACGCCTTCTGGATTCAAAAAGACTCTTTTGATCCTTTTTCCTGAGTATGGGATTTTGGATTCTCCCCTGACAATGCTGTCGTCCTCCATCACGGCATTCAGCATGACGCTCCTGTTTGCCGCCGGCAGCACTTTCCCGCGCACATTCAGGACCTTGCTCATTTCCTGGATTGCGTGTACAAAATTGCCGGTGATCGACGTCATCGCAGCCAAAATCAGATTGCCGAGCGAGTGGCCGGACAATTCATTGGCTGTATTGAACCGATGCTGGAACATCTCTTCAATCAGCGGCTCCACATCTGATAATGCAGCAAGGACATTCCGGATATCACCTGGCGGAGGAATTTGCATATCCTCCCTCAGCCGGCCGGAACTGCCGCCGTCATCAGCCACAGTGACGATCGCAGTGATGTCGACAGGGTGCTTTTTCAAACCCCGTAACAGGACTGGGAGGCCCGTTCCACCCCCGATGATGACGATTCTTGGCAATCCATCCACCATCATTTTATATGTCCCTGCCTTTTCTCAATATCACGGTGAGTCACACGAGTATGGTAGTCTTTTTCGAAAAACTTGGCGATGTGTTCCGCCAGTGCCACGGAACGATGCTGGCCGCCTGTGCAGCCGATGGCGATGATGAGCTGAGCCTTTCCTTCCCGCTTATAATGTGGGAGCATGAAACCTAGCAAATCTGTTACCTTTTCGAGGAACTTGCTCGTCTCGTTCCATTTTAAAACATATGTCGACACGTCTTCATCAAGACCAGTTTTCGGCCGCATGTGTTCGATATAATGCGGGTTCGGCAAAAAGCGGACGTCGAAAACAAGATCGGCATCGATTGGTATTCCATGCTTGAAACCGAAGGACATGACATTGACGGTAAAAATCGTCTTCTTGTTCACCGAGAACTCCTCAAGGATTTTTTCACGGAGATCCTTAGGCTTCATGCCCGTTGTTTTATAAATAAGCTGCGCCCTGCCCTTCAGCTCTTCCAAAAGCTCTCGTTCCAACTGGATGCCTTCGAGCGGCAATCCTGACGGAGCAAGCGGGTGCGAACGCCTCGTTTCTTTATAGCGGCGCACAAGAGTGGAATCATCCGCGTCAAGGAACAATACCTGCGGTGTCACCCAAGAAGTTTCCGCCAGATCATCCAGCGCTTTGAATAGAGAGTCAAAAAATTCGCGTCCGCGCAAATCCATGACGAGTGCCACTTTGTTCATTTTCGTGCCAGATTCCTTCATTAACTCAAGGAATTTCGGCAGCAATGTTGGCGGCAGGTTATCGACGCAGAAAAATCCAAGGTCTTCGAAGCTCTGGATAGCGACAGTTTTCCCTGCGCCAGACATACCTGTTATAATCACGAGCTGGGTATCAGTGCTTGAACCGGTACTCATTTCTCTTTCCCCCTGCTAAATTAGTCATTTATTTTATCAATTAGGATCTAGCCTGTAACTGATCAGTTCGAAATCCGGTGTATAAGTGAAGTTTCCATAGATGATTCCTTGTCCATGGACCATGTATTCAAGAATATGATAATCACCCGCTGCCATCGGCAAGTCTTTGATATCATCAAACTCATGCCATTCAAGGGTCCCTTCCTCACATTCATCCAGGTTGATGCCATCTGCCTGGGTGGCATAAAACGTGAACATCATCCATTCGGAAACGACTTGATCATCTTCCTTGATGACAAATGTGAAAATCCCTTTGATTTGTGGATTTCTCAGGTATATTCCCGTTTCTTCTCGAAATTCCCTGACACATGAATCCTTCACGGTTTCTCCTGGTTCCATTTTTCCGCCTGGAGCCACCCACCAATTTCGGCGCGGCTTTTGCAGCAGCAAAATCTTATCATCTTTTACTAAAACACAATTCGTCACTCGCTGCATCCAATCCACCTCTTTATATGTAGGCCAACTAGGCTTTTCAAATCATCGTATGCATTTTTCACACAGAAATGGCTGCTGTTTTTCGATTATAATCCATATCAAAAAAGCAGTCCTGCAAATCAGCTCAACTTTTATTCTTTCCATTATACTATTTTTAGTTTTTCGCCACAATGAATACAAAGATGATATTTTTGTTAAGGAGTAAGGGGAAAATGCAGATTCAAAATCCGCCTTGCGAATGGTTGTTATAATCCTTTACTAAGGCCTGTTTCATTTTTATGTAAAAAAAAGAGCACAGGATAACCTGTGCCGTCAAAGGATTATATTTTTAAAAGGGGGTCAATTTCTACTCCTATAATACCCCATGATTGTTTCACTACTGTTACAGGAGAATTAATAAATAATTACGGTTTGTTAATTTCTCCCGAAACATGCTGTTTTTGCCATTGTATTGGAAAACCCGCTGAATCAGCTCCAGCGGGTTTGGCATTTGTGCATTTATGCGTTTGTTTTTATTTCTTCCATCAATTCTTCGACATAATGCTGAGCGTTTTGCGCAGCGATACTGCCGTCGCCTGTTGCTGTAACAATTTGGCGAAGTGTTTTTTCACGAATGTCGCCAGCCGCGAAAATACCTGGGACTTTCGTTTCCATTTGTTCGTTCGTTTCGATATAGCCATTGCTGTTCGTGATGCCAAGGCCTTCGAACGGCTTTGTCAAAGGAACCATTCCGATATAGATAAACACACCATCTGCCGCGAATTCTTTTTCCGCACCATCCTGTGTCGAAACTAGCGTTACGCTGCCAACTTTGCCATCTTTGTCGTTGATCTGCTTGACAGTGTGATTCCAGATGAAATCAATTTTATCGTTGGCAAATGCACGATCCTGAAGGATTTTTTGCGCACGAAGCTCATCACGGCGGTGAACAATTGTTACTTTTGAAGCGAAGCGTGTCAAATAAACACCCTCTTCGACCGCTGAGTCTCCGCCTCCGACAACAACAAGTTCTTTACCTTTAAAGAATGCGCCGTCACAAACCGCACAGTAAGAAACACCGCGTCCGCCAAGCTCCTGCTCACCAGGAACTCCCAGCTTCTTGTACTCTGCACCAGCAGAAATGATGATGGAACGCGCTTTGTATTCTTTACTTCCGGCCTTAATTGTCTTATATTCTTTGCCGTCGATGACTTCTTTTACATCACCGTAAGCATATTCAGCACCGAATTTCTTCGCGTGGTCAAACATTTTAGTTGATAGCTCAGGTCCAAGAATATGGTCAAACCCTGGGTAATTCTCTACTTCTTCTGTATTCGCCATTTGTCCGCCCGGCACGCCGCGCTCAAGCATCAGTGTCGACAAGTTCGCACGTGAAGTATAAACAGCAGCCGTCATCCCAGCCGGACCAGCTCCGATGATAATGACGTCATAAATTTTCTCTTCTGACATGGTGTACAACTCCTTTGAATATCATAATCCGCTAATTTTCGGTCTTCATTCGAAATTAGTATTTCCTGCCTAAACATATCCTATAAAACAAGTGGCGCATAGTCCAAAAATATGCTTAATAAAGGTCCCTGTTCACTAAATTGACAAAATAAAAAGAGGGTAAACCTCGTCTGCTGATCACAGACTTAGTTCACCCTTTTAGATGCTGTCTTCTTCTTGAAGAAACTCGTTTGCTAAGTTTATATATTTGGACAGCGTAGATACAGACAATCCGTATTTTTTCGCTACTGCTGCTTTTGATGTCTTGATATTTCTTAGCTTATCCCAGAGATAATCAACCGCTGCGGCCCATGCTTTTTTGTTCTTAAAGTCATAACCAGCCTCTGCTGCCTGCTCAAATACTGAGAACCACATGATGTAGACACCAGCTTCATTTTTTCCGATCGGCTGGTGGTGGTCATAAAGGAGCTTCGCTGTTTCATGCGCGCCCTTTACTTCCTCTTCCTTGCTGTTCAGTTTGCCTGAGGTTACATACGCCAGGTACGATTTTTCCATTTCCGTCATTTTATCCGTTGATGTTTCCGCTGCGAGAATTTCCTTCTTTTTCGCGGAAACAGATGTGAGGAATAGCGCAAAAAGACGCTCCTCTGGATAATCACTGTTCAACTGGTTCAGGATGGCCGAAACCTGCGCTTCGAACTTTACGCCCGGTTTATCGGCCCATGGCTCCATCCCCTCTTTTTCAGGACTGAACTCGAGTACCTTTTTCCAGGCATTACGTGCTGTATTTTCTCTGCCGGTAAAATAAGAAGCATGAGACAGCCAGTAATAGAAAGCACCATCGCCTTCAAAACCTGTTTTTTGCAGCTTCTTCAGCCAGCGGTAAGCCAGTTCGTACTCGCCGACAAGCGCAAACGTGGCACCAAGCTTGAACTGGTGTTCAACGTGGATTGGATGAATTTTTTCAAGAGAGTCCTTAAGAATCTGGCCTTCCTTCTCGTGTCCCTGGTAATGTGCGAACACGAGGCCATTGCACAATGCATGCAGGTTGCCAGGGTTCTGTTCGAGGACATCGTTCAGGATGTCACGGGCCTTTGTTGTTTCCCCAAGGTAGAAGTACGCCAGCGCCAGGTTATTGTAAGCTGACCAATACTCCGGATACTCCTCGATGACCTCCTGGAAAATCTCGATTGCCTTCGGGAATTCACCGGATTCGAGGTGATTGCGCGCTTCCTCCTGCTTGACGATCAGGTCATCCTCTTCATAATAATCCTCATCCATCTCTTCTGCTTCCATCGTGAGAAGTTCAAGCAGGTCGCTTGCATCCTCTGCAAACTCACCATCTTCATTCAATTCCATATAAAGATTAGCATGCCTGAACGCATCCCGGAACAAGCCAAGATGTGCGTAGTTATTCGCTAAGAAATAGTGACATTCTGCCATGTTTTCATCAAGTTCTTCGAGGACCAAGTGCAAAAGACGGTTAGACTGCTGGTATTCACCCAGCTCCGACTGCACGATCGCCAGCTGGCAAACGATCATCGGCTCGCCAGGCTCAAGGTGCATCGCACGCTGGAAATACTTTTCAGCCTTTTTTAGGTCCCGCCTATGGAAAGCCTTGACCCCTTTGGCGAAGTAATATTCACCAGTAGGAACAAATGACAGCAATTGACCTTTTTGCTTCATCGCTTTAGAGTCTTTTCCCATGTGATCCTCCATTCGAAAATTTGTATTGCTCAATCTCGGAACCTTAATTTGTATATAAATACACATACAGTGTTTTATCGAAGCAACTTTAACTAATGTAGTATAACATACGGACAGAGTGTTCGAGAAGGTGTGGATTTGAAATTGTGGTGTGGGAGGTGTCCAGTGAGGTTAGTGTATGGAGCTGGGCCGTCAGTCAGTATCCATATTTTGGTTAAAGATGCAATTATTGATGATGAACGTGCAATTCTTGCCTGGATCGGTGCAATTATCTTAGATGAGCGAGCAATTTGACTGATGATGGTGCAATTATCGGGTTTCAGGAAGAGAATAATTTTTCCAGATACCTTTTCTATATATATGGTCTTGTATTGGTCTATAAAGTGGAGTAATTTAGCAATTTTTCACCTTGAAGCACAAATAATGAGGAACTTACATTGTTTCCTGGTGAAAATCATGATCCATGGCAAAAAGAAAACCCAGCGCATTCTATTATTCCGCGCTGGGCTTCTTCCTTTTATTCAATATTCCTAGTACTTCTTTCAGCGGCAGCTTCTGTTCCTGCAGCAAGACCATCAGGTGGTAGAGCAGGTCTGCGGCTTCCCACTTCAACTCTTCGGAATCGCGGTTTTTGGCGGCGATAATGACTTCCGATGCTTCTTCACCGACTTTTTTCAAAATCTTGTCGACGCCTTTTTCGAATAGATAGGTGGTATAGGCACCTTCCGGCATGTCCAATTCCCGCTGGCGAATCGTCTTTTCGAGTTCGAGCATGACGGCAAAATCGCTCAATGAGGCGAGCTGGCCATCGGAATGCTCCACCAGACTTTCTGAGCGTTCCAGAAGATTTTCTGAAAAACAGCTGACTGCGCCTGTATGGCATGCTGGTCCGGCTGGTTCGACGAGCACCACGAGAGCGTCTCCGTCACAGTCGTATTTCATCTCGACGATTTTTTGGGTGTTGCCGCTCGTTGCTCCTTTGTGCCAGAGCTCCTGGCGGGAACGGCTGTAAAACCAGGTTTCCCTTGTTTCAAGCGACTTACCCAGGGATTCTTTATTCATGTAAGCAACAGTCAGGACCTCACGTGTCGCTGCATCCTGGACGACTGAAGTAATCAAACCATTGGAATCGAACTTCAATTCTTCTATTTTCATCTTACGGTCACTCCTTTTTCATGGAGGTGGGATTTTACTTCTTTTACAGAGGTTTCGCGATAGTGGAAAATTGATGCTGCCAGTGCGGCATCTGCTTTTCCTTCGTTAAAAGCATCGGCAAAATGGTCCGCGTTTCCGGCACCGCCTGATGCAATGACTGGGACGGTGACCGCTTCACTCACAGCACGTGTAAGCTTTAGATCAAAGCCTTTTTTTTCACCGTCACTGTCCATGCTTGTCAGCAAGATTTCCCCTGCCCCAAGACGGACAGCCTCTTTTGCCCACGCTATCACTTCCCAATCGGTCGGTTTCCGGCCGCCATGGGTGTAAACCCGCCATGACCCGAGTTCCGGGTCGTACTTTGCATCGATGGCAACTACAATGCACTGTGCGCCGAAGAAATCAGAGCCTTCTGCGATTAACTTCGGATTGTTGACAGCCGCGGTATTCAAGGAAACCTTATCGGCACCTGAACGAAGCATCCTTTTCATATCTTCAAGTGTGTTGATGCCGCCTCCGACTGTGAACGGGATTGCCAGCTCTGACGCTACTTCCCGTACGACCTCGACCATCGTCTTCCTTCCTTCAACAGAAGCTGAAATGTCAAGGAAAACGAGCTCATCCGCCCCTTGCTCATCGTAAAAGCGCGCAAGTTCGACGGGATCTCCGGCATCGCGTAGTTGGACAAATTGAACTCCTTTTACAACGCGTCCTTCTTTAACATCAAGGCAGGGAATGATCCGTTTGCTTAGCATCAGGCATCCCCCGCTTCCAAAGCAGATTTTACAGAAAAGCGTCCTTCATAAATGGCTTTGCCGACAATCGCACCACTGACACCATCCTCACGTAACTGTCGAAGTGCTGCTAAATCATCAAGCGAGCTGACACCGCCGGAAGCGATGACGCTTTTGCCCGTTTCCAAAGCAAGCTGGCGGGTTGCCTCCACATTCGGTCCTGCAAGCGTGCCATCTGTGGCGATATCGGTAAAAATGAAAGTCTCCGCACCGGCATCAGCAAATCTCTTGCCAAGCTCGACTGCACTTACTTCGGAGGTATTCAGCCAGCCATGTGTCGCGACATAACCGTTTTTTGCATCAAGCCCGATTGCGATTTTCGCGCCGTATTTCCTGACCATTTCTTCGGCGAACTCTGGATTGGAAACGGCAATGCTGCCAATGATGACGCGGGTTACGCCGTTATCAAGATAATGGTTTATATCAGCTTCACTGCGAATGCCGCCGCCAATCTGGACGTTGGCCCCAAGGTTCTTCGTTGCCTGAATGACAAATTTATCATTAACCCGCTTGCCGTCCCTGGCGCCATCGAGGTCGACCATATGAATCCACTCTGCACCTTCATCAGCGAATTTTTTTGCCATTTCAAAGGGAGAATCTCCATAAACCGTTTCCTTGTCATAATCACCTTGCAGCAGCCTTACGCATTTTCCGCCGCGCATGTCGATCGCCGGGTAGATTGTGAATTTCATTCTTCTGTCTTCCTTTCTGATGCAAGGTTGGTAAAATTGCGGAGCAATGACATTCCCATATCGCTGCTTTTTTCCGGATGGAATTGCATCCCGAAGATATTGTTCCTGCCAACAATGGCCGGCACTTCAACATCAAAATAATCTCCGATTGCCACCAGGACTTCCGGATCATCCGTTTTTACATAATAGGAATGAACAAAGTAAACATAATCCTCTTCAAGTGATGCCAGCAACGGGGAGTCACCGGTAAAACGTAACTTGTTCCAGCCCATGTGGGGGACTTTATATGCTTCCCCTTCTGCTGTCTGCCCGGTAAAACGCTCCACTTTTCCAGGAAGCAAGTTCAAACCCTTTGTCAGGCCATTTTCAGTGCTTTCTTCGAACAACAGCTGCATGCCGAGGCAGATTCCGAGCACAGGCTTGCCAGTAGCAGCGAAAGCCTGGATCATTTCCGTCAAACCTGTGCGGTCCAATACTTCCATCGCATCCCGGAAAGAACCAACACCAGGGACGAGCAATGCATCTGCTTCCATCAAATTGCCCTTATATTGTGAAATAAAATATGGCGCACCAAGCCGTTCGAGCGCTTTGCTGACGCTGAACAGATTGCCCATGCCGTAATCGACGATGCCAATCATGAGTTAACTTCCTTCCTTTTTACAGTGTTCGTTTTCTGTAAGCGTATCTCCCTTTCGTACTACATTTACCGCTCTCTTACAACATCCCTTTCGTTGAAGGAACACCCTTTACCCGCGGGTCGATGGTCGTTGCTTCATCAAGCGCACGGCCCAAAGCTTTGAATACCGCCTCAATCATGTGGTGAGTATTTTTTCCGTAGTGGACGATGACATGCAGGTTAATTCTAGCTTCAAGCGCCAGCTTCCACAGAAATTCGTGGACTAGCTCGACATCGAAAGTGCCAACCTGCTGGGCAGGGAATTCTGCGCGCATTTCGAGGTGCGGGCGGTTGCTAAGATCGACGACGACCTGAGCCAGTGCCTCATCCATTGGGACAAAAGCGTTTCCGTATCGTTTGATTCCTTTTTTATCGCCAAGTGCTTCTCGAAGCGCCTGTCCGATACAGATGCCGATATCTTCGGTTGTATGGTGGCCATCCACCTCAACGTCTCCCTTCGCATCCACCTTCAAATCAAACTGGCCATGCTTTGCGAATAAATCGAGCATATGAGAAAGAAAAGGCACTCCAGTTTCCAGTTCCGATTTTCCCTCTCCATCGATGCTAAAATCCAGATCTATTTTTGTTTCATTCGTATATCTATTCACCGTTGCGGTGCGTTCCATAAGATTTCCCTCCATCCACTTTCATTACAATTTAAGTCTTGCTTCCACAGCCCGGGCGTGGGCTTCCAACCCTTCAAGCCTGGCAAACTCGGCGATTTTTGCACCGTTATCGTTCATCGCTTTCTCGCTGTATAGGATGATGCTGGACTTCTTTTGGAAATCCTCGACGCTCAACGGGCTTGAAAAGCGCGCTGTCCCGTTTGTTGGCAGCACATGGTTCGGTCCGGCAAAATAATCACCTACAGGCTCTGAGCTGTATCTCCCCAGGAAAATCGCGCCGGCGTGCTTTATTTTACCGAGCAGTTCCATCGGATTCTCCGTGACGATTTCAAGATGCTCCGGTGCAAGCTGGTTGATTGCACTGACTGCTTCATCCATATCAGCTGCCACATAAATCGCCCCGAAGTTTTCGATTGCCTGTGTGGCGATTTCTTTTCTCGGCAATTGCGAAAGCTGCTTATACACTTCATTTTGAACGTCTTCCGCAAGCGTACGGGATGTTGTCACTAAGACCGCACATGCCCGCGTGTCATGCTCTGCCTGGGAAAGCAGGTCTGCCGCAATTTCATTGGCACGGGCTGTTTCGTCAGCGAGAATACCAATCTCGCTTGGTCCAGCAATCATATCAATTGCGACGTCACCGAATACTTCACGCTTGGCCAGGGCGACATAAATGTTTCCCGGACCAGTGATTTTATCGACCGAATCGATTGTTTCTGTTCCATATGCAAGGGCGGCAATTGCCTGGGCCCCGCCGATCTTATAGATCTCTTTTACCCCTGCGATATCTGCGGCAACTAGCACGCCTGCCGGTAGCTTCCCGTCCCGGCCTGGCGGTGATACCATGACGATCCGCTCGACACCCGCGGTTTTTGCCGGGATGACATTCATTAAAACCGAGGATGGATAAGCAGCCGTTCCGCCAGGCACATATACACCGACAGAATCCAGTGGCGTCACCTTTTGGCCAAGCATTGTGCCATTTTCCTCCGTCGTCATCCAGGATGGACGCAGCTGTTTTTCATGGTATTTACGTATATTGGCGGCAGCCTCAGTAATGATATCGACAAGCTGATTGCTGACATTTTTATAGGCTTCAGAAATTTCATTATCCGTCACCAGAAATTCATCTAGCACAACAGAATCAAATTTTTCAGTAAAAATTCTGAGTGCCTGGTCGCCGGAAGCACGGACTTCGGCAATAATTGCCTGCACGGCTTTCCGCTGCTCTTCGGTTCCGCCATCAACGGTCCGTTTTAATGACAAGCTTCCATCTATCTGTAAAATATCCATCGGGAATCAAATCCTTTCAGATTCACAATCTATATCACTTCGTTCAGCCTTTTAACCAGCTCGCTGATCCGCTCATCCTTGATCCGGTAGCTGACTGGATTGACAATCAATCTCGATGTCACGTTTGTAATCGTTTCGTACTCCACAAGACCATTTTCCTTCAAGGTCCTTCCGGTTGAAACGATGTCGACAATCCTGTCGGCGAGTCCGATTAATGGCGCAAGCTCGATTGATCCGTTCAATTTGATGATTTCTACCTGCTCGCCCTGTTCACGGAAATAGGCTGCCGCGATATTCGGGTACTTCGTCGCAATTTTCGGGGCGACATCATTCATTTTTGTATCAGGAAGTCCCGCGACGGCAAGATAGCAGCCGCTGATTTTTAAATCCAGCAGCTCATACACATCCCGTTCTTCCTCAAGCAAGACGTCTTTTCCGGCAATCCCGAGATCAGCGACACCATGTTCAACGTATGTAGCTACATCCATCGGCTTTGCTAAGATGAAGCGGAAATTTTCCTCTTCAACATCGATAATCAACTTGCGGGAATCATCAAATTCAGGAGGCAAATCAAAGCCCGCGCTGCGCAACAGATCAACAGCTTCGGTAAAAATCCTGCCCTTTGGCATCGCGATGGTCAGTTGTTCATTCATCGAACTCCCTCCTTCCCAACAAGGTAAACGACATTTGCAAAAGTATCGGAGCAAGCATCAAGATTACGTACAGAGCTGATGTCCTGGAGGATGACCCGTTCCCCGTCTTCCCTGCGCTGTGCTGCAAGCTGGTAAGCCTCTTTTCTTCTTTCTGGGCTGAAAAGAATGCAAATGACAGGCTCGGGTTCACCAAGGTTGCCGAGACTTTCAAGCAGTCGGTCGAGCCTGATCGCAAATCCTGTTGCGCCTGTCGATTTCCCGAATTTCTCGAGCAGTCTGTCATAACGGCCCCCATTGCCGATTGGGAAGCCAACCATACCTGCGTATACCTCAAATAAAATGCCTGTATAATAGCTCATGTGGCTGACAATCGTTAGGTCAAATTTAATCCGGCTGCTTTCACCAAAGTCTTCGATGATATTCCAGAGCAGCTTCAATTCATCAAGTGCTGCCCTTCCTTTTCCGTTTTCGACCAGTTCGGATGCCTTGTCGATCACTTCCGGACCGCCGCGCAGTTCAAGGAAAGCCAAGAGTCTTTGCGAATCGATTGATGACAGCGGCAGTCCTTTGACATGCTCACGGTACCCAACATAATTTTTCTCATATAAAAATTTCGTCAGTTCTCTGGCTCGCTCCTCTGTGCCAAGAATCTGAACAAACAATTCGTTGACAAAGCCAACATGCCCTACAGAAAGCTGAAACTGTTCCAAACCAGCTTTTTTCAGTGAGGAAATCGCCAGCGAGATCATCTCGCCATCCGCGCTGACAGACTCGTCGCCAATACATTCGACACCAATCTGCTCAAATTCCGCCGGCCTGCCGCCTTCGCGCTGCTGGGCCCGGTATACATTTGCTGAATAGGCAAGTCTCAATGGAACCTGGTCTTTGAATAATTTTGACGCCGCGACCCTGGCAATCGGCGCGGTCATATCAGGACGCAGTACAAGCGTATGCCCCTGCTGGTCCAACAGCTTGAACAGCTGCTGATCCAGAATCGCCGAAGCCGTTCCGACCGTTTCGTAATATTCCAGCGCAGGCGTTTCGATAAATTGAAAACCCCATTGCTTCATTTCTTTTTCAATTGAGCTGCGGACTTTTTCCTTCGCTTCATATAATTCTGGAAGTGTATCCCGCATGCCAAGCGGCTTTTCAAACATGAATAATCTGCTCATTGATTTCACCCTCTTCGTTGCTGGTGTTTTTATCTTTCTACCCAAAAAAGCTGAGTTTTAATTATCTAAATCCTTTAGTTCGCTAATATGGTAACAAGATGAAGTTATATGTAGTTTAACGTTCATTTTATTATCCGTCAACCATTAGCTCTTCATGTTTGCTTTTTAAAATGGAGCTGGTAGAATGGTGGCAATCAGAAAAGTGGAAACAGCGACAAAAGTTGGCGCTAAGCGTTTTTTTCACTATTTAAGGAGGCTGGGTACAATGAAAATCCTCTGGGACTTGGACGGAACCATCCTTGATACATGGCCGACTCTTGTTGAGGCATTTACTGTCATGGCAAAAAAAGACCTGAAGTATGAAGAAGTTCTTCCGCATCTGAAATACGGAACAGCCTATGATTTTTATGGGGTCGATAAAAAAAAGGTAACTGAATTCCGCGAAATTGAACGCACTTTGCCAAATGATCGGAAACCGCTTTTTCCATTTGTGAAAGATGTGCTTTCAAGTGCAGATTCAAATGTCCTCGTGACTCACCGTAATCGGCGCTCAACAGAAGAGCTGCTGGAACACTGGGAGCTCGGCCAATTTTTCGAGGAGGTCATTTGTCCTGCCGATGATGGCTATTCATTAAAACCAGATATCCATGCCTACAAATACCTGCATGACAGATATGGATTAGACCTGGCTGTCGGCGACCAAAGCACAGACCTGATTCCAGCAAGGAAGATCGGCCTGAAGACCTGCTCCTTCCGTGAAGAAAACGAGTTTGCCGACGAAACCATCTATTGTTATTCAGAATTTCCTTATAAATAGACCGAAATGGCAATCAAAAGCCACAAATGATATATTTCCTGTATTTTTTTGAGTGTTGCCGGCTGCCTTTTTTAGCTGAATGAGACATTTATTGGCGAGTAAACATTTTTATTGGCGATTTTCAAAATATATTGGCGATAATTTGATTTTATTGGCGATAATGAGCTGGTTATTGGCGAAAATCGATTTTTATTGGCGACTTGGAAATTATCGCTCATTTTTCCCAGTTCAAAATGCTAAGAAACGGGCCAGAGCGTGCGACAATATCATCACTCCGATTACCAACTATGAAAAAATGTATAGAAAACACAAAAAAGCGAAACGGAGCTGTTCATTCCGTTTCGCTTTTTTTATTTAGTGGAATCTACTCCATAAATCTCATCATCTGCCCAGCGTTCAGCAAGCTCTTCCTTTGTGTAAATCACTCGCATCGGGTTGCCGCCGACGAAGGCTCCGGCTGGGACGTCTTTGTGGACGAGTGTTCCTGCAGAGACGATGGCTCCGTCACCGATCCTGATACCAGGCATGATTGTGGAGTTGGCGCCGATCATGACTTCGCTGCCAATTTCGACGTCGCCGAGGCGGTATTCCTTGATCAAGTATTCATGAGCAAGGATGGTTGTGTTGTAGCCTATGACCGTATTGCGGCCAACGGAGATTTTTTCCGGGAACATGACGTCGAGCATGACCATCAATGCGAAGGAAGTTTGGTCGCCGACATTCATCCGCAGAAATGTGCGGTACAGCCAGTTTTTCATGCCGAGAAACGGAGTGTAGCGCGCCACCTGGATGACGACGAAATTTTTAACGACCTTCCAAAACGGAACGGTTTTATAAACATGCCAGAGGGAGTTTGCTCCTTCTACTCGATAACGAGTCGTCCTTCTCA